>NC_018027.1:1861241-2171447 GCF_000266905.1 Mycolicibacterium chubuense NBB4 | reverse complement strand
GTCGGGGTGTCCCCGGCGGCGGAGAACTTCTGACACAGGGCGATGGCGGGGAAGGCGTGCCCGGGGTCCGGTCCGGCGACCACGGCGACACGCATGCGGGCTACCCTGCCACAGCGTCCGCCACTAGGCTCACGCGATATGACTGATGCCCAGGATCCGCTGCTGCCGACCTCCTCTACGGCGATCGCGGACAATGCGCGCACCGTGGAGTCGTTCCTGTTCGCGCTGGCCGACGAGGATTTCGACACCGTGGAATCGCTGGCTGCCCCCGAACTGCTGTGGCAGAACGTCGGCCTGCCCTCGATCCGGGGACGCGCGCGCATCATGAAGCTGCTGCGCAGCGGCGAGGGCAGGGTCGGGTTCGCGGTGAAGTTCCACCGCATCGCCGCGGAAGGCCCCGTGGTGCTGACCGAGCGCACGGACGCGCTCATCGTCGGACCGCTGCGGCTGCAGTTCTGGGTGTGCGGCACGTTCGAGGTACGCGAGGGCCGGATCACGCTGTGGCGCGACTACTTCGATCTCTTCGACTGCCTTGTCAAGGCGCCGCTGCGGGCGGTCGCCGCGACGGTGTTCCCGTCCCTGCGCCCGACGTTCTGAGCCTCAGGCCCGCAACCGGCCCAACTCGTCGAACGCCTGCGCCCAGCCGGTCAGCCGGTCGGTCGCCGTCGCCAGCTGGTCGCGGTACCGCCGCTGCGTCATCGGCGAGCTCGACATCGACCCGGAGTTGGCGGCCGACACCAATTGCGCTGCGGCGGAGACCATGTCGTTGTACTGGCGGGCACCGCGGTCGAGCTGCGTTGCGAACGCCGCGATGGTGGGCGCGAGGTGGGACCGGGACTGGGGCGCCGAACTGATCGTCCGCTCCATCGACACCACCTCGGTGGCCGTGGCGGCCATCGTCGCCGCGGTCTGTTCGGCGGTCGCCCGCAGGTCGCGCAGTTCGTCGGCAGGCAGCATCCTGCCGCGCTCCATCACGCCCAGCAGCGAGATCAGGCCCCGCTCGGAGGAAGCCAGCGCGGCCATCGGCTGGCGGGCCGCCGACCCCCACGGCGGCAGCCGTCGCGCGGACGCGGTGCGCTGCGGCGGCAGGGGTTCGCCCCGCAGCCAGCGATAGCGCAGGAAAGCCAGGGTGGCCAGGAAAGCGGCGCCGACCGCGATCGGCGACGGGATGAACAACGCCCACACCGGCGTGCTCCACGACGCCAGCACCGCGGTCACCGCGAGCCAGAACAGCGCCGACACCGTGAAGAAGACCGCGAGGCGCAACGCCCAGCGCCGCTTGCGGAGCAGCTTCGCGCGCGGATCGGCGGCGGCGTTGAGCTTGTCGGCCAGCAGGTTCGACCACTCCGCGGCGCTGTCGACGCCGCGTTGGGCCAAGGACCGCCAGGCTTCTGGTCTGCTGCTGCGACTACTCACGGCACCCTCTTCGAGAACTATTGCGACAGCGGATTTTCCGGCGTTGCGTTGGTGTTCGTCGCCGGAGTCGCGGGGGCTTGGGCGGGCGTCGTTCCGCCGGCGGGCAGCTGCTCCCCGCGCATCGAGGCACGGATCTGCTCGAGGCGGGAGTGTCCCGCCATCTGCACGCTGGCCTGCTGAACCTCCATCATGCGGCCCTGCACGGAGTTCTGCGCCAACTCGGCGGCACCCATCGCGTTGGCGTAGCGCCGCTCGATCTTGTCGCGCACCTCGTCGAGACTCGGGGTGCTGCCCGGCGCGGCGATCTCACTCATCGACCGCAGCGACGCGCTGACCTGCTCCTGCATCTTCGCCTGCTCGAGCTGGCTGAGCAGCTTGGTGCGCTCGGCGATCTTCTGCTGCAACACCATCGCGTTCTGCTCCACCGCCTTCTTGGCCTGACCGGCCGCCTGCAGCGCCTGATCGTGCAGGCCTTTGAGGTCCTCGACGCTCTGCTCGGCGGTGACCAACTGCGCGGCGAACGACTCGGCGGCGTTGTTGTACTCGGTGGCCTTGGCGGCGTCACCGGCAGCGGTGGCCTGGTCGGCGAGGGTCAGCGCCTGCCGGACATTGACCTGGAGCTTCTCGATGTCGGCCAGTTGGCGGTTGAGCCGCATCTCGAGCTGACGCTGGTTGCCGATCACCTGCGCCGCCTGCTGCGTCAGCGCCTGGTGCTGGCGCTGAGCTTCCTCGATGGCCTGCTGGATCTGCACCTTCGGGTCGGCGTATTCGTCGACCTTGGAGCTGAACAGCGCCATGAGGTACTTCCACGCCTTGGAGAACGGATTGGCCATGAGTTCATTCCGCCTTCGTTTGTGTCAACTGTGCCGGCTGGTTCGCAAACTACCGTGGTCCCAACCTATCGGTTACCCGCAGATCACCACACCCCTGCTCGGACCGGGATCAGGCCACCGCCATCGACACGACCTGCGGAATGACGACCTTGGTGCTGACGTCGATGTGGGTGGTGGCCACATCGGACACCGCGGCGCGGGACTCCTCGATCGCCAGTTCGTCGCCCGCTTCGGACAGCACGCGCGACAGCGGGACGTCCAGGGCCCCGCAGATGGCCCCGAGCAGTTCGCTGGAGGCCTCCTTGCGGCCCCGTTCCACCTCGGACAGATAACCGAGGCTCACGCGTGCCGAATCCGAGACCTCGCGCAGGGTGCGCCCCTGCTCGATCCGGGCGCGACGCAGCACGTCGCCGATCACCTCGCGCAGCAATGCCGTCATCGCGCTCTCCTTGGTTGAGTGTGGCGTCTGCATGACTACTTCCACCAACGCGCGATGTCGCCCGGATGGTTCCCGACCTGATCCGGTGACCTTCAACCCTGCTCGACCAGCCGCCGCAGCCGCGAGACCGCGGCGTGCACGGCCGCCAGCCGGATGTCCCAGCGGGTGCCGTCGACGTGCAGTTCCACCACGTCGGTGTCGACCGGACCGGCCACCCCGAGGAACACCGTGCCGACGGGATGTCCGCCGTGCGGCTCGGGTCCGGCCACCCCGGTCAAGCCGACGCCCCACGTCGCACCGCACCGCTGCATCGCACCGACGGCCAGGGCCCGCGCGGTCGGTGCGGCGACCGGGCCCACGTCGGCGAGCAACTCGGGCGCCACGCCGGCCAGCTCGATCTTCGTCTCCACGGTGTAGGTGACGAGCCCGCCGCGCAGCACCGCGCTGGCCCCGGGCACTCCGGCGAGTGTGGCCGCCAGCAGTCCCGCGGTCAGCGACTCGGCCGTCGCGATCGTCTGGCGGCGCACGGTCAGGTCGGCGACCAGCGCGCGGGCGTCGTCAGTGACCAGCGGATCGTCCACGGGAGTCCCTCACCGCCGAGACGAGATAGTCCACCCCGGTGACCAGCGTCAGCACCACCGCAGCCAGCATGATCACCCAGGCGCCGGTGAGCCACCCGCCGCTCAAGGGAAGTACGAAGAGGCCGATGGCCACGGCCTGCACCAGGGTCTTGAGCTTGCCGCCGCGACTGGCCGGGATGACACCGCGTCGCAACACCACCAGCCGCAGCACGGTCACACCGAGCTCGCGAGCGAGGATCACCACCGTCACCCACCACGGCAGATCCCCGAGAACCGACAGGCCGATGAGCGCCGCACCGATGAGCGCTTTGTCCGCGATCGGGTCGGCCAGGGTGCCGAATTCGGTGACCATGCCGTAGCTGCGCGCCAGCGCCCCGTCGAACCGGTCGGTGATGACCGCGACCGCGAACACGACGAATGCGACCACCCGCCAATACGTTTCATGTCCGTCGCCGACGAAGAGCACGACGAGGAAGACGGGCACCAGTATCAATCGGACACCGGTCAGCGCATTGGCGACATTGGCGACACGAGCGCGCGGAACCACCGGATCGGTATGTGGTTGGCCCGGCACCGCAACAGAATACTGGTTGCCAGAGCCGATACCCTTCCCCGTGTGAGCGCAGCACCCGAGGAGTCCCCCGCGCAGCTCGTCGTGCGGCGGGCCCGGACGTCCGATGTGCCGGACATCAAAGCGCTCGTCGACATCTATGCCGGACGGATTCTGCTCGAGAAGAACCTCGTGACGCTGTACGAGTCGGTGCAGGAATTCTGGGTCGGCGAACTGCACGGCGAGGTGATCGGCTGCGGCGCGCTGCACGTGCTGTGGTCGGATCTGGGCGAGGTACGCACCGTCGCCGTGCACCCCAAGGTGCGGGGTCACGGTGTCGGGCACGCGATCGTCGAGCAGTTGCTCACCGTGGCCAAGGAGCTGCGTCTGCAGCGCATCTTCGTACTGACCTTCGAGGTCGACTTCTTCGGCAAGCACGGCTTCGCCGAGATCGACGGCACACCCGTGACCGCCGAGGTCTACGACGAGATGTGCCGCTCCTATGACACGGGCGTCGCCGAATTCCTCGATCTGTCCTATGTGAAGCCCAACATCCTGGGCAACACCCGGATGCTGTTGACGCTGTAGCGCCCGGCGCGCGTCAGAAGTCCGGGTCGTCGTCGGCCTCGCCGCCCACCGCATCGCTGCCGCCGCGGATCAGCGCCAGCGTGCCGGCCAGCTCGTCCGGCTTGACCAGCACCTCGCGGGCTTTCGAGCCCTCCGACGGTCCGACGATGCCGCGGGTCTCCATCAGGTCCATCAACCGCCCGGCCTTGGCGAAGCCGACGCGCAGCTTGCGCTGCAGCATCGACGTCGAGCCGAACTGGCTGGAGACCACCAGCTCGACGGCCTGCAGGAAGACGTCCATGTCGTCGCCGATGTCGGGGTCGACGTCCTTGCGTTCGCCGGCCTTGACCGCGGTGACGCCCTCGACGAACTCGGGCTCGGCCTGTTCCTTGGTCGCGGAGACGACGGCGTGGATCTCCTCGTCGGTGATGAACGCGCCCTGCAGGCGCAGCGGCTTGTTGGCGCCCATCGGCAGGAAGAGCCCGTCGCCCATTCCGATCAGCTTCTCGGCACCGGGCTGGTCCAGGATGACGCGGCTGTCGGTCAGCGACGACGTCGCGAACGCCAGGCGCGACGGCACGTTCGTCTTGATCAGGCCGGTCACGACGTCCACCGACGGCCGCTGGGTGGCGAGGACGAGGTGAATGCCCGCGGCGCGCGCCTTCTGGGTGATGCGCACGATGGCCTCTTCGACGTCGCGGGGCGCGGTCATCATCAGGTCTGCCAGCTCGTCGACGATCGCCAGAATGTAGGGATACGGCTTGTACTCGCGGTTGCTGCCCAGCGGCGCGGTGATCTCCCCCGACCGGACCTTCTCGTTGAACACGTCGATGTGGCGCACCCGCGAGGCCTGCATGTCCTGATAGCGCTGCTCCATCTCCTCGACCAGCCAGGCCAGCGCGGCGGCCGCCTTCTTGGGCTCGGTGATGATGGGTGTGATCAGGTGCGGGATGCCCTCATACGGCGTCAGTTCCACCATCTTCGGGTCGATCAGGATCATCCTGACCTCGTCCGGGGTGGCCCGCGCGAGCAGCGACACGAGCATCGAGTTGACGAAGCTCGACTTGCCCGAACCGGTCGAGCCGGCCACCAGCAGGTGCGGCATCTTGGCCAGGTTGGCCGAGATCATCTCGCCCTCAATGTCTTTCCCGAGGCCGATGACCAACGGATGGTGATCGGAACGGACCACCCGGTCGGTGAGCACGTCGGCCAGGCGCACCATCTCGCGATCCGTGTTGGGCACCTCGATGCCCACCGCCGACTTGCCCGGGATCGGCGCGAGCATCCGCACGCTCTCGGTGGCCACCGCGTAGGCGATGTTGCGGTGCAACGCGGTGATCTTCTCGACCTTCACGCCCGGCCCGAGTTCGACCTCGTAGCGCGTCACGGTCGGCCCGCGCGTGCAACCGGTCACCGCGGCGTCGACCTTGAACTGCTGCAGCACCGAGGAGATGGCATCCGTCATGGCCTGGTTCGCCGCCGTCAGCCGCTTCGGCGGATCGCCGGCGATCAGCAGGTCCAGCGGGGGCAGCGTGTAGGGCCCCTCCACGACCCGATCGAGCGAGAGCTTCGGCGGGTCCTTGCGCGGCTTCTTGCGCGAGCGGGCGGCCGGTTCCGGCGCGGCCGGCGGCTCGTCGTCCAACGGGTAGTTGTCCATCGGGCTGCCCGACGGCTTCTCCAGCGGCACGGTGGGCGCAGTGGGTGACGGCCACGCGGCGTCGGCGCCGTCGGCGGGGTTCTCGTCGTAGTAGCCGTCCGAGAAGTCCTCGGGCTGGTCGGCGTCCCGGAGGTCGTCGTCGTAGTCGTCGTATTCGGTGTCGTACTCGTCGTCGTACTCGCCGCGCCACCGCGTCGTGAACATGTCGCGCAGCGTCGCCGGAACCTCGCGGATGGTCGTCCCGGTCACCAGCAGGACCCCGAACGCCACCCCGATGACCAGCAGCGGTGCGGCGATCCAGGCGGTCAGGCCGTCGGCGAGGGGACCGCCGATCGCGAACCCGAAGAACCCGGCGGCGTGCTGCCGCGCACCCGGATCCTGCGGCGAACCGGACCACAGATGCCAGAGCCCGAGTGTGGGCAGCGCGATCATCGCCGCGCCGAGGATCAGCCGCGGGCGCGCTTCCGGGTCGGGTTCGGAACGCATCAGCGCGACACCGGCGGCGGCCAAGGCGAGCGGCACCAGCACCACCGCGCCGCCGACGAGCACCCGGATGGCGGAATCGATCCACGCGCCGACCGGCCGTGCCGCGTCGAACCACGAGCTGGCCGCCACGACGACCGCCAGACCCAGCAGCGCCAGCGCGATGCCGTCACGGCGATGACCGGGCTCGAGGTCGCGGGCCCGGCCCACCGACCGCGCGGTGCTGCCGGCGCCCTTGGCCAGCATCAGCCAGCCGGCGCGCGCTCCGCGCCCGACCGCGGTGCCCGCGGTCGCGACGACGGACGGGTTGCGCCGGGCCGGCTTACGCCGTGGAGCCGACGGGCGGGCCGGCCGGCCACCGCCCCGGGAACCGGCCTTTGACCTGGCCGGACGGGCAGTTGAGCGGGCTGCGGTCTTACTCGCCATGTGTGCAAGCCTAGTCGCAATGGCCTCAGATGCACCATCTGCCACACTGATCACAAATTGGTCTCGCACAGGGCGCTGCCGGTTCTATGGTGCCGGCATGGTCAGAGTCGGCTCAGAGACGAATTCGCCGGAACGGCCCGGCGGCGTGACGATCCCCAGCAGGGTGCTGTGCGGTGTGTACGCGCTCATCGCGGTCGCCGCGCTGATCGCGACCTGGAGCCAGAACGTCGCCTATCTGCACAGTCCGGCGTCGTTCCTCGTCGATTTCCTGACCGACTCGAAAGCCAACCCCGGGTCGCGGTCGCTGACCGTCGACATCTCGCTGCTGTTCCTGTCGGCGGGGATTCTCATAGTGATCGAGGCGCGCAAGCACGGCGTCCGGTTCGTCTGGGCGTACATCATCGGGGGCTTCGCCATCGCGATCAGCGTCACGTTCCCGCTGTTCCTCATCGCGCGGGAACTGCGGATGCGGCACACCGGACAGAGCCGGGTGAGCACCGCGGACGCGGCCGCCCTGGTGGTGTTCGCCGCGGTGATCGCCGGCCTCGTCGTCTGGGTGGATGTGCTGTGAGCGGTGGGGTGTCGCCTAGGTAAGGTGGACAGCTGTCCAGCTCACCGTCGAGGCCGAGGAGCCCCATGCCAGTCGTCGTCGTCGCCACCATGACCGCCAAGCCGGAATCCGTCGACCTCGTCCGGGACGCGTGCACGCAGGCCATAGAGGCGGTGCACGGTGAGCCCGGATGCCAGCTCTACGCACTGCACGAGGCCGACCGCACGTTCGTGTTCGTCGAGCAGTGGGCCGACGCCGACGCCTTGCAGACCCACAGCACCGCGCCCGCGATCGGCACTCTCTTCGGGACCATCGGCGAGCACCTCGACGGGGCGCCGGACATCAAGATGCTGGCGCCGGTCGTCGCGGGCGACCCGGCCAAGGGCCAGTTGCGGCCCTGACGAGCGCTCGCGCGAGGAAAGCGAAGGGACCGCCCATGGGGGAACTCACCGGCAAGGTCGCGTTCATCACCGGCGCCGCGCGGGGCCAGGGCCGCGCCCACGCGGTCAAGCTCGCCTCCGAGGGCGCCGACATCATCGCGCTGGACCTGTGCGCGCAGATCCCATCGGTGCCCTATCCCCTGGCGACGCCCGACGACCTGGCCGCGACCGTGAAGCTCGTCGAGGAGACCGGCGCGCGGATCCTGCCCTACGAAGCCGACGTCCGCGACCGTGACGCCGTCAAGGCCGCCCTGCGGGACGGAACGGAGAAGCTCGGCGACCGGCTCGACATCGTCGTCGCCAATGCCGGCATCGCACCGATGGCGGCGCCGGACGCCTGGCAGGACGTCATCGACGTCAACCTCACCGGCGTGTACCACACCATCGACGTGGCAATGAAGCCGATGATCAAGTTCGGCAACGGCGGATCGATCGCGCTGACCAGTTCGGTGGCCGGCCTCGTCGGTCTGGGCGCGCCGGTCGCCGGGTCGGTCGGCTACACCGCGGCCAAGCACGGCATCGTCGGGATCATGCGCGCCTACGCCAACTTCCTCGCGCAGTTCAGCATCCGGGTCAACTCCGTGCACCCCGCCGGGGTGAACACACCGATGATCGACAACGAGTTCACGCGGTCCTGGCTCGACGGCATCGCCCAGCAGGGTCAGGGCGGACCCGACATGGGCAACGCGCTGCCGGTGCAGACGCTGGAACCCGAGGACATCGCCAACGCGGTGTTCTGGCTGGTGTCCGATGCGGCCCGGTACGTCACCGGGGTGGCGCTGCCGGTCGACGCGGGGTACGTCAACAAACGATGAGCTCCCCCGACGCCGCCGCCGGGACCGCCTTCGGGCCCATGGTGCTGGCAGCGATCGAGCACAACGAGGCGCCGCTGCGCCGCCTGGTCGACGACGACCTCGCCGAGTCGATGCTGCCCGGCCGGCTGCGCACGCTGGTGCGCCTGACGCGGATCGACGCGCTGCGACGGGCGGCGCTGGCGGCCTCCGACCGATCCGGGCCGGGTCTGTGGGCCAGCATCGCCTGCCGCAAGCGCTACATCGACGAACGTCTCTCCGATCCGCTCAACGAGACCGACACGGTCGTCGTGCTCGGCGCGGGCCTGGACACCCGGGCCTGCCGGATCGCGCGGCACAGCGACATGCCGGTGTTCGAGGTCGACCAGCAGGTCAACATCGACCGCAAGGCCGCCGTGCTGCAGCGCGCGCTGGGCGGCACCCCCGCGTCGGTGCGCCTGGTGCCCGTCGACTTCGAGCGCGACGCACTGATCCCCGCGCTGGAGTCCCACGGCTACCGCCCCGAGCTCCGCACCTTCTTCATCGCCGAGGGCGTCACGCAGTACCTCACCCCCGAGGCCGTCCGCGCGACGTTCGCGCAACTCAGCGGAGCCGCGCCGGGCAGTCGGCTGGCGTTCACCTACATCCGGCAGGACTTCATCGAGGGCACCAACCTCTACGGCGCCGAGGCGGTGTACCGGCGCTTCCGGCAGCGTCGGCAGACGTGGAAGTCGGGACTGGTGCCCGAGGAGGTGGGCGAGCTGCTGGCCGACGTCGGCTGGCGCCTCGTCGAGCAGGCGGGGCCGAGCTACTTCCGCGACACCTACATCCGTCCCACGCGCCGTGCCATCGCCGCGTCACCGATCGAGTGGACCGTCCTGGCCGAGCGCTGAGATCCCGGTCGGGCAAACTTGATAGCTACGGTAGCCAGCCTCGCCATCGCCGCTGGATCGGCGTACCATCCGGGTTAGCGGAGGGATGATCCACACCGGGTACCGTCCACCCGCTGTGAACACAGATCGCGCGCATCGCGGCGTCTGTCGCGGGCGGATCATGGTCGTCGACCATGGGGGGACATCGTGTCGTGGCTGCCATCCTGATCGCCGAGGATGAGCACCGCGTCTCCTCTGTCGTCCGCAAGGGACTCTCGGCCAACGGTTTCGACGTCACCGTCGTCGCCGACGGCTGGTCGGCGTTCGCCCATGCCCGCAGCGGCGACTTCGACCTGCTGGTCCTCGACATCGGGTTACCGAGGATGGACAGCTTCGAGGTGCTGCGCCGCCTGCGCGCCGAGGGCAACGCCATCCCGGTGGTGGTGCTCACTCCGCGTGCCGACGTCGCCTGCACGGTCGCCCTGCTGGACCGCAGGTCCGACGAGTACATCGCCAAGCCGTTCCGCGTCGACGAGTTGCTCGCCCGGGTCCGGCAGCGGCTGGCGCCCAGAAGGCCCGCCGCCCCGCCCGCGGTGCTGTCGTACGGAGGCCTGCGGCTGGACCTCCGGGCCCGGCGGGCGCACGTCGGCGACTACACCGTCGACCTGTCCGCCCGCGAAACCGCGCTGGCCGAGATGTTCCTGCGTCACCCCGGTCAGGTGCTCACGCGCGAACAGCTGCTGCGGCGAGTGTGGGGACGCGAGCCGGACCCCGGCTCCAACGTGGTCGACGTCTACGTCCGGTATCTGCGCCGCAAGCTGGGCGCCGGCCGTTTCGCCACGGTGCGCGGCATCGGTTACAGGCTGGAGGCCGGCCGCTGAGAGGGGGTCAGACCTCGATGACGGTCGGCACGATCATCGGCTGGCGGCGGTAGGTCTCTCCCACCCACTTGCCGACCGTGCGTCGGACCGCCTGCGCGATCCGTCCCGGATCGGTGACGTTCTGCGAGGCGAGGTTCTCCAGCTCGGCCTCGACCTTGCGGGCGACGGATTCGAGCGCCTTCGGATCCTCGGAGAACCCCCGCGAATGCAGGTGCGCGGGTGCCACGGGTTTGCCGGTGCCGCGACGCACGACGACGGTCACCGCGACGAAACCGGACGACAGGATCAGCCTCTCGCCCAGCGTCGCATCACCGACGTCGCCGGTGATGAGTCCGTCGACGAACATCTTGCCCACCGACACCGCGCCGGCGATCCCGGCGCGGCCGGCCACCAGGTCGACACTGACACCGTTCTCGGCGAGCACGATGTTCTCCTCGGGCACCCCGGTCCGGGCGGCCAGAGCGGCGTTGGCGCGCAGCATCCGCCACGTGCCGTGCACGGGCATCACGTTGCGCGGCCGCACGCCGTTGTAGAGGAACAGCAGCTCGCCGGCGTAGGCGTGGCCCGAAACATGCACCCGCGCCTGCTGATTGGTGACGACCCGGGCGCCGATCTTGGCCAGCGCGTCGATCACCCCGTACACCGCCTCCTCGTTGCCCGGGATCAGCGACGACGACAGGATGATCAGATCACCCGCGGTCAGCGTGATGCTGCGGTGCTCGCCGCGCGACATCCGCGACAGCGCCGCCATGGGTTCGCCCTGGGTGCCCGTCGTGATCAACACGACGCGGTCGGCGGGCATCATCTCCGCGGCCGCGATGTCGAGCACGTCCTCGTCGGCGACGTCGAGGTAGCCCAGTTCCCGTGCGATGCCCATGTTGCGGACCATCGACCGTCCGACGAACGACACTCGCCGGCCCAGCGCCACCGCCGCGTCGATGATCGACTGCACGCGGTCGACGTTCGACGCGAAGCACGCGACGATGACCCGGCCCTCGGCGCCGCGCATCAGGCGGTGCAGGGCGGGACCGACCTCACTCTCAGACGGGCCGACGCCGGGAACCTCGGAGTTCGTCGAATCGCACAGGAACAGGTCGACCCCGGCGTCCCCGAGGCGCGACATCCCGGGCAGGTCCGTCGGCCTGCCGTCGGGAGGCATCTGGTCGAGCTTGATGTCCCCGGTGTGCAGCACTGTGCCTGCACCGGTGCGGATCCCGATCGCCAGACACCCCGGGATCGAGTGGTTGACGGCGAAATACTGGCACTCGAACACCCCGTGGGTGGACTTCTGCCCCTCGCCGACCTCGACGAACACCGGCTTGATGCGGTGTTCCCGGCACTTCTCGGCGATCAGCGCGAGGGTGAACTTCGAACCGACGATCGGGATGTCGGCGCGCAGCTTGAGCAGGAACGGGATCGCACCGATGTGGTCCTCGTGCGCGTGGGTGACCACGAGTGCTTCGACGTCGTCGAGACGGTGCTCGACGTGGCGCAGGTCGGGCAGGATCAGGTCGACGCCCGGCTCGTCATGGGTCGGGAACAGCACCCCGCAGTCCACGATCAGCAGTCGGCCGAGATGCTCGAAAACGGTCATGTTGCGGCCGATTTCATTGATGCCGCCCAGGGCGGTCACCCGCAGTCCTCCCGGAGCCAGCGGCCCCGGTGCGGTCAGTTCTGCGTCCACTGGCGATCCACTACCGCAGCACCGCGGCGGCGCGCATGTCTGCGGCCAGCGCCTCGAGCTGCTCGTCGGTGGCCGGCACCTGCGGTAGCCGCGGATCGCCGGCCTCGAAGCCCTGCAACCGCAGGCCGGCCTTCGCCAGCGTCACTCCGCCCAGTCTCGACTGGGCGGCGGCCAGCGGGCCGAGCGTCACGTTGATCTTGCGGGCGGTCGCCACGTCGCCGGAGGCGAAGGCCGACAACATGTCTCGCAGCTGGCCGGCCGCCAGGTGCCCCCACACACTGATGAAACCGGTCGCCCCCATCGCCAGCCAGGGCAGGTTCAGCGCATCGTCACCGGAGTAGTAGGCCAGACCGGTCTCGGCGATGATCTGGCCGCCACCGTGCAGATCGCCCTTGGCGTCCTTGATCGCGACGATGTTGGGATGCGCCGACAGCGTGCGAATGGTGTCCCACGCGATCGGCACCACGGAGCGCGGCGGGATGTCGTAGAGGATCACCGGCAGGTCCGTCGCGTCGGCCACCGCCGTGAAGTGGGCCAGCAGCCCGGCCTGCGGCGGGCGGGAGTAGTAGGGCGTGACGACCAGCAGCCCGTGCGCTCCCGCGGCGGCGCAGGCCTTGGCCAGGTGAACGCTGTGCGCGGTGTCGTAGGTGCCCGCGCCTGCGATGACCCTCGCGCGGTCGCCGACGGCGTCGAGTACGGCGCGCAACAACGCGATCTTCTCGTCGTCGGTCGTCGTGGGCGATTCGCCGGTGGTTCCGGACAGGACGAGCCCGTCGCAGCCGGCGTCGAGGAGGCGGGTGGCCAAACGCACGGCGGTGTCGGTGTCCAGCGAGCCGTCGGGCTTGAACGGAGTAGCCATCGCGGTCAGCAGTGTGCCCAACCGGGCAGGCGCATCGAATCCGCTGGTGCTCACGGGCACCTAGGTTACCCGGTCGGCCACCGGCTCCACGAATGCCTTTCGGCTCAGACCTCGGTCGCCAAGGGGCTGGTCGCGACCTCGGTCCCGTCGGCGAGCACCGTGATCTCGAAGTCGGAGAACACCTGCGGGGCGACGGCGACGAGCTGACGGAGGCATTCGATCGCCAGCCGCCGGATCTCCATGTCGGCGTGTTCGCTGGCCCGCATCGCGATGAAGTGCCGCCATGCCCGGTAATTCCCGGTGACGACGATGCGGGTCTCGGTCGCGTTCGGCAGGACTGCGCGCGCCGCCTGGCGTGCCTGTTTGCGGCGCAGCGTGGCGCTGCCCCGGTCGGCGAGCTTCGCCTCGAGCCCGGCGAGCAGTTCGGTGTAGGCCGCACGGCTCGCGTCGGCCGCGGCGGTGAAGATCTCCTGCAGTTCCGGGTCATCCTCGATGCCGGGCGGCACGACCACCTGCGAGTCGTGCTCGGGCACATAGCGCTGCGACAGCTGTGAGTACGAGAAGTGACGGTGCCGGATCAGCTCGTGGGTGCAGGACCGGGAGATCCCGGTGATGTAGAAGGACACCGACGCGTGCTCGAGCACCGAGAAGTGGCCGACGTCGATGATGTGCCGGACATAGGAGGCGTTGGTGGCGGTACGGGGGTTGGGCTTGGACCAGCTCTGGTAGCAGGCGCGTCCGGCGAACTCGACCAGCGCGGCGCCGCCGCCGGCGTCGGTGCTCCACGGGACGTCCCCGGGCGCCGAGAACTCGGTCTTGGCGATCAGCTGCACCCGCAGCGGTGCGATCTCGGCCACGCGCTCACCTTAGTGCGCGCTCGCCGTGTCAGCGCAGCAGCGCCTTGGCCAGGTCATGTCGCAGATCTCCCCGCTCCCCCACCGTGACGTCCGAGAGCCCCAACCACCCCGCCATCGCGCGCAACTCGGCGGCCAGCGGCTCGGCGATGCGCGCCGGCTGGTGGTCGGACTCGGCGAACGCGCCGACCACGTGCAGCGTGTCGGCGACCCGGTCCGCTTTGAGGTCGACGCGGCCCACGAGCTGCCCGTCGAGCAGGAAAGGCCAGACGTAGTAGCCGAATTGGCGTTTGTGGGCCGGGGTGTAGATCTCGATGCGGTAGTGGAAGTCGAACACTCGCTCCACCCTGGGCCGGAAGAAGATCAGCGGGTCGAACGGACACAGCAGTGCGGTGCCCCGGTCGCGCCGTGGCACGGGTTGTCCGGCGCGCAGGTACGCCGGGGCGGCCCAGCCGTCGACCTCGACGGCCTCGAGTTCACCGTCCGCCAGCAGCGCGGCGATCGCCGGCTTTACCTGGCGGGCGGTCAGCCGGAAGTAGTCGCGGAGGTCGGCCTCGGTGGCGATACCCAGTGCGGTCGCGGCCCGCAGCGTCAGTTCGCGGACCGCGTGCGCCTCGTCCACCTGCCGGTCCACCACCTCGGCCGGCAGCACCCGCTCGGTGAGGTCGTAGTGGCGCGCGAACCCGACCCGGGTCGCCGTCGTCAGGACCCCCGACGACCACAGAGCCTCCGCCACCCACTTGGTGTCGCTGCGGTCCCACCACGGCCCCTTGGGACCCCGCGGTCCGGATTCCAGGTGGGCCTCGATCTGACCCGCCGTCACCGCGCCGAGTTCGGCGACCGCAGCGACGATGTCCTCGGCGAGCTTGGCGTTGCGCTTGACGATCTCGGTGCCCCACCGGCCGTGCCGGTACTCGCGCATCCGCCAGCGCAGCAGCGGCCAGTCGTCGACGGCCATCAACGCCGCCTCGTGGGCCCAGTACTCGACGAGCAGGCGCGGCGAGCGGGCCGAGTGGCTCCAGGCCGCGCGGTCGACGAGTTCCCGGTCGTAGGGACCCAGCCGACTGAACACCGGAGCGTAGTGGGCACGTACCGACACCGAGACCGAATCCAGTTGCAGCACCTGGATTCTGGAGATCAGTCGACGCAGATGCGCGCGCGTGACCGCGCCGGCGGGTCTCGGCTCGTGAAATCCCTGCGCCGCCACCGCGACCCTTCGCGCGTGCGCAGCGCGCAGCCTCATGTCCTCAGGTAGCTGTAGAACCGGTAGCGCAGCCCCGACCTACTGTCCCGCCACTCGCCCTCGGTGCCGACCCATGACTCGTCGAGAACGGGCGCCAGCGCGTCGTCGTCCTCCCTGCGCAGGTCGACGTCGACCTCGGTCACCTCGCACCGCGTGGCCAGCGGCATCGCCAGCCGGTAGATCTGCGAGCCGCCGATCACCCACGCGTCGCCGTCCGGCGCCTCCTCCAGGGAGGCGACCACTTCCGCCCCGTCCGCCATGTAGTCAGCTTGCCGGGTCACTACGACATTTCTGCGGCCCGGCAGCGGCCGGAACTTCTCGGGCAGCGACTCCCAGGTCCTTCGGCCCATGATCACGGTGTGGCCCATCGTGAGTTCCTTGAAGCGGGCCATGTCCTCGGGCACCTGCCAGGGAATGCCGTTGCCGCGTCCGATGACGCCCGAGGAGGACTGCGCCCAGATCAGATTCAGTTGACGCTGCGTGAGACTCACGATTCGGACCTGCAAGCAGTCCTCATACCGCCACCGGGGCTTTGATCGCCGGGTGCGGATCGTAGTTCTTGATGACGATGTCCTCATAGGTGTAGTCGAAGATCGAATCGCGGTGCGCCAGAACGAGTTCCGGGTAATGCCGAGGCTCCCGGGACAGCTGTTCGGCGACCTGCTCGACATGGTTGTCGTAGATGTGACAGTCGCCGCCGGTCCAGATGAACTCGCCCACCTCGAGCCCGGCCTGCGCGGCCATCATGTGCGTGAGCAGTGCGTAACTGGCGATGTTGAACGGCACTCCCAGGAACAGGTCGGCGCTGCGCTGGTAGAGCTGGCAGGACAGCCGCCCGTCGGCCACGTAGAACTGGAAGAACGCGTGGCACGGCGGCAGCGCCATCTGCGGGATCTCGCCCACGTTCCACGCCGAGACGATGTTGCGGCGCGAATCGGGGTCGGAGCGCAGCAAATCCAGCGCCGCGCTGATCTGGTCGATGTGCTCACCCGACGGCGTCGGCCACGCGCGCCATTGCACGCCGTACACCGGGCCGAGATCTCCTGTCGGAGAGGCCCATTCGTCCCAGATGGTGACCCCGTGGTCTTGCAGCCACCGGACGTTGGAGTCGCCGCGCAGAAACCACAGCAGCTCGTAGACGATCGACTTGGTGTGCACCTTCTTCGTGGTGATCAGCGGAAACCCCGCGCCGAGGTCGTAGCGCATCTGATGGCCGAAGACGCTGCGGGTGCCGGTGCCGGTGCGGTCGGACTTCGGGGTGCCGGTATCGAGCACCAGGCGGAGCAGGTCCTCGTACGGCGTGGGGATCGGCACGCGCCTAGCTTACGTCCAGCCGGGCGGAGTAGAACGGAACCCATGCCGAGGATCACCGACACCGTCACGACCGCCGACGGCTCCTGTCCCGTCTCTCTGCACACACCCGACGGCGACGGTCCCTGGCCGGGCATCATCATGTACCCCGACGCGGGCGGGGCGCGGCCGACGTTCCGCGCGATGGCCGACCGGCTCGCCGGTTACGGCTACGCGGTCCTGGTGCCCGACGTGTACTACCGCGACGGCGACTGGGCGCCGTTCACGATGGCCACGGTGTTCTCCGACGAAGCCGAGCGCAGGCGGCTGTTCTCGATGATCTCCAAGGTGACCCCCGAGATCATGGCGGCCGACGCGCGGGCGTTCTTCGACTACCTCGCCTCGCGCCCCGAGGTCCGCGGCGAGTCCTTCGGAACCACCGGGTACTGCATGGGCGGCCGCACGTCGCTGGTGCTGGCCGGCCGCGTCCCCGAGCGAGTGGCGGCCGCGATGTCGTTCCACGGCGGCGGTCTGGCGACCGACGACGACGACAGCCCGCACCTTCTGGCCGACAGGATGCAGGCGGCGATCTATGTCGGCGCCGCCAGAAGCGACCGCTCGTTCACCGCCGCAGACGGCGAGAGGCTGGACAAGGCGCTCACCGCGGCCGGCGTCGAGCACACCATCGAGTGGTACGACGCTTTCCACGGTTTCGCGGTGCCCGACAACGAGCCCTATGACGAGGCCGCCTCGCGCAGGCACTGGGAGGCGATGAAATCGTTCTTCGCCTCCCACCTAGTCTGAGCGGCGTGTACGACCAGAATTTCACCGAATCGCCGACCGGCGAGCGCGGCACCCGGATCGACCCCGTACTGGCGCGCAGCTGGCTTCTGGTCAACGGTGCCCAGTACGAGCGCTTCGGGCCGGCCACGCATTCCCGGGCCGACATCGTGGTCCTCGACATCGAGGATGCCGTGGCGCCGAAGGACAAGGCGGTCGCCCGGGCGAATGTCACACGCTGGCTCGCCGAGGGCAACACCGACTGGGTGCGGGTCAACGGATTCGGCACCGAGTGGTGGGCCGGCGACCTCGAGATGCTCACCGGCACCTCGGTCGGCGGGGTGATGCTCGCGATGGTCGAGTCCGTCGACCACGTCACCGAGACCGCCAAGAGGCTGCCGGGCGTGCCGATCGTCGCGCTGGTCGAGACCGCCCGCGGCCTGGAGCGCATCACCGAGATCGCCGCGGCCAAGGGCACCTTCCGGCTGGCGTTCGGCATCGGCGACTTCCGGCGGGACACCGGGTTCGGCGACAGCCCGATGACCCTGGCCTACGCGCGCTCGCGGTTCACGATCGCGGCGAAGGCCGCCCACCTTCCCAGCGCCATCGACGGTCCGACGGTCGGCTCGAGTGCGTTGCGGCTCAGCGAGGCCACCGCCGTCTCAGCCGAGTTCGGCATGACCGGCAAGATCTGCCTCACCCCCGACCAGTGCCCCACCATCAACGAGGGACTTTCCCCATCGGTGGAGGAGATCGCCTGGGCAAAGGAGTTTTTCGTCGAGTACGAGCGCGACGGCGGCGAGATCCGCAACGGCTCCGACCTACCGCGTATCGCGCGCGCCAACAAGATCCTGGACCTGGCGCGGGCGTACGGGATCGAGCCCTCGGAGTTCGACGACGTCGACGACCCCGTGCACATCCCGGCGCCGTCGGACACCTACCACTACTGACGGCGGGCCCGGCGACCGCGGGAGTGCGCATAGGTCCGCACGCCGCGGGCGATGCCGCGCGCCGCGTACACCCCGGCCAGGATCGACAGCACGATCAGCACGACGAACAGCACCACCCAGTTGGCGCGGTGGTGGTCGATGTTCCACCAGACGATGGTGAACAGCACCGCGCAGATGAACACGACGATGTCGCGCCAGTTGCCCTGATAGGACGCCGCCATCGCGCGCAGCTCACGGTTCTTGTGGAAGGCGGCGATGAGATCGTCGATGCGCATCTCGACGACACGCTCCAGTTCGGCGCGCCGCTGGACCTGACTTTCCGGGAGGCGGTCGAGCAGGTCCAGGTCCTTGGCGATGACGCCGCGGACGTCGGGCGGTTTCAGGTTGCCGGCGGCCACACCGAGCAGTGCGCCGCCCGCGATCGGTGCACCGGCAAGGGCGATGTCGGCGATACCCATTCAGACCTCCGTCAATCCATCAACGTCGCAGCCAGTGTGCCGCCCAGCTCATAGCCGCGCTCCCGAACGGCGGCATCGACAGCGCCGGTGACTTCGAGCGTGTCGGCGGCCTTGGTGAGGGCCAGGCCGGTCGCGAGCCTCTCGACGGAGTTGACGGCACCGACGATGTCGTTGTTGCCGTGCACCCACAGCCCGTAGGGACGGCCGGCGACGTGGTCGAGACTCGGGTAGTAGACGGTGTCGAAGAAGTGCTTGAGCGCCCCCGACATGTAGCCGAAGTTCGCGGTCGTGCCGAACAGGTAGCCGTCCGCGTCGAGCATGTCCGGGACGGTTCCGGCGAGCGCGGGGACGGCTTTGACCGCCACCCCGCCGATCTCGGGATCGTTGGCGCCGGCCAGCACCGCCTCGAGGAGTTCGCGGGTCGCCGGAGACGGCGTGTGGTGGACGACGAGCAGCGTTGCGCTCACCGCTCCGCCTCCTGCATCTGCACCGCCTTGCGCATGGTCTCCCTGGCCCGGGAGCGGTCACCGGCGTAGTCGTAGGCACGCGCCAGTCGGTACCAGCGGCGCCAGTTGTCGGGATCGACTTCCAGCTCGCTTCTCACCGTGGCGAACAGCGCGTCGGCGGCGTCGCGCTTGATGCGCCCCGACGGCATGCGGGGCAGCTCGCTGACGTCGAGTTCCATCCCCTGCTCGCGGGCCAGTCGCGCCAGGCGTTGATGTGCCAGACCGGCCCGCAGGGTGGCCACCATGACCCAGGCGCCGATGAGGGGCAGAACGAGGATGGCAGCGCCCAGCCCGATCGCGGCGGGGCGTCCCGACGTGATGAGGATCAGCGCGGCGCGGCCCAGCAGAACGAAGTAGACGACGAGCGCCACGCACATGAAGCCGATCAGCAGCTGGATGCGCAGCGTGCGCGCCTGCTGGCTCATGTCAGGTCGAGCAGCGGTTCGATGCCGATGGTCAGGCCGGGAAAGTCGCGGATCTTCCGGACCGCGAGCAGAACACCGGGGACGAACGACGTGCGGTCGATGCTGTCGTGACGGATCGTCAGCGTCTCCCCCTGCGTGCCGAACAGCACCTCTTGATGAGCGACGAGGCCGGCAAGACGCACCGAATGCACCGGGATCCCGTCGACGTCGGCACCGCGGGCACCCTCGAGTCCGGTACTGGTCGCATCGGGGTTGGGCGGCATGCCCTTTCGCGCTTCGGCGATCAGCCGCGCGGTGCGGGCCGCGGTTCCGGACGGAGCGTCGGCCTTCTGCGGGTGGTGCAGTTCGATCACCTCGACGGACTCGAAGAACCGCGCGGCCTGCTGGGCGAAGTGCATCGACAGCACCGCACCGATCGCGAAGTTCGGGGCGATGAGCACGGACACGTCGGGTTTGGCCGCCAGCCACTCCCTGACCTGACCGAGCCGCTCGTCGGTGAAGCCCGTGGTGCCCACCACCGCGTGAATGCCGTTGTCGATCAAGAACTTCAGGTTGTCCATGACGACGCCGGGATGGGTGAAGTCGATGACCACCTCGGTGCCGGAGTCCGGCAAGGCCGACAGCGGATCGCCGGCGTCCACGCCCGCGGTGAACGTGAGGTCCTCGGCGGCTTCGACAGCGGTGACCATGGTGGCGCCGACCTTGCCCTTGGCGCCCAGCACTCCGACTCGCATGGGCTGAGCCTAACGTTCCGGCGCCCCCGCCGAATTCTCAGTCGTTGCGGGTGCCCGAATGAGCGTGCGGATCCGCCATCGTCTTCTGGTAGAGGCCATGTGCCCACACCTGGAAACCGAGCATCGCCTCGACGTACTCCCTGGCTTCGGCGACGCCCTCGGTGGCGTGCCGCTTGAGTTCCATCGCGTGCTCGTGGCGCTGCGTTGCTTCTCGTCGGACGGTTGCGGACAGGAGCTCGACCACCTCATCGGCCGATTCCGTTTCCAACGCCCGCTCAGCGACCGGGATGACCGGTCCGACGTCGCGGCCTGCCGGCGTCAGGCCCGTGAAGGGCGCGCCCTCTCCCGCGCGGTGCAGGCGGACCACCGTCTCGAAGAACCAGCGGTCCGCCACGTCGCGCGCCTCGTCGCCGGCGCCGCGGGCCTTGAGGGTGAGCTGGAAGGCGTCCCGGACTTCTCGTTCAGCGTCGGCGTGAACGTACGGCAGGATCTCCTCGACGTCGGCAGCCTCGAGTGCCCTGCGGGCTGCCGTGACCACCGGGCCGTCCATCGAATCGCAGTGCGGCGGCATGCGATCACCACCCTCTCTGGAACTCCGAGGGCAGCGTGCGCCTCAGAGCGGCGCCGCGCCTAATGGGACGCGATCAGCGTGTTCTGTTGAGAATCTTGATTCTTGAGCGGGAGGCTGATTATCGAGCCGCCAGCCGGTGAGCACTATTTGACTCTGGGGTGATGTTCAATTCCTAGTTTTAGATCGTGCCCCGGCTGGTTGGTAGGGCCATCTTCAGCGCTCATGGGATGTCGTGCCGATTGAGCACTGATCCATTAGGTCGCCGCCGGATGTCCTTGGGCTCGAGCGGTCGAACTTATCCAAAGTAGGGAGGCGCGTTGACGATATTCGTTGGAGACGACTGGGCCGAAGATCACCACGATATTCATTTGATGGACGCCGACGGGACCAAGCTCGCGTCGCGTCGATTACCAGAAGGACTCGCCGGCATTCGCGGATTTCACGAAATGGTGGCCAGCTATGCGGACGAACCCGCCCAGGTGGTGATCGGCATCGAAACCGACCGGGGTCTATGGGTCGAAGCCCTCGCTGCGGCCGGTTATGAGGTGTTCGCAGTCAATCCCCTCGCCGTGGCCCGCTACCGCGATCGCCACCAGGTGTCGGGCGCGAAATCTGATGCCGCCGACGCCAAACTGCTGGCCGATTTGGTGCGCACCGACCGGCACAATCACCGCCCGATCGCCGGGGACACCGCGGACGTGCTGGCGATCAAAGTGCTGGCGCGGGCGCATCAGAACCTGATCTGGAGCCGCAACCGGAACACCAATGCGCTGCGCAATGCGTTGCGGGAGTACTACCCGGCTGCGTTGGAGGCCTTCGAATCTCTGGCCGACCGAGATGCCCTGGCCATCCTGGGCCGTGCCCCCACCCCGGCCGACGCTGCTCGCTTAAGCGTTTCCAAGATCCGATCGGCGCTCAAAGCCGCTGGACGGCAACGCAACCTCGATGCCAGGGCACTGGAAATTCAAGCGGCGTTGCGCACCGAGCAACTCGCCGCACCAGCCGCTGTCACCGCCGCGTTCGGTGCGACCACCCGCGCCGCAGTCGGGATCATCGCCGAACTGAACCGCCAGATCGCCGATCTCGAAGCCGAGTTGAGATCCCATTTTGAGGCACACCCGGACGCCGACATCTACCTTTCCCTGCCAGGAGTTGGTGTCACCCTCGGCGCCCGGGTGCTCGGTGAGTTCGGGGACGACCCGAACCGATACACCACCGCCAAGTCTCGCAAGAACTACGCCGGAACATCACCATTGACCGTCGCGTCGGGCAAGAAACGCGCCGTCCTGGCCCGCCACGTCCGTAATCGCCGCCTCTACGACGCCATCGACCAATGGGCCTTCTGTGCTCTCAGTTGCAGTCCCGGCGCCCGCGCCTTCTACGACCAACACCGCGCCAGCGGAGATACCCACCATCAGGCACTGCGCGCCCTGGGCAATCGCCTCGTCGGCATCCTGCACGGCTGCCTACGCCACCACACCGCCTACGACGAACACAAAGCCTGGGCTCACCGCCAACCAGGCCCCGACACCGAAGCGGCTTGACAACCTACGAACCTGGGATGTCTAGAGACGTAGGTCCTCGATCGCGAGTGCGGTGGAGGTGATCCCAGCGCCACCTCTTACCCGAAGACGACGACGATCCCTAGCGCCATGGCTACGCTCGACCATGTGAGACGCATGGTTCCCGCAGTGACCGCCGGCGCCATGCTGTGCGGAGTCCTGGCAGCGCCGCCCGCGAGCGCGGTGCCCTATGGCAGCAACGGCGTGTTCGGCGTGAGCACCCAGCCGCGCGAGGGATGGACGACCACCTCGATTCCGCCGGGGCGCTACCGCGTCGATCAGTCGCCCAGCATGCAGCCCTACCAGAGCCCGCCGGGGTTCTGGTTCCGCTGCCGCGACTTCCCCTGCGCGGGAACGTCTCCCGCCAACATCATCGCCAAGGGCGATGCCCTGCGCGATGCCCCGACCTTCGTCGACATCCTGCCGACGGACGTGGCGATCGCGTTGCACAACGTCACGCTGACGCCCGCCTGAGCTCTACAACGGAGACGCGCCCCGCAGATGCTCGAAGATCAATGACGTCTGGGTGCCGGCGACATCGGCATCGGCGTTGAGGTTCTCCACCACGAAGGACCGCAGATCGTCGGTGTCGCGGGCGGCGACGTGCAAGATGAAGTCGTCGGCGCCGGCCAGGAAGTACACATCCATCACCTGGGGCTTGCGGCGGATCTGGCCGATGAAGTTGCGGATCTTGCCCCGTGAACTGGCTTGCAGGCTGACGGAGATCATCGCCTGCAGGGTCAGGCCGATGGCCGCCGGATCGATGTCGGTGTAGAACCCGCGGATCACGCCGAGCTCCTGCAGACGCCGCACCCGGCCGTGGCACGTCGACGCGGCGATCCCCACGAGCTCGGCCAATGCACTGTTGGGGATGCGCGCGTCGGCGTGCAGGGCGGTCAGGATCCGCCGGTCCACCTCGTCGAGGGAAGTGGCCCGAACATCCTTCGAGCCACCGACTCTCGTCACATCACTGGATGATGATCCTTCTGGCACACCTCGACCTTAGCGAATCATCATCACTTCTATTGCCATTATTTCGACGCTTCTTCACAATTTCGGTAACCGAAACAACTTTGAGGAGCGATCATGCGCGTCGGCATCCCGACCGAGATCAAGAACAACGAATTCCGCGTCGCCATCACGCCGTCCGGCGTCGCCGAGCTCGTGCAGCGCGGCCACGAGGTACTCGTCCAGGCCGGCGCCGGCGAGGGTTCCGCCCTCACCGACGCCGACTTCAAGCGTGCCGGAGCGCAGATGATCACCGGCGCCGACGACGTCTGGGCCGAGGCAGACCTGCTGCTGAAGGTCAAAGAGCCGATCGAGTCCGAGTACTCGCGGATGCGCGAGGGTCAGACGCTGTTCACCTACCTGCACCTCGCCGCGTCCAGGCCGTGCACCGATGCCTTGCTGGCATCGCGGACGACGTCGATCGCCTATGAGACCGTCCAGACCGCCGACGGCGCTCTGCCCCTGCTCGCGCCGATGAGCGAGGTCGCGGGCCGGCTCTCGGCCCAGGTGGGCGCGTACCACTTGATGCGCAGCCAGGGCGGCCGCGGCGTGCTGATGGGCGGCGTTCCCGGCGTCGCGCCGGCCGAGGTCGTGGTCATCGGCGGCGGTGTCGCCGGATACAACGCGGCGCGCATCGCCAGGGGCATGGGCGCACACGTCACCGTGTTCGACCTCAACATCAACACGCTGCGCAAGATCGACAACGAGACCGGCAGCGTCATCGAGACGCGCTACTCGTCGGCCCTCGACCTGGAGGACGCCGTCAAGTCCGCCGATCTGGTGATCGGCGCCGTGCTGGTGCCCGGCGCCAAAGCGCCCAAGCTCGTCACGAATTCCACTGTGGCAGCGATGAAGCCGGGCGCCGTGCTGGTCGACATCGCCATCGACCAGGGTGGCTGCTTCGACGATTCCCGCCCGACCACCCACGACGATCCGACGTTCGCGGTCCACGACACCGTGTTCTACTGCGTTGCCAACATGCCGGGCGCCGTCCCGCGCACGTCGACCTACGCGCTGACGAACTCGACGCTGCCCTATGTCCTCAAGCTCGCCGACAAGGGCTGGCAGCAGGCCTGCCGCGCCGACACCGCGCTGGCGAAGGGCCTGTCGACGCACCAGGGTGCGCTGCTGTCGGAGCAGGTGGCCGCCGATCTCGATCTTCCCTTCACCGATCCCGCCGACCTGCTGGCCTGATCCGGCAATCGAGGCTCACTCGAACAATTCCCCGTCCACGTAGAACCAGCGACGGGCTCTCACAGCGAACCGGGACCGCTCATGCAGCGTCCCGGTTCGTTGCACTGTGCGGTAGTGCGCCCGGAACTCCACCTCGTCACCGTTGTGATCGATGACCTCCAGACCCGTCCAGACGATGGCCGGATCGACCGTCACCCGCTCCGGCCGGGTGCGCGGATGCCATGTCCGCCAAAGGTATTCGGCATCGCCGAGCACGAACGCACTGTAGCGCGAGCGCATGAGCTGCTCGGCCGTCGCCGCCTGCCGCTCCCCTGCGTGCAGAGGCCGACAACACTGCCGGTAGCGGTCATCGCTGCCGCACGGGCACGGGTCGTCGGGCTGCACAGACACAGTGTGCCCGAGTTGACGGCTGTCAAGTAAGGTCAGGGCATGCTTCCGCTCGTCGATGTGCTCCCGAACGCGCCGACCAGGACGGTAGACGCCCTGGCTCTGTTCGACTCGCTATCCGCCGTCGAACCGGACTTCATGGTCGGCACGTGGCGCGGCGCCGAACTCCCCACCAACCATCCGCTCGACGGCATGCTCGCCGCCAGTGGCTGGTGGGGCAAGCACTTCGGCGACAGCGAGACGGTGCACCCACTGCTGTTCCCGACCAGCGACGGCTCGGCGCTGTGGCCCCTCAACCCCGTGCTGGCGTTCGCCGGCCTGGGGGCGGCCACCCGGATCCCCGTGCTCAAACGTCAGAACTTCGCCGGGACGATCTCCATGCTCAAACCGGCGCTACAGGCCCGAGGCCCGAAGGCGCGGCTCCGGACGACGCGCTTCCGCGGCGTCGACACCGCGACGATGATCTACGACCAGTTACCGATCAACGACGTCTTTCGGGAACTCGACGAGCGGACCGTGCTCGGCGCGATGGACCTCCGCGGCATCCGCGCGCCGTACTTCTTCGTCCTGCACCGCGACCACTCACTGCCGCTGGTCTAGCTCCGCCAGCACCAGCGCCGCCAGTTCCCCGATCATCGGGCGCAGGCCCTGGGCGTCCGGATCGTCGCCGGCCGACTTGGTCAGCATCGACAGGAGCAGCCGCGTGCCACCGGGACCGTACGCCACGCCGACGTCGTTGGTGGTGCCGTAGCCGCCGCTGCCGGTCTTGTCCGCGGTGGTCCAGCCCTGCGGCAGACCCGCTCGCATACTCGACGTCTGGTTGCCGCGCATCCACTCCTCCAGTTGCCCGCGACCCGGTGCATCCAGCACCTCCCCGGCAAGCAGTGCGCGATACCCCTCCCCCAGCGCGTGCGGCGTGGACGTGTCGCGCGGGTCGCCGGGCTCGGCCGAATTCAGCTCGGTCTCCCAGCGGTCCAGCCTCGTCCGGTCATCACCGATGCTGCGCGCGAACGCGGTGATCGCCGGCGGCCCACCGAGCGTGCGCAGCAACAAGTTTCCGGCGGCATTGTCGCTCTGTTGCAAGGCCGCCTGACACAGCTCGGCCAGGGTCATCGCCGTGCCGACCCGCGGCTCGGTCAGCGGCGAGTGCGGCTTGATGTCCCCGCGCGTGATCGGCACCGTATCGGTGAGCGCGAGCTGACCTCGCTGCGCGCGCTGCAGCACCGCGGCCGAGGCGTACCCCTTGAAGGTCGAGCACATCGCGAACGGCTCGTCGGCGCCGAACGCGAGCGCCTTACCCGAGCCGAGATCCAGTGCATACAAGCCGATCTCAGCGTTGTAGCGACGCTGCAGCGCCTCCACACGCTCGCCGATCGGCGGCACGGCCCCGGCGGGATCGGAGCGGCCGGTCGGTTGTGCGCATGCGGCCAGCGCCGTCAGCGACAGCGCTCCGGTGAGCAGCCTGCGTCGCGGGAACGTCATCCCGCGATGGTCTGCAGCGGTCGCGGCAGTGATCGCCTGGTGCGCACGGGACCGAGCACCGCGGCGCCGAACGGGCGGCTGAGCAGCGTGCGGGCGACGGCGTTGACGTCCTCCAGGGTGACCTCGTCGATGCGGGCCAACGTGTCGCTGATGCTGCGGTACTCGCCGTAGTTCAGCTCGCTGCGGCCGATCCGGTTCATCCGCGACCCCGAGTCCTCCAGGCCGAGCACCAGACCACCGCGCAGGGAACCCTTGGCGATCCGGCACTCGTCGGCGGTGATGCCGTCGCGGGCGACCTCGGCCAGCACGTCGGTCGTCACCCGGACCACCTCGTCGAACCGCTCCGGCAGGCAGCCCGCATAGATCGACAGCGCACCGCTGTCGGCGAACGTGTCGACCGTCGAGTACACCGAGTAGGCCAGCCCGCGAGTCTCCCGGATCTGTTGGAACAGACGGGAACTCAGCCCGCCACCGAGCGCACTGTTGAGCACCGACAGTGCCCAGCGCTGCTCCCAGTGCCGCCCCGGCGCACGCACGCCCAGCGACAGGTGGGTCTGCTCGGCGTCGCGGCTGATCAGCTGCAGCGACGGGCGGCCCTGCACCCGGCCGGTGCCCTTGCGCGGCGGGACAGGGGACCTGCCCCGCATCAGCCGCGGACCGAAGTGCTCGCGCACCAGCGCGACGACGTCGTCGTGATCGACGTTGCCCGCGACGGCGACCACCATCCGGTCCGGCGTGTACCGGCGGACGTGGAACGAGTGCAGCTGCGCGCGCGTCATCTCCGAGATCGACTCGACGGTGCCGATCACCGGCCGGCCGACGGGATGCTCACCGAACATCGCCGACAGGAACACATCACCCAGCGTGTCCTCCGGGTCGTCGTCGCGCATCGCGATCTCCTCGAGCACGACATCACGCTCGATCTCGACATCCTCGGCCAGACACCGGCCGCGCAGCACCACGTCGGCGACGAGGTCGACGGCCAGCTCCAGATCCGAGTCGAGCACGTGCGCGTAGTAGCAGGTGTGCTCCCGGGAGGTGAACGCGTTCAGTTCCCCGCCGACGGCGTCGACCGCCTGCGCGATCTCCACCGCGGTGCGGGTCGGAGTCGCCTTGAACAGCAGGTGTTCCAGGAAGTGCGCTGCGCCGGCCACGCTGCGGCCCTCGTCGCGCGATCCGACGTTGACCCACACCCCGACCGCCGCCGAACGCACCGACGGGATGTGCTCGGTGACCACACGCAGGCCACCGGGCAACGCGGTGCGCCGCACCGCCATCGACGTCGGGTCGCCGCGGCGGCCGCGGCGCAGCGCCGCTTTTCCTGCCGACGGGCTAGCTGCTGGCGGTCGCGGCATCAACGGGCGCGTCAGCGGGTGCCTCGGATGAGCCGGCGGCGGCATCGTCTTCGGCGACGAGGACCAGCGAGATCTTGCCGCGGTTGTCGATGTCGGCGATCTCCACGCGGAGCTTGTCACCGACCTTCACCACATCCTCGACCTTATTGATCCGCTTGCCACGGCCCAGCTTGCTGATGTGCACCAGACCGTCACGGCCCGGCAGCAGCGAGACGAAGGCCCCGAAGTCGGTGGTCTTCACCACGGTGCCGAGGAAGCGCTCGCCGATCTTGGGCAGCTGCGGGTTGGCGATCGCATTGATCTTGTCGATCGCCGCCTGGGCCGCCTCGCCGTTGGACGCGCCGACGAACACCGTGCCGTCGTCCTCGATCGAGATCGACGCGCCCGTCTCCTCGGTGATCGAGTTGATCATCTTGCCCTTGGGCCCGATGACCTCGCCGATCTTGTCGACCGGCACCTTGATGGTGGTGATCCGCGGGGCGTACGGGCTCATCTCGTCGGGCGCGTCGATGGCCTCGGCCATCACCTCGAGGATGGTGATCCGGGCGTCCTTGGCCTGGGCCAGCGCACCGGCCAGCACCTGCGACGGAATGCCGTCGAGCTTGGTGTCGAGCTGCAGCGCGGTGACGAAGTCCTTGGTGCCGGCGCACTTGAAGTCCATGTCGCCGAACGCGTCCTCGGCGCCGAGGATGTCGGTCAGCGTGACGAAGCGGCGCTCGGTCTTGCCCTCCACTTCGACGTCGTCGGACACCAGACCCATCGCGATACCCGCGACCGGGGCCTTCAGCGGAACACCGGCATTCAGCAGCGACAGCGTCGACGCACACACCGAACCCATCGACGTCGAGCCGTTGGAGCCCAGCGCCTCGGACACCTGGCGGATCGCGTACGGGAACTCCTCGACGCTCGGCAGCACCGGCACCAGCGCCCGCTCGGCCAGGGCGCCGTGGCCGATCTCGCGACGCTTGGGCGAGCCGACGCGACCGGTCTCACCGGTCGAATACGGCGGGAAGTTGTAGTGGTGCATGTAGCGCTTGGAGGTCTCGGGCCCCAGCGAGTCGATCTGCTGGGCCATCTTGACCATGTCGAGCGTGGTGACGCCCATGATCTGGGTCTCGCCGCGCTCGAACAGTGCGCTGCCGTGCGCCCGCGGGACCACCGCGACCTCGGCCGACAGCGCGCGGATGTCGGTGACGCCACGACCGTCGATGCGGAAGTGATCGGTCAGGATGCGCTGGCGCACAAGCTTTTTGGTCAGCGAGCGGAACGCCGCGCCGATCTCCTTCTCCCGGCCGGCGTACTGCTCGGCCAGCCGGTTCAGCACCTCGACCTTGATCTCGTCGGTCCGGTCGTTGCGCTCGTTCTTGCCCGCGATGGTCAGCGCCTCGCTCAGCGCGTCGGTGGCCACCGACGCGACGGAGTAGTAGACGTCGTCGCCGTAGTCGGGGAACAGCGGGTACTCGGCGGTCTCCTTGCCGGCGGAGCCGGCCAGCTCGGCCTGGGCGTCGCACAGCACCGCGATGAACGGCTTGGCGGCCTCGAGGCCCTCCGCGACCACGGTCTCGGTCGGCGCGCCCGCCCCGCCGGCGACCAGGTCGATGACGTTCTCGGTGGCCTCGGCCTCGACCATCATGATCGCGACGTCGTCATCGACCTTGCGGCCCGCGACCACCATGTCGAACACGGCCTTCTCGAGCTGCTCGACGGTCGGGAACGCGACCCACTGACCCTCGATCAGAGCGACGCGCACGCCGCCGACCGGGCCGGAGAACGGCAGGCCGGAGATCTGCGTCGACGCCGAGGCGGCGTTGATCGCGAGCACGTCGTAGAGGTCCTTGGGATCCAGGCTCAGCACGGTCACCACGACCTGGATCTCGTTGCGCAGCCCGCTGACGAAGGACGGGCGCAGCGGCCGGTCGATCAGCCGGCAGGTCAGAATCGCGTCGGTGGAGGGGCGGCCCTCGCGGCGGAAGAACGAGCCGGGGATGCGGCCCGCGGCGTACATCCGCTCCTCGACGTCGATGGTCAGCGGGAAGAAGTCGAAGTGCTCCTTCGGACTCTTGCTCGCGGTGGTGGCGCTCAGCAGCATGGTCTCGTCGTCGAGGTAGGCGACGACGGCGCCGGCGGCCTGCTGGGCCAGCCGGCCCGCCTCGAAGC
The DNA here is from genome assembly GCF_000266905.1 of Mycolicibacterium chubuense NBB4. The sequence continues at coordinate 2,141,462 of NC_018027.1, read as the reverse complement.
GGATGGTTCGGGTGCCGAAGCTCCCGTTGTCGATGGTGGCGGTGGATTCGAACACGCCGTCTTCAATTTCAACTACAGACATAGACGTCCGTACGGCCTCTCTGGCTCATTCAACTGTTTCGCATGAACACGCGCGAGATGCGTGGAGACCAAACCCCAGGGCAGGCCCCGGGCAGCCCCGGCCCGGATGCGTCGACGGCCGTCGATCGAAGCGGCCGGAGGTTCTCTCCGGCAGCCACTACCGAAGACCGCGCGATCGGGCGGTTCTTGTCGTGTCACGCGGGAACGGTCGCGCGGGTCTGCGTGGACCGCACCCGGTTGTTCGCGCCTGGCGGCAGCCGAACGCACTCATGGTACATCCAGCGCTGTGTGAAACCCCTAATCCGGGGCAGCGTCAGCGGCGCAGGCCCAGGCGCTCGATGAGCGAGCGGTAGCGCTCGACATCGACCTGGGCGACGTACTTGAGCAACCGGCGGCGACGGCCGACCAGCAGCAGCAGCCCGCGGCGCGAGTGGTGATCGTGCTTGTGCACCTTCAGGTGCTCGGTCAGGTCCGAGATCCGCTTGGTCAGCAGCGCGACCTGCGCCTCCGGAGACCCGGTGTCGGTGTCGTGCAGGCCGTACTGGCCCAGGATGTCCTTCTTCTGTTCGGCGGTGAGCGCCACGAAAACAACTCCATCAATTCGGTCCGCGATCGAGAGAAGCCGGTAATCCGGCGGGCGCGGCCACCGCGAACTGCAGCACGCGCCGGGTCGGTGTGGGAGTTTAGCAGTACCGCGGCGGGCCGCGAAAACGACAGCGACCGGCGCGCAGCGAATCGTTACCGTGCCGACAGGATGGTGCGGGCCCGCTCGGTGTCGGCACCCATCGCCGACACCAGGTCCGACACCGAACCGAACTTCTCCTGCCCGCGCAGCCGGGCGACGAAGTCGACGGCCACGTGCTGTCCGTAGAGGTCGGCGGTGGTGTCCAGGACGAACGCCTCCACCGTGCGGGTGCGCCCGGAGAACGTCGGGTTGGTGCCGACCGACACCGCCGCCTGGTAGCGCTCGCCGGGGGTCACGGTGCCGACGACGGGCCCGTGCCCGAGGACGGTGAACCAGGCCGCGTAGACACCGTCGGCGGGGATCGCCGAGTACATCGGCGGAGCCACGTTCGCGGTCGGGAACCCGAGGTCCCTCCCTCGCCCGTCACCGCGCACGACGACGCCCTCGACCCGGTGCGGCCGGCCGAGCGCCTCGGCGGCGGCCACCATGTCGCCGGCATCGACGCAGGACCGGATGTAGGTCGACGAGAACGTCACCGTCTCGTCGCGATGGTGTTCGGCGACCAGAGACAGCGAGTCGACGGCGAAGCCGAACCGCTCCCCCGCCTTGCGCAGCAGTTCGACGTTGCCGGCCGCCTTCTTGCCGAACGTGAAGTTCTCGCCGACGACGACCTCGACGACGTGCAGCCGTTCGACCAGCAGCTCGTGGATGTAGCGCTCCGGGGTGAGCTTCATGAAGTCGGCGGTGAAGGGCACGACGAGGAAGACGTCGATGCCCATCTCCTCGACGAGCTCCGCGCGCCGGGTGAGGGTGGTCAGCTGCGCGGGGTGGCTCCCAGGGAAGACGACCTCCATCGGATGCGGGTCGAACGTCATCAGGACGGTGGGCACGCCACGCGACCGACCCGCTTTGACCGCACGGCCGATCAGCTCCTGATGCCCGCGATGGACACCGTCGAACACGCCGATCGTGACGACACATCGACCCCAGTCGGTGGGGATTTCGTCCTGCCCCCGCCAGCGCTGCACCCCGCCAGCCTACGGCCCGACCACAACACCGGCCCAGCAGCACCACCGCATCAGGTGATGATTGCCTAAACTTTGCGCTTGTGAGTCCTGACGGAAACCACGGCGAGCTGTCGACGGTCGCTCAGGACTACCTGAAAGTCATCTGGACCGCGCAGGAGTGGTCGCACGACAAGGTGAGCACCAAACTGCTGGCCGAACGGATCGGGGTGTCGGCGAGCACGGCCTCGGAGTCGATCCGCAAACTCGCCGACCAGGGGCTGGTCGACCACGAGAAGTACGGCGCGGTGACGTTGACGGCCGCGGGCAGGCGCGCCGCGCTGGCGATGGTGCGGCGGCACCGGTTGATGGAGACGTTCCTGGTGCGCGAACTCGGCTACAGCTGGGACGAGGTGCACGACGAGGCGGAGGTGCTCGAGCATGCGGTCAGCGACCGGATGCTCGACCGCATCGACGCCAAGCTCGGCCACCCGACCCGCGACCCGCACGGAGATCCGATCCCCGCCGCCGACGGCCAGGTTCCGACGCCGCCCGCCCGGCAGCTCTCGGAGTGCCAGGACGGCGACGCCGGCACGGTCGCCCGGATCTCCGACGCCGACCCCGAGATGCTGCGTTACTTCGACTCGGTCGGGATCACACTGGACTCGCGGCTGCGGGTGGTGACCCGTCGCGACTTCGCCGGTTTGATCTCGGTGGCCGTTTCGAAACCCGCGGACCCCGGCGACTCCGCAGACGGCGCCGAGACCACGGTCGATTTGGGAAGCCCTGCCGCACAAGCGATCTGGGTCGTCGCCTAGGAGGATGTGAGAAGTCATGGCCAAGCTCGAGCTGTCCCGTTCCCTCCCGATCTCCGCTGAGGACGCCTGGGGACACGTGTCCGATCTGTCCACGCTCGGCGACTGGATGACGATGCATCAGGGCTGGCGCTCGGAGCTGCCCGCCGAACTGGGGGTCGGCACCACGATCGTGGGGGTCGCCGGCGCCAAGGGCATGCGGAATCGGGTGACCTGGACGATCCGCGAGTTCGACCCACCGTCGGCGCTCGCGATCAGCGGCGAGGGTGTGGGCGGCACGCGGTACAAGCTGCTGATGAAAGTGGCCGACACCGCGGACGGCTGCACGTTCACGGTGCGGATGGATCTCGGCGGGGCACCGCTGTTCGGGCCGATCGGCTCGGCTGCGGTGCGCGCGGTCAAGGGCGATATCGACCGTTCGATCAAGGAGTTCGAGCGGCTCTACGCCTGACGGGGACTACAACGTCGCCGGGCGGATCACGACCACCGACTTCGTCCGTGCTCCGGCGTCGGTCATCAGCGCCATCACCCGCCCGTCCGGCGCCACCGCGGCGTAGACACCGTCGATCCCGGCGGCCGGTAGCGGACGGCCGTGGCTTGCGTCCACCGCCTCGGCCTCGGTCACGGCGCGGCGCGGAAATGCCTGCAGGCACGCCTCGTCCAGGCTGTATGACAGCTGCGGGGATTCGGCGAGTTGCTCCAGCGTGCGGGCCATATCGAGGCCGAAGCCACCGACGCGGGTGCGCCGCAACGCGGTGAGGTGCCCGCCCACGCCGAGTGCGGCTCCGACGTCGCGCGCCAAGGCGCGGATGTAGGTGCCGCTGGAGCAGTCCACCACTACGTCGACGTCCACGACACCGGGCACGTCTCGCCGCACCGCGATCACGTCGAACCGCGTGATCCGCACGGGACGCGGCGCCAACTCGACGGTCTGACCCTCGCGGGCGAGGGCGTAGGCCCGCTTGCCGCCGACCTTGATCGCGCTGACCGCCGACGGGATCTGCCGGATGTCACCGCGCAGCGGCGCGACGGCCGCCTCGATCCGGTCGTCGGTCACACCGGCCGCCGAAACCGACTGCACCAGTTCACCCTCGGCGTCCTCGGTGGTCGTCGTCTGACCCAGCCGGATGGTCGCCGCATACGCCTTGTCCGTCGCGGTGAGCAGCCCGAGGATCTTGGTGGCCCGCTCGATCCCGACGACCAGCACGCCGGTGGCCATCGGGTCCAGGGTGCCGGCGTGACCCACTTTGCGGGTTCCGAACAGCCGCCGGCAGCGGCCCACCACGTCATGACTGGTCATCCCCGCCGGCTTGTCGACGATGACGAGCCCGGCTGCGACAGGACTCACAACACGATGGCGGTCAACGCGATCCCGTCGCGCACCGCCCACCTGCCGCGCAGTGCGGTCAGCGGTGGCCCGGACAGCGCCGCCGGGTCGATCAGGATCTCAGAGGTGAAGGTGCCCGACTGCCCGGCCGGATCGAGTCCGAAGGTGATGTGTGCGTCCTCGAACCCGAGCCACCGGCGGGTCAGCGGGAACCATGCCTTGTAGGTGGCTTCCTTGGCGCAGAACAACACCCGGTCCCAGTGCACCCCTGGGGGCAGCGCCTGCATCTCGGAGCGTTCGATCGGCAGGCTGATCGCGTCGAGCACGCCGTTGGGCAGGACGTCGTGCGGTTCGGCGTCGATACCGACCGACCGGACCTGTTCCCGACGGCCGACGGCCGCGCCGCGGAAACCCTCGCAGTGCGTGAGGCTTCCGACGACACCGTCGGGCCAGCACGGTTCGCCCTTCTCGCCCTTGAGGATCGGCACCGGCTCGAGCCCGAGGTCCACCAGCGCCCGGCGCGCGCAGTACCGCACGGTGATGAACTCGTTGCGGCGTTTGGGCACCGACTTCGCGATCAGCGGCTCCTCTTCGGGCAGCGGCGCGAGTTCCCGCGGATCCGAGTACATCTCGGCAGCAGCCAGCGCGTCGCCCGAGCCGGGCAGCACGCCGGCCAGCAACGTCGCGGCGATCATGCCCGATCCTTGATGCGCTGCTGCATCTTCTCGGCGTGATCGCGCATCTCCTGCGTGATCTGGAAGTGTCCGCCGAACTCGTTGAGGTAGCCGGGGGTGTACTTCGGATCGGGCAGGATCTGCCGCAGCCAGCGGTAGGGCCTGCGACGGCGCCACTCCCGCGGGTAGCCGACGGAGACCTCTTCGAACCGCACACCGTCGTACCACGTAGTGCGCGGGATGTGGAGGTGGCCGTACACCGAGCAGATCGCGTTGTAGCGGGTGTGCCAGTCGGCGGTCGCAGTGGTGCCGCACCACAGCGAGAACTCGGGGTAGAACATCGCGTCGCAGGGCTCGCGGACCATCGGGAAGTGGTTGACCTGAACCGTCGGCATCATCCAGTCGAGGTCCTCGAGGCGCTTGCGGGTGTAGGCGACCCGGTCGTGGCACCACGCGTCGCGGGTCGAGTAGGGCTCCGCCGACAGCAGGTATTCGTCGGTGCCGACGATGTTGCGTTCCTTTGCGATCGCGAGGCCTTCGGCCTTCGTGCCGGCGCCCTGCGGCAGGAACGAGTAGTCGTACAGCAGGAACATCGGCACGATCGTCGCGGGGCCGCCCTCCTCGGTCCACACCGGGAACGGGTGCTCGGGAGTGACGATGCCCATCTCGTCGCACATGTTGACCAGGTAGTCGTAGCGCGCCTTGCCGAAGATCTGCATCGGGTCGCGGTTGGTGGTCCACAGTTCGTGGTTGCCCGGCACCCAGATGACCTTGGCGAAGCGCTTGCGCAGCAGATCCAGCGACCAGCGGATCTCGTCGGTGCGCTCGGCGACGTCGCCGGCCACGATCAGCCAGTCGTCGGGTGAGGACGGATGCAGTGACTCGGTGACCGGCTTGTTGCCGGTGTGTCCGGTATGGAGGTCACTGACCGCCCACAGCGTGGGGCGTCGGTCGTCAGTGGTCACGAAAAGCCAGCCTACTGGTGCGTAACCCCGGCGCCCTTATCGGCAACTAGAACATGTTCTAGGTTCCCGCCCGCGGGGTGTGTGCCGCCCGTTACACTCCACCGCAGGGTCGGGACGGCTCGGCGGTGCCACCGCCGCGAATGAGGGGGTGCGATGTTCGCCAAGCTGCGGCTGTTCTCGGCGCTGTGTGCGCTGGTCGCGGCGGTGGTGGTCGTCTGGCAGGCCGACCCGGCGGAGACCGCGGCCACCCGGCGGTTCGAGCTGCGGTCGACCGATGTGCCGATGACCACGATCAAGTCGCCGGTGCTCGACCTCACCAACCCGGACCCGTTCGACCCGTGCCGCGACATCCCGCTCGACGTCATCCAGCGCATCGGGCTGGCGTACACGCCGCCGGCGCACGAGGACAGCCTGCGCTGCCATTACGACGCGGGCAACTATCAGATGGCGGTCGAGGCGTTCGTCTGGCGCACCTACGAGCAGACGCTGCCGCCTGATGCCGTCGAACTCGACATCAACGGCCACCGGGCCGCGCAGTACTGGATCATGAAGCCGACGGACTGGAACAACCGCTGGTGGATCACCTGCATGATCGCGTTCAAGACGAGCTACGGGGTCATCCAGCAGTCGCTGTTCTACTCCCCGATCTACTCGAACCCCAATCCGGACTGCATGCAGACGAACCTGCAGCGCGCCCACGAGCTGAGCCCGTACTACGTCTATTGAGTCTATTGACATGAGCGACCAGCGCGCCGTGTTGCAGCGGCTCAGCGGCCTTCTGCGGATCCCTCCGCCGACCACCGCGTTCGACGTCGACCGCGGGCTGCGGGTGCCGATGCGCGACGGCGTCGACCTGGTCGCCGACCACTACGTGCCGCGGACCGGCGATCCGGTGGCGACCCTGCTGGTGCGTGGGCCGTACGGGCGGGGCTGGCCGTTCGCCGCGCTGTACGGCGCGGTGTACGCCGCGCGCGGCTATCACGTCGTCGTCGGAAGCGTGCGCGGCACCTTCGGCTCCGGAGGCGACTTCGACCCCTTCGTCCACGAGGTCGACGACGGCGCCGACACCGTCACATGGCTGCGCGAGCAGCCCTGGTTCACCGGCACGTTCGGCACCGTCGGACTGTCCTATCTGGGCTGGACGCAGTGGGCGCTGCTGGCCGACCCGCCACCCGAGCTGAAGGCCGCGGTGATCACCGTCGGCCCGCACGACGTCACCGGACCCCGATGGGGCACAGGGTCATTCGGCCTCAACGACTTCCTCGGCTGGAGCGATCTGGTCGGCCGCCAAGAGGATTCGCGCCGGCTGCGGACCCTGCTGCGTCAAGTGCGGGCCCAGACCCTGGTGACCGAAGCGTCGCTCGGCATGCCGCTGGGCGAGTCGAGCCGCGCGCTGCTCGGTGACGGCGCCCCGTGGTTCGAGTCCTGGCTGGACCATCCCGACGCCGACGACCCGTTCTGGTCGAAACTCCATCTGCGCGACGCCGTGGACCGGGCCCGGGTACCGGTGCTGTTGCTGAGCGGCTGGCAGGACCTTTTCCTCGAGCAGACGCTCGAGCAGTACACGCGGATGCGCGACCGCGGCGTGGACACCGCGTTGACGATCGGGCCGTGGACGCACGGCCAGATGATGACCAAGGCCGCGCCCACCGCTATCCGCGAGACGCTGGACTGGCTGGGCACCCACCTCGGGACCGCGCCCTCGGGGCGCCCCGCACCCGTGCGCGTGCACCTCGACGGGCGGGGCTGGCTCGACCTGCCCGACTGGCCGCCCGCGATGCCCGCACACACGCTCTACCTTCGTGATTCGCGTCGGCTCGGCCCGGCTGCACCGCACGAGGGTGGCTCGGCGGTGTTCGTCTACAACCCCGCCGACCCGACGCCGACGCTCGGCGGCAGGATGCTCTCCCCCGCCGGCGGGTACCGCGACGACTCCGCGCTGGCCCGCCGCGCCGACGTCCTCACCTTCACCGGCGATCCGCTGCCGGCCGACCTGTATGCGGTGGGGACGCCGGTCGTCGAACTGGCCCATTCGTGTGCGAACCCGCACAACGACCTGTTCGTCCGGATCAGCCAGGTCGACGCGCACGGCCACTCCCGCAACGTCAGCGACGGGTATCTGGCGTCGGCGTCCGATTCCGGCACCGTGCGCATCGAGATGGACGCCGTCGCGCACACGTTCCCGGCGGGCTCGCGGGTCCGGCTGCTGATCGCCGGCGGATCCCATCCCCGATTTCTGCGCAACCTCGGTACCGGCCACAGTGTCTCCACCGCAACGACTCTCAAGACCGCGCGGCACACCGTGCACTTCGGCGGGGAATCGCGGCTGGTCCTGCCGGCCGGCACGACACCACCCGCCGGCCTAGCCGACTGAGAGGCGCACCTGCGCGGCGATGTCGTGCAGTGTCGCGTCGTCGTGCACCGGGTCGCCCCACGCCGGATCCACCGGTAGATCGACCCAGCTGGAACATCCGCGGTAGTCGGGCGTGCGCGCCAGCCGGACGGGTTCGGTCAGCGGCGCCGCCGAGACGACGAGGACGGTCAGCCGGTGCCGCGGCCGGAAGTCGACCCGGTCGGCGCGGACCGACTCGTCGGTCCAGATATGGAGTGGCGCAAGGTCATCGAGAGCCTCGGGCCGGTCGACCTGGATCGCGGCGACGACCCGGGCGCCGGCACGCAGCACGACGTCGTCCTCGGTACTGTCGGCGGCCGCGGGCACGAGCAGGTCCCGGTGTTCGGGGCGCACCCGCTCGGCATGGCTGTGGGCGACGGTCGGGAACAGCAAGAACCGCGGCGCCGCCACCTCGAACCTCTTCTCGGCGATACCGCCCTTGCGCAGCAGCACGGTCTGCCTGCCCTCGAGCAGCGCGTGCACCGCGGCACTCCATTCCTTGAGCGCCGGTCGGGTGAGCGTCGTGGTCATCTGAGCTGCAGGCGGGCGCGGACCTCCGGGCGGCGCAGCGGCGGCACCGTCTTGGGCGGCTGCCTGCGCGGTTGCAGGGCGGCGAGCAGCCGCTCGGTAGATGCGGTCACCTCGGCGACCGCGGCTTCGAACGCGTCGACGTTGGCGCCGGCCGGCCGGGTGATCCCGCTGACTTTGCGGACGTACTGGCGGGCCGCGGCCTCGATCTCCTCGGGCGTGGCTGCGGGCTGCAGACCCCGCAACTCGGTGATGTTTCGGCACATGGTCTCCACGATAGGCGCGCCGGTCCACACCGATACGGTGAGCGAATGACCCACGCCGCCGATTCCGCAGCCACCGACGTCCTGCTCGTCGACACCCGTGACCGCGTCCGGACCCTCACCCTGAACCGTCCCGCGTCGCGCAACGCGTTGTCGTCGGCTCTGCGCACGCGATTCTTCGAGGCGTTGCGCGAGGCGGAGTCCGACGCCGAGGTCGACGTCGTGATCGTCACCGGCACCGACCCGGTGTTCTGCGCCGGGCTCGACCTCAAGGAGCTGGGCAACACCACCGATCTGCCCGACATCTCGCCCAAGTGGCCGCCGATGACCAAGCCGGTGATCGGGGCGATCAACGGTGCGGCCGTCACCGGCGGCCTGGAGATCGCGCTGTACTGCGACATCCTCGTCGCGTCCGAGCAGGCGCGGTTCGCCGACACCCACGCCCGCGTCGGCTTGCTTCCCACGTGGGGGCTCTCCGTGCGGCTCCCGCAGAAGGTCGGTGTCGGGATGGCGCGCCGGATGAGCATGACCGGCGACTATCTGTCGGCTGAGGAGGCACTGCGCACGGGTCTCGTCACGCAGGTCGTGCCGCACGGCGAGCTGATGGACACGGCGCGCGGGATCGCGGCGTCGATCGTGGGCAACAACCAGAAGGCCGTCCGCGCGCTCATGAGGTCCTACCACCTCATCGACGACTCGCAGAGCAGCGCCGGCCTGTGGCTCGAGGCCGCCTCGGCCCGCGAGTGGATGAAGAGCACGACCGGCGACGACGTCGCCGCGAGCCGCGGCTCCGTCATGGAGCGCGGCCGATCCCAGGTCCGGCCCTGAGGGAGGATCATCGGACCATGAGCGATGACGCGACCCGGCTACCGGTCAACCACCACGCCGATCACCCTGGCTTCTCGGGCGTCACCGGCAACCTCTTCGGGCTGGTGTTCTTGGCGACCGGTGGACGCTACGCCAAGCTGGCGGTCGACCTCGCGGGGGTGTCGGGAAGCGACCGCGTGGTCGACATCGGCTGTGGAGCAGGCAATGCCGCCCGCGCGGCGGCCCGCCGGGGCGCACACGTCACCGGCGTCGATCCCTCGGAGTCGATGCTGCGACTGGCCCGCGCCGTCAGTCGGCGCGACGGCATCCGGTGGGCGCAAGGCAGTGCCGAAGCGCTGCCGGTGCCGGATTCCTCGGCGACCGTGGTGTGGGCGCTGGCGACGGTGCACCACTGGCGCGACGTCACCACGGGGCTGGCCGAGGCCCACCGGGTGCTCTCCCCCGGCGGGCGGTTGCTCGCCGTCGAGCGACAGACCGAACCCGGCGCCACCGGGTTCGCCAGTCACGGATGGACGCCCGCTCAGGCCGAGTCGTTCGCAGCGCTGTGCCGCGATGCCGGGTTCGTCGACGTCACCGTGCGCAGGTACCGCGCCGGACGGCGGGACGTGTGGGCGGTCGCGGCGACGCGACCCTGAGCCACCCTCACGCCGTCCCCGGGATCAGCCATCGCCCGGAGAAGGCCCGCCAGCCGACGAACAGCAACCGCAGCATCATGAACGTGCTCAGTCCCGACCAGATGCCCAGCAGGCCCCACCCGAACGCCAGCGACAGCCAGATCAACGGCAGGAATCCCACCAGGGCACTGGCCAGCGTCGCAGTGCGCATGAAGCGGGCGTCACCGGCGCCCAGCAGCACCCCGTCGAGCGCGAACACCACGCCGGCAATCGGCAATTGGGCCACCAGGAACCACCACGGCACACCGATCTGGTCGAGCACCGAGCGGTCGTCGGTGAAGACGCCGGGCAGCACCGACGCGCCGAGGGCGAAGACCGTGGCCAGCACCGCAGCCGCCACGGCCGAGAACGCCGTCACCCGCCAGGCCACCGACTTGGCATGAGCGAGTTCGCCCGCACCCAACGCCGCCCCGACCAGCGACTGCGCCGCGATGGCCAGCGAGTCCAGCACCAGCGCGAGGAAATTCCACAGCTGCAGCACCACCTGGTGCGCGGCGACGGCCGCTGCTCCGAACCGGGCGGCCACCGCGCCGGCGGAGACGAAGCACGCCTGGAACGCCATGGTGCGCAGCACGAGGTCGCGGCCCATCACGACCTGGGCCCGCAGCACCGCAGGCCGCGGTCGCAAAGGGACCTTCTCCACGACCAGGGCCCGGCAGAACAGCGCAGCAGCCAGCCACTGCCCCACCACGTTGGCCACCGCCGACCCGGCCAGTCCCAGACGCGGGGCTCCCAGCCAGCCGTAGACCAGCAGCGGGCACAGCACCGCAGCGACCGAGAACCCGAAGATCACATAGCGCAGCGGTCGCACGGTGTCCTGCACCCCGCGCATCCAGCCGTTGCCGGCCGCCGCCACCAGGATCGCGGGCACCGCCAGACTCGCGATACGCACCCACGGCAGCGCGGCGGCGGCGATGTCGCCGCCGGCGGCCAGCACCGACACCAGCGGAACCGCGGCAACCTGCACCGCGACCACGATCGTCGTCCCGATGCCGATGGCCAGCCAGGTGGCCTGCACGCCCTCCTCGACGGCGCGGGAGCGGTGGCCGGCGCCGTAGAGCCGCGCCGCGCGCGCCGTGGTGCCGTAGGACAGGAAGGTCAGCTGCGAGCTGAGCACTCCCATGATCAGCGCGCCGATGGCCAGGCCCGCGAGGCTCAGCGCGCCGAGCCTGCCGACGACGGCCAGATCGAAGAGCAGATAGACGGGCTCGGCGGCCAGGACCCCCAGCGCCGGGAACGCCAAGGCGGCGATGCGCCTGCTGGTCGCCGGGCGGACCGCGTCAGCCAAGTGCCGCCCGCAGCGACGCGACGAGATCGTCGGCCGTTCCGGTGGCCGAGTATCCCGCGGCGAGGCGGTGACCACCGCCCCCGAAGGTGCCGGCGACCGAGGACACGTCGAGCGCCTTCGACCGCATGGACACCGACCACTGACCGGGCGCGATCTCCTTGAAGACGGCCGCGACCTCGGCCTGCTGGGTGGTCCGCACGATGTCGACGATGCTCTCGACCTCTTCGGGCCGGGCCTGCGCGTACTCGTCGTAGGAGACGACGGCATAGACCAGGCCACGCCCGCCGGCGGCCTCGCTCACCAGCCGCGCCGACCCGAGCACCCGCGACAGCATCGGCAGCCACGCGAACGGATGGGTGTCCAGCAGCGTGCGGCTGATCCCGGCGTTGTCGACGCCCAACTCGACCAGCCGTGCCGCCAGGCGGTGCGCCCGCGCGGTGGCCCACCGGAATGAGCCGGTGTCGGTGGTCAGTCCGGCGTACAGGCAGTGCGCGACGCCGGCGTCGATGGGTTTGCCCCAGGCGTCGAGCAGTTCGGCGACCAGCATCGTGGTCGAGTCCGCGGACGGGTCGACGAAGTTGGCCGTACCGAACAGGCTGTTGGAGGCATGGTGGTCGATGACCAGCACCCGACGGTCCGGGCCGGCCAGATCGCTCAGCGCACCGAGCCGGTTGACGCTGGGAATGTCCACGGTGACCACGAGTTCGGCGTCTCGCCGCAGCTGGTCGGGGCTCACGAGAAGATGGCAGCCGGGTAGGGAGTGCAGCGACTCGGGCAGGTCTGCGGGAGCCGCGAAGCTGACCTGGACGTCCTTGCCGGCGTGGTCGAGCACCAGCGCGAGCGCCAGGCCGGCCCCGATCGTGTCGGCGTCCGGATAGACGTGACAGACCACGCTGATCGTCGCCGCGGACGACAGCAGCTCGGCGGCGGCGCGGGCGTCGACCGCCGCGCCCGTCATCAGGTCGTCAGTCCTCGAATCTGTGGCGGTCACCCGTGTCCTCAGCGTACGGCCCGTCCGGTGTCCCGTCGGGACCCCCGTCTACGTCGTCCTCCGCCCCGGTTACACGGTACGGGTCCGTGTCGCCGGCGTGCTTGGCACCTTGCCGAACTCTTGCCAAATCCTCATCTGCCGCGCGCGCCTGCGCCAGCAGCTCCTCCATGCGGTGGGCGGCGTCGGGCACCGTGTCGCGCACGAACGCCAGCGTCGGGGTGAACCGGACCCCCGTCGCGGCGCCGACCTTCGTGCGCAGCACACCCTTGGCCTTCTCCAGCGCCGCGGCCGCCCCCGCGTAGTCCGGTTCCTCGTCGAGGGACCGGCCCAGCACGGTGTAGTAGAGCGTGGCGTCGTGGAGGTCGTTGGTGACCTTCGCATCCGTGATGGTCACCCCGGCGAGCCGGGGATCCTTGATCTCGTACTCGATCGCCGAGGCGACCACCGTGGAGATGCGTTTGGCCAACCGCTTCGCCCGTCCGGGGTCAGCCACTGCGCCCCCTCTTCTTCGCGCAAGCGCTCATCAGGTCCGAGCTTTCTCAACCAGCTCGTACGTCTCGATGACGTCGCCTTCCTTGATGTCGGAGTACGTCAGCGTCAGACCGCACTCGTAGCCCTCGCGGACCTCGGTGGCATCGTCCTTCTCCCTCTTGAGCGAAGACACCGTGAGGTTCTCGGCGACCACGACGTTGTCGCGCAGCAGCCGGGCCTTGGCGTTGCGCCGCATGATGCCCGACTGGACGAGGCAACCGGCGATGTTGCCGACCTTGGACGACCGGAAGATCGCGCGGATCTCGGCGCGGCCGAGCTCGCGCTCCTCGAAGATCGGCTTGAGCATGCCCTTGAGCGCGCTCTCGATCTCGTCGATGGCCTGGTAGATCACCGAGTAGTACCGGATCTCCACACCCTCGCGGTTGGCCAGCTCGGTCGCCTTGCCCTCGGCACGGACGTTGAAGCCGATGATGATGGCATCCGACGCCGACGCCAGGTTGACGTTGGTCTCCGTGACGCCACCGACACCACGGTCGATGACGCGCAGCTCCACCTCGTCGTCGACCTGGATGCCCAGCAGGGCCTCCTCGAGCGCCTCGACCGTACCGGCGTTGTCGCCCTTGAGGATCAGGTTCAGCTGGCTGGTCTCCTTCAGCGCCGAATCCAGGTCCTCCAGGCTGATCCGCTTGCGGGTCCGGGCGGCCAGCGCGTTGCGCTTGCGCGCGCTGCGCCGGTCGGCGATCTGGCGGGCGATGCGGTCCTCGTCGACGACGAGGAAGTTGTCACCGGCACCCGGCACCGACGTGAAGCCGATGACCTGGACGGGACGCGACGGCAACGCCTCTTCGACGTCCTCGCCGTGCTCGTCGACCATGCGGCGAACGCGGCCGTACGCGTCGCCGGCCACCACCGAGTCGCCGACCCGCAGGGTGCCGCGCTGGATGAGCACGGTGGCCACCGGGCCGCGGCCACGGTCCAGGTGCGCCTCGATCGCCACACCCTGGGCCTCCATGTCGGGGTTGGCCCGCAGGTCCAGCGACGCATCGGCGGTCAGGATGACCGCTTCCAGCAGCGCCTCGATGTTCACGTTGTTCTTCGCCGAGATGTCGACGAACATCGTGTCGCCGCCGTACTCCTCGGGGATCAGACCGTACTCGGTGAGCTGACCGCGGATCTTGGCCGGGTCGGCGCCCTCCTTGTCGATCTTGTTGACCGCCACCACGATCGGCACGTCGGCCGCCTGGGCGTGGTTGACCGCCTCTACCGTCTGCGGCATGACGCCGTCGTCGGCGGCCACCACCAGAATCGCGATGTCGGTGGCCTTCGCACCGCGGGCACGCATGGCGGTGAACGCCTCGTGACCCGGGGTGTCGATGAAGGTGATCGGCCGCTCGTTGCCGTCGAGGTCGACGGTCACCTGGTAGGCACCGATGTGCTGGGTGATGCCGCCGGCCTCTTCCTCGCGGACGTTGGCCTGGCGGATGGTGTCCAGCAGCCGGGTCTTGCCGTGGTCGACGTGGCCCATGACGGTGACGACCGGCGGACGGAACTCGAGGTCCTCCTCGCCGCCCTCGTCCTCGCCGTAGGACAGGTCGAAGGACTGCAGCAGCTCGCGGTCCTCGTCCTCCGGGGACACGACCTGCACGACGTAGTTCATCTCGCCGCCCAGCAACTCGAGCGTCGAATCGTCCACCGACTGGGTCGCGGTCACCATCTCACCGAGGTTGAACAGCGCCTGGACCAGCGACGCCGGATTGGCGTTGATCTTGTCGGCGAAGTCGCTCAGCGACGCGCCGCGGGCCAGCCGGATGGTCTCGCCGTTGCCCTTCGGCAACCGCACGCCACCGACGACCGGCGCCTGCATGTTCTCGTACTCGGCGCGTTTCGCCCGCTTCGACTTACGGCCGCGCTTCGGCGCGCCGCCGGGACGACCGAACGCGCCCGCTGCGCCACCGCGCTGACCGGGACGGCCACCGCCGCCGGGACGGCCTCGAAAACCGCCGCCCGCGGGAGCACCGCCACCGCCGCCGCGGTAGTTACCGCCGCCACCGCCGCCGGGACGGCCGGCGCCACCGGGCGCCGGACGGGGCCCACCACCGGGACGCGGTCCGCCACCGGGACGCGGTCCCTGACCGGGACGTGCGCCCTGCGGCCGCGGGGGCATGTTGCCGGGCGAGGCGCCCGGACGCGGTCCGCCGCCGGGGCGGGGTCCGCCGGCTCCCGGGCCGGGCCTGGGTCCGCCCGGACCCTGCGGCCGAGGAATCGGGCGCTCGACGGGTTGCTGTGAGGAGAACGGGTTGTTGCCGACGCGCGGGGTCCGCGCGGCGGGCTTGGGCGCACCGGGCTTGGGCGCGGCGGGACCGGGCCGCGGGCCCGGTGTGGGGCGGCCCGGGGTTGCCGGCGGAGCGGCCGGCGGCGCGGCGGCCGCCGGCGGGGGTGCCGCGGGGGCGGGTGCCGGGGGCTGCGGGGCCGGGGCGGCCGGCTGCTGCACGACCGGCGGCTGTGGCGCCGAGGGCTTGGGCGCCCCCGGCCTCGGGCCGGTTCCGGGAGCCGGCGCGGCCGGGGCGGCCGGCTTGGGCGAGCCGTTGCCGGACGCCGTCGCCGGACTCGGCGCCTTCTCGGCTACGGGCTTGGAGCCGCCGAACGACTCACGCAACCGGCGGGCGACGGGCGCCTCGACCGTCGAGGACGCCGACTTGACGAATTCGCCCTGTTCACTAAGTCGGGCGAGCACTTCCTTGCTGGTGACACCGAGTTCCTTAGCCAACTCGTGCACACGGGCCTTACCTGCCACTACATCTCCTGTCTGGGAGGCGGCAGCGGTGGTAGGCGCCGCGCCTCGGGTTTAGCTATGAC
This sequence comes from Mycolicibacterium chubuense NBB4, assembly GCF_000266905.1. Next base: position 2,125,599 of record NC_018027.1, on the reverse strand, counting down.
GCATGGTCATCGGGACTTCACGGTGTGCTCATGTTCTTCGCTACCTGTTCTTTCGTTGCCGTGGCACATCGACCGCTCCCATGTCCGGGAAACGATCGACCACCGCGGTGATGTCCGGTGAACCGGTGATCCGCAACGCTCGGCCGAACGCCCGCCGACGAATCGCCGCGCGCACACACTCAGGATCGGGATGCAACCACGCACCCCGCCCCGGAAGCGTTCTCGCTGCATCAACGGTCACAGCCCTGGCACCATTCCCAGGCTCATCACCGTCGACAGCGACTACCCGAAGCAGTTCGACGGCCAGCCCTCGTTTTCGGCATCCGATGCAGGTCCGTACCGGTCCACCCGCGGGGGTGGGGGCACTTCCGGGCATCCGAGCCGATGTCTCGCGCTGGATCACAGCTGAGTCTACCGTCACCGCAGCGTCGCGAAGAAAACCGGTGCGTAAAGCGAACGACCGCGGTGCGCTATCGCTCGCCGACCGCGCCCCTGGCCGCGTCCGGCCGGGGATGGTGCCGGTCCGCCGGGCGGTCGGAGGGGCCGTCGGCCGCCGCGTTGTCGCTGCGGATGTCGATACGCCAGCCCGTCAGCCGGGCCGCGAGCCGGGCGTTCTGTCCTTCCTTGCCGATCGCCAGCGACAGCTGGAAGTCCGGCACGATCACCCGCGCCGCGCGCGCCGCCTCGTCGATCACCGTCACCGACACCACCTTGGCGGGTGAGAGCGCGTTCGCGACGAACTTGGCGGGGTCCTCGTCGTAGTCGATGATGTCGATCTTCTCGCCGGACAGCTCGCTCATCACGTTGCGCACCCGCTGGCCCATCGGCCCGATGCAGGCGCCCTTGGCGTTCAGCCCCGGCGCGCGCGAGGTCACCGCGATCTTGGACCGGTGGCCCGCCTCCCTGGCCACTGCGACGATCTCGACGGATCCGTCGGCGATCTCGGGCACCTCCAGCGAGAACAGCTTGCGCACCAGGTTCGGGTGGGTGCGCGACAGCGTGATCAGCGGTTCGCGCGCTCCGCGGGTGACGCCCACGACATAGCAGCGCAACCGGTCGCCGTGCTCGTACCGCTCGCCGGGCACCTGTTCGGCGGCGGGGATGACCCCCTCGGACCCCTTCGTCTCGCTGCCCATCCGCACCACGACCAGACCGCGGGCGTTGGCGCGCGCGTCGCGCTGGATGACACCGGCGACGATGTCGCCCTCACGGGCGGAGAATTCCCCGTAGTTCTTCTCGTTCTCCGCGTCGCGCAGCCTCTGCAGGATCACCTGGCGCGCGGTGGTGGCCGCGATGCGGCCGAAACCCTCTGGGGTGTCGTCCCATTCGTGCAGCACATTGCCGTCGGCGTCGGTCTGGCGGGCCATCACCTTGACCACACCGGTCTTGCGGTCGATGTCGATGTGCGCATCGGCCTCATGACCTTCGGTGTGCCGGTAGGCGGTCAGCAGAGCGGATTTGATGGTCTCGACGACGACGTCGACCGAGATTCCCTTGTCGGCCTCGATCGCGTGCAGGGCAGCCATGTCGATGTTCACGCTTCAGCCCTCCTTCCCGGATTGGCCGGCCAGTTCCAGCTCTCGCGGGTTCGGCGGCGAAAACTCAACTTGGACAATAGCTTTGACGATGGTATCGAGTGCGATGTCGCGAACGGTCAGCGCGCCGCGGGTCCCTTCGCGCACCACCAGGCCGACCGTCGGGCCCGTCACCGGTCCGAGCCGTCCGGACACGGTGGACCCGTCGGCCAAGGTCATCTCGACCCGGCGGCCCTGGTTGCGGCGGTAGTGCTTCGCGGTGGTCAGCGGGCGGTCGACACCGGGCGAGGTGACCTCGAGGACATACGGCGGGGAGTCCATGCCGTCGAGCAGTTCGGAGGCGGTGCGGGACAGTTCTGCGATGGCGTCGAGGTCGAGCCCGCTGTCGCTGTCGGTGACCACCGTGATCCGCGGTGGCCGGGCGGCGGTGTCGACCACCACGTCCTCGAGGTCGTATCCGGCACGCGCGAACTCCTTGTCGAGCAGTTCCATCACCTGTCGTTGCGACGGCAATCCCGTTGACCGCTCCGCCACGGTGAGCTCCTCGTCTTGAATTGTCGCCGGCACGGACACGCAGGGTGTCTCCTGCGAATCCGACTCTCCACGATACGCCAGCGCACGAGGGCCGATCGACCAAAAACTCCGACCTCACAGCGCCCGGCCAGCCGACTCGCCACCGCAGCGATGGCAGGATGTTGCACGTGCCGAGCCGCCCGCCGATCGTCAGCCGCCGACAGGTGCTCCTCGGGGCGGCCTCGCTCGCGGTCCTCGGGGCGGCGACGACCGCCGGCTGCAGCAGACCGGCGCCTCCCCCGCCGGAGCTCGACGACCTCACCACCGCGCTCGACCGGGCCCGTGCCGACAGCAAGCTCGCCACCGAGGCGGCCGCCACGGCCCGCGGCACGACGGCGGCGACGTTGAGCACCGTGGCCGCCGAACGCTCGGCGCACGCCGATGCGCTCTCCAAGGAGATCGTGCGGCTGACCGGGAGCAACGCGCCGACGACGAGCGTCACCGTCACGACCTCCCCGTCGGGCGCGGCCGCGCCGGCGCCGGGAACCGACGACGTCATCGGAGCGCTGCGCGCCTCCGCCGACAGCGCGTCGCACGCCGCGGCGGCGCTGTCCGGATACCGCGCCGGACTGCTCGCCTCGATCGCGGCGGCGTGCGCGGCGGCCTACACCGTGGCGCTGGCGCCGACAGGAGGCTCGCGGTGACGTCGCCGACCTCCGAAGCCCGAGAACCGGTCCGGCCGGCCGACGCCGCCGGCGCGGCGTTGTTCGACGCGCTCGCCGCCGAGCACGCCACCATCTACGGCTACGGCGTGGTGTCGGCGCATGCGGCCCCCGAGCTGAACTATCTCGTCTCGGATTCGATGGCCGAGCACCGGGCTCGGCGAGAAGCGGCCATCGCGTTGCTCGAGGAGAGAAACGTCGACGTCCCGCTGCCCGCGGCCGGGTATTCGCTGCCGATCAGGGTGGACAACTCGGCCGACGCCGCGCGGCTGGCGATCCGGATGGAGCAGGACGACGCCACCGCGTGGCGTGCCGTCGTCGAACAGGCCCGCGACGAGAAGGTGCGGGCGTTCGGCGTCGCGGCGATGCTCGAGACGGCCGTGACGGCGGCGCGGTGGCGCCGCGCGGCCGGCGACGCGCCGGTCGTCGTCGCCTTCCCCGGCGGCTCCGAGTAGCCGCTCAGCCCAGCGCGGCCAGGATGTCGGCCGCCGCCGACTCGACGGCGAGTTCGCGCTTCTCGCCGCTGAACCGGTTGCGCAGTTCGACCACCCCGTCGGCCCAGCCCCGGCCCACCACCACGATCCACGGCACGCCGAGCAACTCGGCGTCTTTGAACTTGACCCCCGGTGAGGCCTGACGGTCGTCGAGCACCACGTCGGCGCCCAGCCGATCGAGCTCCGAGACGAGTTCGGTGGCACCGGTGCGGGCGTCACTGTCCTTGTTGGCGATCACCACGTGCACGTCGAACGGCGACACCGTCGAGGGCCACCGCAGACCCAGCTCGTCGTGCTGCTGCTCGGCGATGACCGCCACCAGGCGGGACACCCCGATCCCGTAGCTGCCCATCGTCGGCCGCACCGGCTTGCCGTTCTCTCCCAGCACATCTGCAGTGAACGCGTCGGTGTACTTGCGGCCGAGCTGGAACACATGGCCGATCTCGATACCGCGCGCGGCCACCAGCGGTCCCGCGCCGTCGGGCGAGGGGTCGCCCTCGCGCACCTCGGCGGCCTCGATGGTGCCGTCCGGGGTGAAGTCGCGGCCCGCGGCCAGGCCCACCACGTGCTTGCCCTTCTCGTCGGCGCCGGTGATCCACGTCGTCCCGTCCACGATCCGCGGGTCGACGAGATAGCGAACTCCGTTGGCCAGCAACCCTTTCGGGCCGATGTATCCCTTGACCAGGAAGGGGTGGCGGTCGAAGTCGGCGTCGTCGAGCATGGCGTACTCGGCGGGTTCCAGCGCGGCCCCGAGACGCTTGTCATCCACCTCGCGATCACCCGGCACGCCGATCGCCAGCAGCTCCCAGTCGCCACCGGGCTGACGCACCTTCATCAGCACGTTCTTCAGGGTGTCCGCAGCCGTGACGTCGCGGCCGGCGAACTGCGGCAGGCTCGCACCGTTGGCCCAGTCGACCAGCGTCGCGATGGTCGGGGTGTCCCCGGTGTCGTGCACCACCGGTTCGGGGAGGGCCGCGATGCGCTCGGCCGGGATCGGGTCGGGAATCGCGGTGACGACGGCCTCGACGTTGGCGGCGTAGCCTGACTGCAGGCACCGCACGTAGGTGTCCTCGCCGACCTCGCTTTCGGCGAGGAACTCCTCGGAAGCGCTGCCGCCCATCGCACCCGACACCGCCGAGACGATGACGTAGCGGACGTGGAGCCGGCCGAAGATGCGCTGGTAGGCCTCCCGATGCGCGTGGTAGGCGGTCTTGAGACCGTCGTCGTCGATGTCGAACGAGTACGAGTCCTTCATCAGGAACTCGCGTCCGCGCAGGATGCCCGCCCGCGGGCGCGCCTCGTCGCGGTACTTGTTCTGGATCTGGTACAGGATCACCGGGAAGTCCTTGTAGGACGAGTACTCCCCCTTGACCGTCAGCGCGAAGAACTCCTCGTGCGTTGGCCCGAGCAGATAGTCGTTGCCGCGGCGGTCCTTGAGGCGGAAGAGCGCGTCGCCGTACTCCGTCCATCGGTTGGTTTCCTCGTACGGTGCGCGCGGCAGCAGCGCGGGAAACAGGATCTCCTGTCCCCCAATGGCGTTCATCTCCTCGCGGACGATCGCCTCGATTTTGCGGAGCACCTTCAGGCCGAGGGGCAGCCAGCTGTACAACCCGGGGCCGACGGGCCGGACGTAGCCGGCCCTGATGAGCAGCTTGTGGCTCGCCACTTCGGCGTCGGCCGGGTCGTCGCGCAGAGTGCGCAGGAACAGCTCGGACATGCGGGTGATCACAGCCGACCACCTTACTGACCGCGGTCGCTACAGTTCGCCCGCCTCCACCGCCTCGCGCGTGTGCTGCGCGGTGGCGATCTCGCGCGCAGAGAACCCGATGAACAGCGCCGCGGCGCCGACGAGCACCGCGATGGCCGCCACCCACAGCAGCGAGTAGGTGTAGCCGGCGTCGAGCGCGTCGAGCTGAGCCGAGGTCATGTCCTTGACCGGTCCGGTGGTGCCGCCGAGGTACAGGGTGCGCGACGTCTGCACCGCCTGGACGACGACGAGCACCATGGGTCCGCCGAGGTTCTGCACCATCAGCGTGATCGACGAGACGGGCCCGATCTCGCGGGCGCCGACGTCAGCGACCGCGCACAGGGGCAGGATCACCGAGATCACCCCGATGCCGAAACCCCCGACCACGAGCGGGGCGAGCAGGTCCGGGGCGTACGGCACGCCGCGGTTGAGGGTGGAGCCGAACAGCATGGCGCCCAGCACCAGCACCCCGGCGCCCATGATGATCCACCGCGGGGCGACGTGCGGGGCGATGCGGGCCGCCGCGACGGTGCCGGCGCCGAGGGCCACCGCGAACGGGATGAAGCACACGCCGGCTTTGAGCGCCGAGTACCCCATCACATCCTGGACATAGAGACCGATCATCACCGTTGCGGTGAGCATCACGCCGCCGGCCAGGAACAGCGACAGGAACGTCATGACGCGGTTGCGGTTGTCGAACACGGAGAACGGCACGATCGGGTGGGCCGCCGACCGTTCGACCATCATGAACGCCAGGAAGAACAACACCGCGGCCGCACCCGCGCCGATCACGAACGGGTGCGCCCAGCCCAGCGCCGGGCCCTGGGTGAACACCACGACGGCCGATGTGCAGCCGAGGGTGGCCAGCAGGGCTCCGGTCACGTCGAGCTTGAGGCGCTCGTGGTGGGTCTCGGCGAGCCGAAGCACCGCGATCGCGATGATCACGATCCCGATCGGGACGTTGATGAGGAACGCGAGCCGCCACGAGATCACGGTCAGCGCCCCGCCGAGGACCAGCCCGAGCACCGATCCGGTGGCCTGCATCGCCGCCGACACCGCCAGCGCGCGGTTGCGCGCCTGGCCGACCGCGTACGTCGTCGCGATCAGCGCCAGTCCGGTGGGCGCCGACACCGCCGCGCCGACGCCCTGGACAGCGCGTGCCGCGATCAGCGTCGCCTCGTCGGTGGCCAGTCCGCACACCAGCGAGGCGATCGTGAAGACGCCGACCCCGGACAGGAAAGCCCGCTTGTGGCCGACCGCGTCACCGATCCGGCCGCCGAGCAGCAGCAGACCGCCGAACGCGAGCACGTAGGCGGTGATCACCCAACTCTTGCCGGCGTCGGAGAGGTCCAGTTCGGCCTGCATCCGGGGCAGCGCGACGATGACGATGGTGCCGTCGAGCGTCGACATGAGCTGCATTCCGGTGATCGCGATGATCGCGATGCCCAGCACCGAGGAGGACAACGGCGCCCGGGACGACATGGTCAGCCACCATACCGAGCAGAGCGAATCGGGCGCGCTGACGCACCGTCAGCGGCTGTTTCCGCGCCGGATTCGCGAGAGAGCTAGAGTTCTCCGGCGTCGATCGCGTCCTTGACTTCCTGCGCGTGCGCCACCTGCTCGGCCGTGTAGCCGATGAACAGCGCGGCGCCGCCGACGACGACCGCGACCGCGGCCACCCACAGCAGGCCGTAGGTGTAGCCCTGGTCGAGCGCATGCAGCTGCGCGGGATTCATGTCCTTGACGGGGCCGTTGGTGCCGCCGAGGTAGAGCGTGCGCGACGTGATGACCGCCTGGATGATCGCCAGCACCACCGGGCCGCCGAGGTTCTGCAGCATCAGTGCGATCGCCGACACCGGGCCGATCTGGTCGAATCCGACACCGGCGATGGCCGAGATCATCAGCGGCACCACGATCATGCCGATCCCGAGACCACCGACGGTGATCGGGAGCACCAGGTTCGGGAAGTACGGGATGTTGGCGTCCAGCGTCGAGCCGTAGATCATCGCCGCCAGCACCAGCACACCGCCGCCGATGACCAGAACACGCGGCGGGAACTTCGACACCAGCGCCGACGACAGGCCGAGGCCGATGCCGAGCGCGATGACGAACGGGATGAACCCGATGCCGGCGCGCAGCGCGCTGTAGCCCATGATGTCCTGCACGTAGAGCCCGATCAGCACGGTCAGCGTGAACATCACGCCGCCGGCCAGGAACACCGCGGCGAACGTCGCGACGCGGTTGCGGTCGCGGAAGAGCTCGAAGGGAACGACGGGGTTCTCCGCGGTGCGCTCGACCCACAGGAAGGCGATCAGGCAGGCCCCGGCGACCACCCCGGACCCGATCGTGACCGGCGAGATCCAGCCGGCTTCGGGGCCCATGGAGAACGCGAACACCGCGGCCGTGCAGCCCATCGTCGCCAGCAGTGCGCCCGCCGCGTCGAGCTTGAGCCGCTCGCGGTTGGTCTCCCGCAGCGTCTTGCGGGCCAGATAGATCATCAGCAGGCCGATCGGCACGTTCACGAGGAACGCCAGCCGCCACGACACCTCGGTCAGCGCGCCACCGATCACCAGACCCATCACCGAGCCGACGCCGGTCATCGCCGCGAACACGGCGGTGGCCGCGTTACGGGCCGGCCCCTTCGGGAATGTCGTGGCGATCAGCGCCAGAGCGGTCGGCGATGCGATCGCCGCGCCGATGCCCTGCAGCAGCCGGGCGATCACCAGCGTGGCTTCGTCCCAGGCGATCCCGCACAGGACCGAGGCGATGGTGAACAGAGCGACGCCGACGATGAACGTCCGCTTGCGGCCGATGGTGTCGCCGAGGCGGCCGCCGAGCAGCATCAAGCCGCCGAAGGTCAGGACGTAGGCGGTGATCACCCAGCTGCGGCCGGCATCGGAGAGACTGAGCTCGTTCTGGATCTTCGGGAGCGCGACGATGGCGACGGTGCTGTCCATCGTGGCGAGCAGCTGCATGCCGCCGATCGCGATGACCGCGGCGATGAAGCGCCTCGACGGCAGCCAGGCCGGGATTCTGCTCGACCGCGGGGTGGCGGCGTCGCGGCCTCCCCCGTGGCCGTTCGCGGTGTGCGCCGATCCCTCGATGCGGGCGGGGAGAACTCGATCGGAGGCCCGCTTGGAGCTCCGCTGTCCCCTGCCTTCGGCATCGCGATGGATGGCGGCGCGCTCTGCGTCATTGAGAGCCGTCATAACGAGTTACCTTACAGTACTCTTAAGAATCCTTTACCCGGCGAAGCCCGCCACCGCCCCGATCACGATGATCGCGGGGGGCCGAATGCCCTCCGACCGGATCCGTTCAGGCGCATCGGTCAGCGTCGCCCGCAAAGTCCGCTGCGCCGAAGTCGTCCCGTGCTGAACCACCAACACCGGCGTCTCTGCAGGTCGGCCGCCTTTTCGCAAAACCTCGGCGAACAGCTCGATGCGCTCGACGGCCATCAGCAACACGATCGTGCCGTGCATCGCGGCCAGCGCATCCCAATTCACTAACGATTCGGGGTGGTCCGGCGCGACATGTCCGCTGACCACCACGAACTCGTGCGTCATCCCGCGATGGGTGACCGGAACTCCGGCGAGCGCGGGAACCGCTATGGCGCTGGTCACACCGGGGACGACGGTCACCGGAATCCCCGCGTCGGCGCACGCGATGACCTCTTCGTAACCGCGGGCGAACACGAACGGGTCGCCGCCTTTGAGCCGCACCACGAACTTGCCCTGCCGGGCTCGCTCGATGAGGACGGCGTTGATCGCGTCCTGCGCCATCGCCCGTCCGTAGGGGATCTTCGCCGCATCGATCACCTCGACGTCCGGCGAGAGCTCGGCGAGCAGTTCCTGCGGCGCGAGCCGGTCGGCGACCACGACGTCGGCGTGCGCGAGCAGCCGCCTGCCGCGCACCGTCATCAGCTCGGGGTCGCCCGGTCCCCCGCCGACCAGCGCCACCCCGCCTTTGGTGACACCCGGGGCGTCGGCGGCGTCCACCGCGATGAGGCCCTGCTGCAGGGCCTCCCGGATGGCGGTCCGGATCGCCGCCGAGCGGCGGTGCTCGCCGCCGGCCAGGACACCGACCTCGAGGCCCTCGTACTCGAAGGTCGCCGGGGTGACGGCCGTGCCCTCGCGAGCGATGTCGGCGCGCACGCAGAACACGTGCCGGTGCTCGGCCTCGGCGACGATCGCCGCGTTCACGTCCGGGTCGTCGGTCGCTGCGATCACATACCAGGCGCCTTCGAGGTCCCCGTCGCGAAACTCGCGCAGTGTCAGGGTGATTCCGTCGATGGCCTCCACGACCGGGGTGGCCTCTCGCGTGATGACGTGCACATCGGCCCCGGTGGCGACCAGCAGCGGCAGCCGTCGCTGGGCCACCGTGCCTCCACCCACGACAACGACTTTCTTGCCGGCAAGGCGCAGGCCGACCAGGTAGGCGTTCTCGGTCACCCGGCGAGCTTAGAGGTTGCGGCGGCGGCGACGAAGCGGGCGACCGCGTTCGGATGAGCCGCCGGATGGGTGTGCAGATAGGCCGCGTGCACGCCACGGTGGACGGCGCCGTCGTCGACGGCCGCGCCGCCGCGGCCCGCGTAGCGCCACGCCGCCTGCCGCTCGCCCACGAATCGCACCGTGGTGCGGTGGAACTCGTGCCCGACCGTGCGATCACCGAGGGCGTGCAACGACGAATCGGCCACCGCGACCGCGTCGCGGTACCCGAGGGTGAGCGTGTCGGTGAACCGGGCCGACCCGGCGAGCACTCCACACATCGGGTGCCCGTCGAGGTCGTCCACGAGGTAGGTCAGCCCCGCACATTCGGCGTGGATGGGAGCGCCGCGGCCGGCGAGCGCGCGGATCTGCCCGCGCACGGCGTCGTTGGCCGACAGCTCGGTGCCGAACTCCTCGGGGAAACCGCCGGGCAGCACCAGCGCGGCCGCCTCGGCGGGCAGCGGGTCGTTCAGGGGGTCGAAGGCGACGACGTCCGCGCCTGCGGCGCGCAGCAGTTCGGCGTGCTCGCTGTAGCCGAAGGTGAAGGCGCGTCCGGCGGCCAGCGCGACGGTCACCGCCTCGGCCACGGGTTCGCACCGCTGCGGCGTCCACGGCGGATCGCTCACCCGGCTGTCCGCGAGCGACATCACGGCGTTGAGGTCGACGTGGCGGGCCGCCAACTCCGTCATCGCCTCGACCGCCGCTCCCGCGCGGCGGCCGTGTTCCACGGCGGTCACCAGCCCGAGGTGCCGCGACGGGACGGCCAGCTCGTCGGACCGCGGGATCGACCCGAGCACGGTGACGCCCGCCTGCTCGCACGCCTGACGAAGGACCGTCTCGTGCCGCGGCGAACCCACCCGGTTCAGGATCACCCCGGCCAGGCGCACGCCCGGATCGAAGGTGGCGAATCCGTGCAGCAGTGCCGCGACGCTGTGGCTCTGGCCGCGGGCGTCGACGACGAGGACGACGGGCGCGCCGAGCAGCGAGGCCACCTGGGCGGTGCTGCCGCGAGCGGCTCCGGTGGCGGTGTCGCCGATGCGGCCGTCGAACAACCCCATGACGCCCTCGACGACGGCGATGTCGGCGTCGTCGCTGCCGTGCCGGTACAGCGGGCCGATCAGCGGCTCGCCGACGAGGACCGGGTCGAGGTTGCGGCCGGGGCGGCCGGCGGCCAGGGCGTGGTAGCCGGGATCGATGAAGTCGGGGCCGACCTTGAACGGCGCGACCCGGTGCCCGGCCCTGCACAGCGCGCCCATCAGCCCGGTCGCCAGCGTGGTCTTGCCGCTACCCGAGGCCGGCGCGGCGATCACGACGGCAGGCGTGCTCACGCTGCGTTCACCACTCGATCCCCTTCTGGCCCTTGCGCCCCGCATCCATCGGATGCTTGACCTTGGTCATCTCGGTGACCAGGTCCGCGGCCTCACACAGCGCCGCAGGCGCGTCGCGCCCGGTGATCACGACGTGCTGGGTGCCCGGTCGCGAGGTCAGCACGTCGACCACCTCGTCGACGTCCACCCAGCCCCACTTCAGCGGATAGGTGAATTCGTCGAGCACGTAGAAGTCGTGGCGCTCGTCGGCGAGTCGTCGCGCGATCTCGGCCCAGCCCTCGGCCGCCGCGGCCGCGTGGTCGTCCTCGGTGCCGGCCTTGCGCGACCACGACCAGCCCGAGCCCATCTTGTGCCACTCGACCGGTCCACCGATGCCGCGCTCGTCGTGGGCGCGGCCGAGTTCGCGAAACGCGGTCTCCTCGCCGACCTTCCACTTCGCACTCTTGACGAACTGGAACACGCCGATGTCGAACCCCTGATTCCAGGCCCGCAGCGCCATGCCGAACGCGGCCGTGGACTTGCCCTTGCCCGGCCCGGTGTGCACGGCCAGCAGCGGGGCGTTGCGCCGTGCCCGTGTCGTCAGCCCGTCACGGGGCACGGCCACCGGTTGTCCCTGAGGCATCGCTTCTTTCCTTCTGTGACTGTCAGGCCGCGCCGCGGTCCGCCTGGACCTTGACCAGCGCGGTCAGCTGCTCGGCGCGCAGTGCATCCAGCCGGACCGAGGGGGCATTCAGGTGCCGAGCCAGATCGTCGGCCAAACCCAGGCGCACATAGGAGGTTTCGCAGTCGACGACTACCGCGGCGACGCCTTCGGCCACCAGCCGGGCGGCGGCGACGCGGGTCCGTCCGAGCGCGTCGGGTCCGCCGGTCGCGCGCCCGTCGGTGAGCACCACCACCAGGCTGCGGCGGGCGCGGTCGCGGGTGCGTTCCCGCACGACCATGTCGCGGGCCGCCAGCAGGCCCTGTGCCAGCGGGGTCCTGCCCCCGGTGTCGAACCGCGTCAGCCGGCGGCTCGCGATGTACACCGACGACGTCGGCGGCAGCAGCACCCTCGCGTCCTGGCCGCGGAACGTGATCACCGCGACCTTGTCCCGGCGCTGGTAGGCGTCTCGCAGCAGCGACAGCGTCGCCCCGCTGACCGCCGACATCCGGTCGCGGGCGGCCATCGAACCCGAGGCGTCGACGACGAAGACGACCAGATTTCCCTCGCGCCCTTCGCGAATCGCCCGGCGAACGTCGTCGGGGGCCGGCCGCACCCGGCCCGCATCAGCCTGCCGTCCGGCCGCGGCCAGCAGCGTCGCGAACACGTGGAGGCCGTGGCCGGAGGCGGTGTCGGCGGTGGCCGAGACGACCGTGCCGGTGCGGTTGCGTGCCCGCGAGCGGCGTCCGGGCGCACCCTCCCCGACACCGGGAACGACCAGCGCCCTGGTCCGGAAGGGCTGCGCCGGCGGGGCGCTGGGCCGGCTCGGCGGCGGCGAATTCCGTTGCGGGACAGCGTTGTCGGCGAGCTCGTCGGATGACGACTGGCCACCGCCCGGCGGATCGGGCTCCGGCTCCGGCTCGGGGCTGTTCTCGGCGGACTCGCCGGCCTGCTGCATGGCGTCGTCGAGCCGGTCGGGATCCAGACCGGGGTCGTCGAACGGGTCGCGACGGCGCCGGTGCGGCAGTGCGAGTTCGGCCGCGACACGGATGTCGTCTTCTTCGACGGTCAGCGATCCCCGCCACGCCGCGTGCGCCACCGCGGTTCGCGCGACCACCAGGTCCGCCCGCATCCCGTCGACGTCGAACGCGGCGCACAGCGCCGCGATCCGGCGTAACTCCTTGTCCGGCAGCACCACATCGGGGAGCAGAGCGCGCGCTTCGGCGATGCGGGCGGCCACCTGTGCGTCCGCCTCGGCGTAGCGCTGCGCGAAGGCGGCGGGGTCGGCTTCGAAGGCCAGGCGCTGGCGGATCACCTCGGCGCGGACGTCGACGTCGCGGGAGGCCGCGACGTCGACGGTGAGGCCGAACCGGTCGAGGAGCTGCGGCCGCAACTCCCCCTCCTCGGGATTCATCGTGCCGATCAGCACGAATCGCGCCTCGTGGCTGTGGGAGACGCCGTCGCGTTCGATGTGCACGCGGCCCATGGCCGCGGCGTCCAGCAGCACGTCGACCAGGTGGTCGTGCAGCAGGTTCACCTCGTCGACGTACAGCACGCCGCGGTGCGCACGGGCGAGCAGGCCCGGTGAGAAGGCGTGCTCGCCGTCGCGCAGCACCTTCTGCAGGTCCAGCGATCCGACCACCCGGTCCTCGGTGGCGCCGATCGGCAGTTCCACCAGCTGGCCGCCGTCATCGCCGGATGCCCTGAAGGCCTCGGAGAGCACGTGGGCGAGACCGCGCACGGCGGTGGACTTGGCGGTGCCCTTCTCGCCGCGGATGAGCACGCCGCCGATGTCGGGCCGCACCGCGCACAGCAGCAGCGCCAGTCGCAGCCGGTCGTGGCCCACCAGCGCGCTGAAGGGGTAGAGCGCCTCGGCGGAACCCACCGCGGTCACGGTTTCACCAGCGGCACATGCGGGATTCCGTCGTCGAGGAACTCGTCGCCGTCGCGGACGAAGCCGAGCCGGCCGTACATCTGTGCGAGATAGGTCTGCGCGTTGATGTGGCAGGGGTAGTCACCGACTTCGGCCAGTGCGGCCTGCACCAGCCGCGCGGCGTGTCCGCACCCGCGGACGCTGCGCTTGGTGCACACCCGGCCGATCCGGAAGGCCTTCTGCCCGGCCGGATGCTCCTCCATCAGACGTAGTGTCGAAATCACTTGACCCTCAGCAGTTTCCAGCCAGAAATGGCGTGTCTCGGCGAGCAGGTCGCGGCCGTCGAGTTCCGGGTAGGGGGTGGCCTGCTCGACGACGAACACCTCGACGCGCAGCTTGAGCAGTTCGTAGAGGGTCGCGGCGTCGAGGTCCTTGGCCCAGCTGCGGCGCAGCGCGACTGTCATCGTCGGTGGTCGCCGTCAAACGGTCGCCGCGGCCGAGGAGGGCACGCCGCCGGCCGGCCGGTCGAGCTGGAGCACCTCGGTGCCGCGCGCCCAGATCTCTTCGAAGAGCTTGGGCTCCTTGGACAGTTCGGTGCCCAGCGACGGCACGATCGCCTTGAGCGTCGGCAGCCAGCTCTGGTAACGGTCGGAGAAGCAGCGCGACATCACGTCGAGCATCGCGGGCACCGCCGTCGACGCCCCCGGCGACGCACCGAGCAGCCCCGCGATGCTGCCGTCGGCCGCCGAGAGCACGGTGGTGCCGAACTCGAGCACTCCGCCCTTGCCCTTGGCCTTGCGGATCACCTGCACGCGCTGGCCGGCGATGTCGAGTTCCCAGTCGGAATCCTTTGCGCTCGGCGCGAATTCGCGAAGCGCATCGACGCGTGCGGATTCGCTCAGCAGCAGCTGACCGATGAGGTAGCGCAGCAGGCCCATCTCGGTCAGTCCCACGCCGAGCATCGACACCAGGTTGTTCGGCTTGACCGAGAACGGGAGGTCGGTGACCTTGCCCTGCTTGAGGAATTTCGGCGACCAGCCCGCGAACGGCCCGAACAGCAACCAGGACCTGCCGTTGATGACGCGCGTGTCCAGGTGCGGCACCGACATCGGCGGTGCGCCCAGCGGCGGCAACCCGTACACCTTGGCTTGGTGGCGGGCGGTCAGGTCCGGGTTTCCGCTGCGCAACCACTGCCCGCCGACGGGGAACCCGCCGAAGCCCTTGGCCTCCTTGATGCCCGCCTTCTGCAGCAGCGGCAGGGCGCCACCGCCGGCACCGACGAAAACGAATCCGGCGTTGAACGCGCGCTTCTGACCGGTGCGCCGGTTGACGACCTTGACGGTCCACCTGCCGTCGGAGTTCTGGCTCAGGTCGGTGACGTCGTGACCGAACAGCGTCGCCATCCCCTGCTTGGCGCCGAAGCCGATCAGCTGGCGCGACAGCGAACCGAAGTCGACGTCGGTGCCGTCCTGCGTCCAGTTCAGGCCCACCGGCTCGGAGAAGTCGCGCTTGTCGGCCATCAGCGGCAGCCGGCGCACGAACTCGTCGCGGTCGTCGATGAACTCCATCGTCGCGAACAGCGGGTTGGTGACCAGCGCCTCGTACCGGCGCCGCAGATACTCGACGTTGTCGGCGCCCTGCACGAAGCTCACGTGCGGGATGGGGTTGAGGAAGCTGCGGACGTCCGGCAGCACGCCGTTCTCGACGGCGTACGTCCAGAACTGGCGCGAAACCTGGAACTGCTCGTTGACGTTCACCGCCTTGGCGATGTCGATCGTGCCGTCCGGACGCGCCGGGGTGTAGTTGAGCTCACACAGAGCGGAGTGACCGGTACCCGCGTTGTTCCACGGATCGCTGCTCTCGGCGGCGGCGCCGTCGAGGCGCTCGACCAACGTCATCGACCAGTTCGGTTCCACCAACCGCAGCAACGCGGACAGGGTGGCGCTCATGATGCCCGCCCCCACCAGCAGGACGTCGGTCTTCTCTGCTTCAGACGCCAACTCCATCGGCCCTTCGTGGTCGCATCCCCGTTGCACACGGCTTACCGCTGTTCAGGTTATCCCGCCGCGCTCGCCCGCAACCTCCCGACCACCCCCGCCCATTAGGGTGGCTTTCGTGTCTGGATGGGAGCCCGACGTTCTACCCGGATACTGGCAACGCACCTTCGCCCTGGGCCCCGATCCCGACGGCGAAGGCGATCTGGAGGCGACGCTGGTGCGCCGCGGCGGCCCCGGCGATGGGGCCGATGCGGCGGCCCGCCACGCGGTGCTGATGGTGCACGGGTTCACCGACTATTTCTTCAACACCGAGCTCGCCGACCACTTCGACGCCCGCGGCTTCGCGTTCTACGCCCTCGACCTGCACAAATGCGGGCGCTCGCACCGCGAGGGGCAGACCCCGCACTTCACCACCGATCTCGCCCGCTACGACGCGGAACTCGAGCAGGCGCTCGCGGTGATCACGCAGGCATCCCCGGCGCGCGTCCTGGTCTACGGTCATTCCGCCGGCGGCCTGGTGGTGTCGCTGTGGCTGGACCGGCTGCGCGGGCGTGCGGATGCGGCGGGCCACCCGAGCGTGTCGGGGCTGATCCTCAACAGCCCGTGGCTGGATCTGCAAGGCCCCGCCATCCTGCGGTCGGCCCCCACGTCGGCGGTGCTGCGCGCGATGGGCCGGCTGCGCAAGCGCTCGGTGGTGCGCCGGCCCAGCCAGGGCGGCTACGGCACCACGCTGCACAGCGACTACGCCGGCGAGTTCGACTACGACCTCACCTGGAAACCGGTGGGCGGCTTCCCGGTCACCTTCGGCTGGATCCACGCGATCCGGCGCGGCCAGGCGCGTCTGCACCGCGGCCTGGACGTCGGGGTGCCCAACCTGATCCTGCGGTCGGACCGCAGCGTGCGGGAGGTCGCCGACCCCGACCTGATCCAGCGGGGAGACGCCGTGCTCGACGTCGCGCAGATCGCGCGCTGGGCCGGGTGCATCGGCAACCGGACGACGGTCGCGCCGATCGTCGACGCCAAGCACGACGTGTTCCTGTCCGTGCCCGAATCGCGGCGCGCGGCGTATGCCGAGCTCGATCGGTGGCTCGACTGGTATCTGACGAACGAGAGTGAACGGCATGGCTGACTTCGACATCGCGATCATCGGAACCGGTTCCGGGAACACGATCCTCGACGAGCGCTACGTCGACAAGCGGGTGGCGATCGCCGAGTCCGGTGTCTTCGGCGGCACCTGCCTCAACGTGGGCTGCATCCCCACCAAGATGTTCGTCTACGCCGCCGGCGTGGCCGAACAGATCCGCGAGTCCCCCCGGTTCGGGGTCGACGGCCGCATCGACTCGGTCCGCTGGTCGGACATCGTCTCGCGCGTGTTCGGCCGCATCGACCCGCTGGCGACCGGGGGCGAGCACTACCGGCGGTCGTCGCCGAACGTCGAGGTGTTTGCCGGCCACACCAGGTTCGCCGCCGCGACCGACGACGGCTACCGGCTGCGGACCGACGACGGCGCGGAGTTCACCGCCGATCAGGTGGTCATCGCCGCGGGCGCCCGGGCGACCGTGCCGCCGGCGATCGCCGACTGCGGGGTGCGGTATCACACCAGCGACACCATCATGCGGATCTCGGATCTGCCCGAGCACCTCGTGATCGTCGGCGGCGGCTTCGTCGCGGCGGAGTTCGCCCACGTCTTCTCGTCTCTCGGGTCGCGCGTGACGATCGTGCTGCGCGGCACCACGATGCTGTCGCACTGCGACGACACGGTCTGCGAACGCTTCACCGACATCGCGGGGAAGAAGTGGGAGATCCGCAGCCGCCGCAACGTCGTCGGCGGCAGTTCGGACGACTCGGGGGTGACGCTGGAGCTCGACGACGGTTCGACGCTGCGCGGCGACGCGCTGCTGGTCGCCACCGGCCGCATCCCCAACGGCGACAGACTCGACGCGCACCACGCCGGGGTTCAGGTCCGCGACGGGCTGGTCCTGGTCGACGAATACCAGCGCACCACGGCGCGCAACATCTTCGCGCTCGGCGACGTCAGCTCGCCCTACCAGCTCAAGCACGTCGCCAACCACGAAGCACGCGTGGTCAAACACAATCTGCTGCAGGACTGGGACGACACCGAGAACCTGATGCCGGCCAATCACCGTCACGTGCCGTCTGCGGTGTTCACCGAACCGCAGATCGCCTGCGTCGGGCTGACCGAGAACGAAGCGCGCGCCGCGGGTCACCGCATCCGGTCCAAGGTGCAGGACTACGGCGACGTGGCCTACGGCTGGGCGATGGAGGACTCGACCGGATTCGCCAAGCTGATCGTCGACGACGACACCGGGTTGCTCCTCGGCGCCCACATCATGGGCCATCAGGCGTCGTCGATCATCCAGCCGATCATCCAGGCGATGGCGTTCGACCTGCCTGCCCAGGACATGGCCCGCGGCCAGTACTGGATCCACCCGGCGCTGCCCGAGGTCGTCGAGAACGCGCTGCTGACGCTGTGCGGCGAACCGCCCTGGCCGCCGTCCCGGCGGCATTGAGCCGAAGCCGCCGTCCCGGCGGCATTGAGCAGAAGCCGCCGTCCCGGCGGCATTGAGCCGAAGCCGCCGTCCCGGCGGCATCAGGACCGGACGACGAAACCCCACGGCAGTTCGAGGCGGTGAGCTGCCAGCAGGGCGGTGTCGGAGAGGATCTCGGTCACCGGGCCGTCGGCGACGATGACGCCCCCGTCCATCACGATCGCCCGGTCGCACAGTTGCGCGGCATACGGCAGATCGTGGGTGACGATCAGCATCGTGGCCTGCAGCCCGGTCAGCGTGTCGGCGAGTTCGCGCCGGGCCACCGGGTCGAGATTGGCCGACGGTTCGTCGAGGACCAGAACCTCGGGCTCGCACGCAAGGACCGTTGCCAGCGCCGCCCGGCGCCGCTGCCCACCGGACATGTGGGCGGGGCTGCGCCCGGCCAGTTCGGTCATCGACACGATCTCCAGCGCGCGAGCCACGCGCGCCTCGAGCTCCGCTCCGGCCACCCCGAAGTTCGCGGGCCCGAACGCGACGTCCTGGGCCAGGGTCGGCATGAACAACTGGTCGTCGGGGTCCTGGAAGACCAGGCCGACCCGACGGCGGATGTCGCGAAGAGTTCTGCGTGACAACGGTGTTCCGCCCACCTCGACGGACCCTGCGGACGCCGTCAGCACCCCGTTGAGGTGCAGCATCAGTGTGGTCTTCCCGGCGCCGTTGGGCCCCAGCAGCGCCACCCGCTCCCCCGGCGCCACGTCCAGATCGATGCCGTCGAGCGCGCGGTGGCCGTCGGGATAGGTGTACCGCAGGCCGCGGACCCGGACCGCGGGCGCGATCATCGCAGCGCCCACGAACCGAGCGCGACGAGCACCGCCGCCGACGCGGGCAGCAGTGCCAGCACCCACTGTCTCGACGACGCGGGTGCCGGGCAGCCGGCGCCGACGGCCAGCTGCGGAACCCGGCCGTCGAAGCCGCGCGAGAGCATTGCCAGATAGACCCGCTCCCCTCGTTCGTACGAGCGCAGGAACAGCGCCCCGACCGCCTTGGCGGTCGCACCGACCTGGTGCAGCATCCGCGGCGAGTCGCCTCGGGAGATCCGCGCGATCCGCATCCGGCGGGCCTCGGCGGCGAGCACGTCGATGTAGCGGATCATCAAGGTCAGCATCGAGACGACCACCCCGGGGACCTTCAGCCTGCTGAGCGCGACGGGCAGCTCGCGCGCCGTGGTGGTCGCCGCGACCGTCAGCGACGCCGCGACACCGAGCGTGCCCTTGACGACGATGCCCCACGCCGCGTAGAGGCCGGTGACCGACAGCTGCAGGCCCGCCACGCTGATCCGCTCGCCGCCTTCGGCGAACGGAAGCAGCAGCGCCAGCACCACGAACGGCGCCTCGATCAGCATGCGCGGCAGTATCCAGCCCACCGGGATGCGCGCCAGGGCCCACGTCGCGAGAAGGATCACCGTATAGATCCCGAACGGCCAGAAGAGCTCTCGGGGGGTGCCGACCACGGCCAGCACGAAGACCACCAGGCAGACGACTTTGACCTCGGCCGGCAGCCGGTGGACGGGTGAGTCGCCGTCGCGGTAGAGCGGGTGTGCGTGACCGCCGCCCACGTCAGTCGCCGACCGTCGGCCGGGGCTTCTTCCGCGACCGGGCGATCAGCCAGAAGGCCCCGCCGGCCAGCGCGACGGTGACCATCACCCCGACGACGCCGGCGACGCCGCCGGTGCCTCCTCTGCCGCCCACCGTGTAGTCGGCCAGCGGGGAGCCGGCCATCGCATGGGTCCCGCCGTGCTGCGCGATGCAGTCACCCCGCAGTTCCCGGCCGTGACCGGTCTCGACGACCTGACAGCCCCGTAGCGTGGCCGAATCCAAGCCGTCCGGGCTCGAGCTCGCGAAATACGACAGCCCGCCGGCGATGAGCAGCGTCACGGCGACGAAGCCGACCCAGAAGTACCGGCGCCGCGGCGACTTCCCCGTCACGCCGGCACCGCGGTCCGCGTCCGCTGCGCCCGCAGCAGGTACACGAGGTCGGGCCGGGCCCGCACGACGGCCATCACCGTCAGGGCGGTGATGACACCCTCGCCGATCCCGATCAGCACGTGGGTGCCGAACATGTATGCCGCGACCGTCGACAGCGACGTCGACGCCGCGCCTCCGATCGCGTACTCGATCACGAATCCCATTGCTGCGCAGACGGTTCCCACCACAGCGGAGACGAAGGCGACCACGCCGACGGCCGGGACCGAGGCGCGGTCGCGGCCACGGCGCACCAGCCGGTGCAGCAGCACGGCCGTCGTGTAGCCGACCGCGACGCCGATGATCGCCATGTTGGTGATGTTGGTGCCCAGCGCGCTGACCCCGCCGTCGGCGAACAGCAGCGCCTGCACGACGAGCACGATCGCCACGCACAGCGCGCCCGTGAACGGCCCGACGAGGATCGCGGCGAGCGCGCCGCCCAGCAGGTGACCGCTGACCCCGGGCAGGATCGGGAAGTTGACCATCTGCACGGCGAAGATGAACGCGGCGACCAGCCCGGCCAGCGGCACCGCGCGTTCATCGAGCTCTTCGCGGGCCCGCCACACGCAGATCGCGAGAGCCGCCGCCGCGATCACCGCGAACATCACCGAAGTCGGTGCGTTCACGATGCCGTCGCTCATGTGCATGGCGCCGTAGGTGACGTTCACGCATCGAGCGTATTAGCCCATCTGTTCATCTGTCCAGCTGATCAGATGGACAGGGCTGCCCTATCCGTTGTTGTTGACCGCCGTCATGGCCGGCCGGAACGACAGGTCGCACTGCGAGATCTTCTGCCCCTCTTTGGTGCAGGTCGAGGTCGGCTTGTCGTAGGTGCTCGCCTTGGGGTACGTGCCCGCTTCCGCGATGCCGCCACCGATGGTCAGGGCCAGCGTCGCTGCGGCGCCGATTCCGGCGGCGATGATCTTGAATCGCTCCGACATGTCAGTTCTCCTCGGTGGGCGACGAGCCCGTGCTCGCCGATGGCGTGGCACCAAGGTGCCTTGCGGACCTGTGACCTGCCTGAACCCACCCTGTAACTGCGCTGACACCTTCAGCTGCGGACGCGCTCCCCGGCGGGGTCGTAGAGGGGGCGCAGCGACACCGAGATCGGGTACAGCGATCCGCCCACGTTGACCTGGTAGTCACCGTCGCGCACCCAACCGGCGTCCACCACGGCACCGTCGGCGGCGCGCAGATAGGCCAGCCCGACACAGGAACCCGTCGCGTGCCCCCACGCGGCCGACGTCACCTGCCCGGCGGCGAGCCCGTCACGCAGGATCACCTCGCCGCCCCACAACATCGGTTCGGGTGAGGCGACGCAAAAACCGGCCAGCTTCTTGCGGGGACCGCGCTCGCGGGCCCGCTCGAGTGCGGTACGACCCAGGAAGTCGATGCCGGTGCCGAGCTTGCACGCGAACAGCAATCCGGCCTCGACGGGATTCTCGCCCGGCGAGAGTTCCCGGCCGAAGGCTCGGTACCCCTTCTCCAGCCGCATCGACTCGATGGCGTAGTAGCCGCCGCGGGCCAGCCCGAAGGCCTGTCCCGCAGCTATCAGATCCTCGTACACCCCGACCGCGAATTCGGCGGGCACGTACAGCTCCCAACCGAGTTCGCCCACGTAGGTGATGCGGGTGGCGCGCACGGTGGCATAGCCCAGCGAGATCACGCGGCTCGTGCCGAAGGGAAACCCCTCGGCCGACAGGTCGGCGTCGGTCAGCGTCGCCAGCAGTTCCCGGGACCGCGGACCCATCAGCCCGAACACCGCGTAGGCCGAGGTCACGTCGACCAGGCCGGCGTTCGCCTCGGGCAGGTGCCGGCGGATCTGCGCGCGGATGTGGTCCTTGTCGCGTTCGGTGGTCGCGGCGCTGCTGACGATCAGGAACTCGTCGGCGGCGGTGCGGGTGACGGTGACGTCGGACTCATAGGTGCCTCGCGCGTTCAGCATTCCGGTGTACACCGATCGGCCCACCGCCACGCCGACGTCGGCGGTGCACAGCCATTGCAGCGCGGTTTCAGCGTCGCGGCCGACCAGCAGGTACTTCGAGAACGAGGTCTGGTCGAACACCGTGACGGCGGTGCGGGTGGCGTGTTGCTCTACGGCCGACCACTCGAGCCAGTTCGGCTTGCCCCAGGTGTAGTCGATCACCGGTTCACGCCCGGGAGGGGCGAAGAAGTTCGCGCGCTCCCAACCCATCCTGCTACCGAAGTTCGCCCCCGCGGCATCGAGCAGGTGGTGCACCGGTGACCGCCGGAACGGTCGCGCCGTCGTCATCTCACGGTTCGGCCACGGGATTTCGTAGTGGATCCCGAGCACTTCGGCGACCCTGTCGTGCAGCCACCGGTTGTTGCCGTGGAACGGTGCGAACCGGCGGATGTCCACGCCGGTCAGATCGGTGGTGGGGGCGCCCTCGACGATCCACTCCGCCAGCGCCCGCCCGGCGCCGCCCGCCGTGGCGATGCCGACCGAGTTGAACCCGGCGCCGACGAAGAAGTTCCGGCACTCGGGCGCCTCGCCGAGGATGGACTGGTTGTCCGGGGTGAAGCTCTCCGGACCGTTGTAGAACTTCTTGATTCCGGTGACCTCGAGTGCGGGGATGCGCAGCAACGCGCTGTTCATCAGGACTTCGAAGTGCTCCCAGTCCTCGTCGAGCAACTGGAACTCGAACGGATACGGGATGGCGTCGGGGCCCACCCAGGGTTTGGCCTCCGGCTCGAAGCCGCCGATGACCAGTCCGCCAACCTCTTCCTTGAAGTAGGTGTAGCCGTCGGGGTCGCGCAGGATCGGCAGGTTCGGGTGCACGCCGTCGATCGCCTCGGAGACGACGTAGAAGTGTTCGGCGGAGTGCAGCGGCACGTTGGCGCCGGCCATCGCGCCGACCTGCTTGGCCCACTGTCCCGCACAGTTCACCACGATCTCGGCCTCGACGTCCCCGGCATCGGTACGCACCCCGCGGACCTCGCCGCCGGCGACGAGCACGCCGGTGACGCGGCTCTTCTCGACGATCCGGCAGCCGCGCGACCGCGCGCCCCGGGCCAGCGCCATGGTGAGGTCGGTCGGGTTGGCCTTGCCGTCCGCGGGCAGCCAGATGGCTCCCACCAGGTCGTCGACCCGCATCACCGGGTAGTACTCGAGCGCCTCTGCGGGGGTGAGCAATTCGCACTGCAGATCGAACGCCGCCGCGTTGGCCGCGGTCCGGCGCAGCTGCACCATCCGGTCCTCGGTCCGGGCGACGGTGACGCCGCCGCACTGCCGGTACCCGGCCGAGAGTCCGGTCTCGGCCTCGAGCTCCGAATACAGCGTGGTGGAGTACTGCACCAGCCGGGTCATGCCTTCCGACGCCCGCAGCTGCCCCACGAGCCCGGCGGCGTGCCAGGTGGTTCCGCCCGACAGGTGGCCCTGTTCGAGCAGCACGACGTCATCGACGCCGAGTCGGGTCAGGTGGTAGGCGACACTGGTGCCGATCACTCCCCCGCCGACGATGACGACGCGCGCGCGCGACGGCAGCGGTGGTGCAGACGTCATGGGTTCTCGCTTTCTCGGAGGTTCAGTCGGCACGTGCGACATCGTCGAGCAGGCGGGCGTAGCCGGGGCCGGTGAAAGCGGCGACGGCAGCTTCGTAACGCTCCATCGCCCAGGCCCAGAAGTCGAATTCGATTGCGCTGGAACCATGTTGAATACAGCCCCACAGCGTCCAGCCGTACTTCGCCACCAGCCCCTGCAGATGCGCCCGCGCGGTCCTGCACCGCGAGCGGCAGCCGTAGTAGCTGGTGACGAGCTCGTCGAGTTGGTCGAGCGACAGACCGCACTCACTCCAGATGTTGCCCAACTCGAAACAGGGGTCGTTGTTGCCCGAGTACTCGTAGTCGATGAGCCACATCCGGTCGCCGTCGTCGATGAAGTTGCCGGCGAGCAGATCGTTGTTGCACGGCACCGTGGTGGTGTCGGTGGCGGTGAGGACGCGCTCGGCCGCCGCGAACGCCCCGGCGTGCTCCAGATAGCCAGCCGGGATCGCGAAACCGTGGCGGCGCACCGTCTCCAGATACGCCGGCTGGCGCTCGAACATGTCGAACCGGCCCCGGAATCGGGGCCCCCCGTGCAGCGTCCGGCACGCCTCGGCAGCCCTGGCGATCACACCGTCTCGCTGGAAGTCGGCGTCGCACAGCGTCTTTCCATCCAGATACTGCAGCAGCAGCACGCCGAGGTCGGGCCGGTAGTCCAGCACGGGCGCTCCGATCCCGGCCCGTTCGGCGGCGACGCTGTTGTAGTGCTCGCGGTCCCGGTCGATGCCGAGCAGGTTGGCGCCGGTGTCGAAACATCGGGCGACGTACACGCCGTCGGGAGTGGTGATCTTCATGTTGCGGTTGGTCAGGCCGCCCGAGAGTTGCTGCAGGGTGCGAGGTCTGCCGGCCAGCAGCGGGAGCTGGTCGAACACGCCGTCGAGTCTTTCGTCGGTGAGCCGTGACGACATCTGCGATCCTCTTGAGCCGGCGGTGGGTCGAACTCAGCTGTGGCGGGCGCCGATCCAGTGCAGCAGATCGTGCACGGTCTCGTCCTCGAGTCGGTAGGTCACCGACCGGCCCGCGCGCGTGTTGTTCACCCAGCCCTGCTGGCGCAGCACCCGAAGTGCCTGCGAGACGGCGTTCTCCGACCTGCCCAGCGCCGCGGCGAGATCACTGACGCAGATGCCGGGTGCGCGGTGCAGGCAGAGCAGGATCTCCAGCCGGTGGGGGTCGGACACGAGGTCGAACCGTTGCGCCCAGCCCGGGGTGTCGACCTCGGCCAACGCCGACGACGCCCGCTCGACCAGGTGCTCATCCTCCACGGCTGCAAATGTAGTCCGCTCAATCCAGGAAGCCATGGAGCAGCGCCGCGGAGCCCCACACGTGGGCGGTCATCGTCTGCGCGGCGGTGTCGGCGTCGCCTGCCAGGATCGCCATCACGATCGCCTCGTGCTGCTCGTCGGAGTGGGTGATGTTGCGGGCGAGCAGCGGGATGCAGTCCAGCAGTTCGTTGAGCCGCATCCGGCTCTGCGCGACCAGCGGCACCAGCGACGGCACCCCGGCGGCCTCGGCGATCGCCAGGTGCAGCCTCGAGTCCAGCCTGCGGTAGTCCTCCGGCGCGGCGCCGCGAACATCGGTCAGCCGGCTCCACAGGGCTTCGCGTTCCGGTGCCGTCAGCGTCCGCGCTGCGGCCATCCGCGCGGCGCCGACCTCGAGGATCTCGCGCAGCCGCAGCGCGTCGTCGATCTCGGCGCGGCTGAACCGCACCTCCTCGGGCCGGGGCGCCGGCAGCGCCTCGGCGAGGAACGTGCCGCCGTAGCGGCCGCGCCGCGACACCAGGTAGCCGGCCTCGGCCAGCGACTTGATCGCCTCGCGGACCGTGTCGCGGCTGACGCCCAGGCGCGCGGCCAGTTCGCGCTCGGGCGGCAGCGATTCACCGGGCTGCAGCACACCGAGCCGGATCGTCTGGAGCAGCCGCTCGACGGTGTCCTCGAATGCGTTGAGCGGCCGCACCGGGCGCAGCAGCGCTCTGCTGGCGTCTGCGCTGTCGCGGGAGTCCGGTTGGGCCGTCATCTGCACCCCTTACAGCGGTGTCACGTAGTGGCCGCTGATGCCGCCGTCGACGAGGAACGACGACGCGGTGATGAAGGAGGCGTCGTCACTGGCCAAAAACGCCACCGCGGCCGCGAGCTCCTCCGGCTCGGCGAACCGGCCGACCGGGACGTGCACGAGCCGGCGGGCGGCCCGTTCGGGGTCCTTGGCGAACAGCTCCTGCAGCAGCGGGGTGTTCACCGGTCCCGGGCACAGCGCGTTGACCCGGATGCCCTGGCGCGCGTACTGCACACCCAGCTCGCGCGACATCGCCAGCACGCCGCCCTTGGAGGCGGTGTAGGAGATCTGCGAGGTCGCCGACCCCATCACCGCGACGAAGGACGCGGTGTTGATGATCGAGCCCTTCTGCTGCGGCACCATGTGGCGCAGCGCGGCCTTGCAGCACAGGAACACCGACTTGAGGTTGACGTCCTGCACGCGCTGCCACGCGTCGAGCCCGGTGTCCTCGATGAGGTCGTCCTCGGGCGGGGAGATGCCGGCGTTGTTGAACGCGATGTCGACCCCGCCGTGCACCTCTAAGGCGGTGTCGAACAGGTTGTCCACCGCGACCTTGTCGGAGACGTCGACCTGGACGAACGTCACGTTCAAGTCGTCGGCGACGCTCTTGCCGGTGGTCGCGTCGAGGTCGCCGATCACGACGATGGCGCCCTCGGCCTGCATGCGCTTGACAGCCGCCAGCCCGATGCCGCTGGCGCCGCCGGTGACGACGGCGACCTTGTCCTTCAGCCGCTGGGTCAGATCCATCAGTGCTCCTCCTGGATGGCGATGAAGACGTTCTTGGTCTCGGTGAACGACAGCGGGGCGTCGGGCCCGAGCTCGCGGCCCAGACCGGACTGTTTGAAACCGCCGAACGGCGTGCTGTAGCGCACCGACGAGTGCGAGTTGACCGACAGGTTTCCCGACTCCACCGCACGCGAGACGCGCAGCGCCCGGGACAGATTCTCGGTCCAGATGGAGCCGGAGAGACCGTAGACGGTGTCGTTGGCCAGCGCGATGGCATCCGCTTCGTCGTCGAAGGGCAGCACGGCGACGACCGGCCCGAAGATCTCCTCGGTGACGGTGCGGTCGCCGCGTTGCGGCGTCAGAACCGTTGGCGGGAACCAGAAGCCGGGTCCGGCCGGGGCGTCACCGCGGAACGCGACCGGCGCGTCGTCGGGCACGAATCCCGACACCGACGACCAGTGCGCCTTGGACACCAGGGGGCCCATCTCGGTGCCCTCGGCGCGCGGATCGCCGACCACCACGCCCTTGACCGCCGGCTCCAGCAGTTCCATGAAGCGATCGAAGACGTTGCGCTGCACCAGGATCCGGCTGCGGGCGCAGCAGTCCTGGCCGGCGTTGTCGAACACCCCGTTGGGTGCGGTCGCCGCGGCGCGCTCCAGGTCGCAGTCGTCGAACACGATGTTGGCGCTCTTTCCGCCCAGTTCGAGGGTGACCCGTTTGACCTGTGCGGCCGCGCCCGCCATCACGCGGGTGCCGACCTCGGTGGATCCGGTGAACACGATCTTGCGGACGTCGGGGTGGCTGACGAACCGCTCCCCGACCACCGATCCCTTGCCCGGCAGCACCTGGAACAGATCGGCCGGCAACCCGGCCTCGCGCGCGAGCTCGCCCAGCCGGATCGTCGTCAGCGGGGTCCACTCCGCCGGTTTGACCAGCACCGCGTTGCCCGCGGCCAGCGCGGGGGCGAACCCCCACGACGCGATCGTCATCGGGAAGTTCCACGGCGTGATGACGCCGACCACCCCGAGCGGTTCGTTGAACGTGACGTCCCATCCGCCGGCGACGGGAATCTGCTTGCCGGACAACCGTTCCGGGGTCGCCGCGTAGTACTGCAGGACGTCGCGGACGTGCCCCGCCTCCCACCGCGCGTTGCCGACGGGATGGCCGGAATTCGCGACCTCGAGCTGGGCCAGCTCCTCGACATGGGCGTCCACCGCCGCGGCGAAGGCGCGCAGTGCCGCTGCGCGTTCGGCGGGGGCCTGCCGCGCCCAGACCCGCTGGGCCGCCTTGGCGCGGGCCACGGCGTCGTCGACGGCGGCCTGGTCGGCCAACTCGACGGTGCGCAGCACCTCCTCGGTCGCCGGGTTGATCACCACACTGCCGGTCATACGCTCACTTTCTCTGTCGCATAGGTTGCCGCGGCGCCCACCAGCCCGGCGAACAATCGCAGGTCGTCCAGCCGTTCCTCGGGATGCCACTGCACCGCCACCACCCAGTGCTGGGGGTACCGCGCCGGATCCATCTCGACCGCTTCGATCACGCCGTCGGCGTCCGAGGCGCTGACGATCAGGCCGTCCCCCAGCCGGTCCACGGCCTGATGGTGATAGCACTGCGCGTCGGTGGCGGCCCCGACGAGCGCGGCGACCTTCGTGCCCGCGACCGTGCTGATCGCGGAGGTGGTGAACACCGCGTTGCCCTGCTGGTGGCGGGTGTGCCCCACGACCTCCGGCAGATGCTGGTGCAGCGTTCCGCCGAGGGCGACGTTGAGCACCTGCGCCCCCCGGCAGATCCCCAGCACCGGCACGCCGCGCCGCAGGGCCGCCCGCAGGAGGGCCAGCTCGAAGGCGTCGCGGGTGCGGCTGTCGGCGTCGGGGACGTCGGTGGCGCGGTGCCGGTGGCCGCCGTAGGCCGCTGGGTCGACGTCGCGGCCACCGGTGATGATCAGGCCGTCGAGGCCGTCGAGCACGCGGTGGGCGATCGGGTCGCCGGCGGGCTGCGGCGGCACCAGCACCGGAATGCCGCCGGCCATGCCGACACCTTCGAAATAGATCGCGGGCAGGAAGCTCGCCCGCACGTCCCACACCCCGGTCTGGGCCTGCTGCAGATACGTGGTCAGCCCGATCACCGGGCGCACGGCGTCAGAGGCGTTCAAATCCGCGCGTCCTCTCCCAATCCGTCACTGCGGCGTTGAACGCCTTGAGTTCCACGCGCGCATAGTTGAGGTAGTGGTCGACGACGTCGTCGCCGAACGCCTCGCGCGCCACCGTCGAGTTGTCGAACAGCTCGACGGCCTCGGCCAGCGTGGTGGGCAGCCGTTCCGCCCCACTGGTATAGGCGTTGCCCTGCAACGGCTCCGGCAGTTCGAGCTCGGCCTCGATGCCGTACAGGCCGCCGGCGATCAGCGCCGACACCGCCAGGTACTGGTTGACGTCACCGCCGGGCGCGCGGTTCTCCATGCGCATCGCGTGGCCCTGCCCGACCACCCGCAGCGAACACGTCCGGTTGTCGAAGCCCCACGCGATCGCCGTCGGCGCGAAGCTACCCTCCGCGAATCGCTTGTAGGAGTTGATGTTCGGCGCGTAGCACAGACTCAGCTCGCGCATGGTGGCCAGCTGGCCGGCCACGAAGCTGCGGAACATCGGCGACATGCCGTCCGGCGCGTCGGGGTCGGCGAACACCGCCGACCCGTCCTCGCCGCGCAGCGAGATGTGGATGTGGCAGCTGTTGCCTTCCCGCTCATCGAATTTCGCCATGAACGTCAGGCTCTTGCCGTGCTGGTCGGCGATCTCCTTGGCGCCGTTGCGGTAGATCGTGTGGTTGTCGCAGGTCACCCGCGCGTGGTCGTAGCGGAACGCGATCTCCTGCTGGCCGAGGTTGCACTCGCCCTTGACGCCTTCGCAGTACATGCCCGCGCCGTCCATGCCCAGCCGGATGTCGCGCAGTAGCGGCTCCATCCGGGTCGAGGCGTGCATGGCGTAGTCCACGTTGTAGTCGGTGGCCGGGGTCAGGCCGCGGTAGCCGGTCTTCCACGCGTCGCGGAAGTTGTCGTCGAACACCATGAACTCGAGCTCGGTGCCGACGTAGGGAACCAGGCCGCGTTCGGAGAGCCGGTCGATCTGGTGGTTGAGGATGCTGCGGGGCGCTTGCGTGACGGGAGTGCCGTCGGTCCAGGAGAGATCGGCCATCACCAGCGCCGTGCCGGGCAGCCACGGCAGCAACCGCAGCGTGGCGAAGTCGGGCGTCATCACCATGTCGCCGTACCCGGTCTCCCAGCTCGAGATCGCGTACCCGTCGACGGTGTTGTTGTCGACGTCGACGGCCAGCAGGTAGTTGCAGCACTCCGCGCCGTGGTCGGCGACGTCGTCGACGAACAGCCGCGCCGACACCCGCTTGCCGGTCAGCCGGCCCTGCATGTCGCAGAACGCGACGATGACGGTGTCGACGTCCCCCTCGGCCACCAACTGTTCCAGCGCCGCTCTCGACAACATCCCCGGTCTGCTCATCAGCACCTTCCCGCACTCTTCCCGCATCAGCGTCACCGACCATTGGGATACCAGCCGGCGGCCGTCGCGCCTGAACCGGCACGAACTTTTTACAAAACTGCCATGTTCAAAGGTAGGACGCCAGACCAATAGCGCTCTATTGTCCTTTTTGATGTCGGCGCGCGTCCATCGCGCTGCTTTCCTCACACAGGAGGTTCTTTCGTGCCTGAAGGCCATGAATATGTGGACGAGGAACACCTCAACGAAGACGAGCGCCACCTCGCCAGGCTCGGCTACGTCCAGGAACTGCAGCGCTCCTGGTCGGGGTTCTCCAACTTCGCGATCTCGTTCTCCATCATCTCGATCCTCGCGGGTTGCTTCACGTCGTTCGGCCTGGGCTGGAACAACGGCGGCCCGGCCGCGATCGCCTGGGGCTGGCCGATCGTCTCGGTCTTCATCCTGATCATCGGCCTGTGCATGTCCGAGCTGGTGTCGGCATTCCCGACCTCGGGCGGAATCTATTGGTGGGCAGCCAAACTGGGCGGCCCGAAGGCCGGCTTCTACACCGGCTGGCTCAACCTGATCGGCCTCATCGCCATCCTGGCGTCGGTGGCCTACGGCAGCGCGACCTTCCTGGACCTGACCCTGGGCACCTTCAGCGAGACGTGGCTCAGCGGCTACAGCCTGACCAGGACGTTCATCCTGTTCGTCGTGATCCTCATCGTCGTCGCGACGATCAACATCTTCTCCTCGCACCTGCTGGCGATCATCAACAACATCTCGGTGTGGTGGCATGTCGCCGGGGCCGCGGCGGTCATCCTGATCCTGTTCCTGGTGCCCCAGCAGCACGCCAGCTTCTCGCAGGTGTTCACCCAGACCATCAACAACTCCGGGATCTTCGGCGGTGACAAGAACATCGGCTGGTTGCTGTTCGTGTTGCCGATCACGGCGATCCTGACCCAGTACACGATCACCGGGTACGACGCGTCGGCGCACCTGTCGGAGGAGACCAAGAGCGCGGCCAATGCGGCCGCCAAAGGCATGTGGCGCTCGATCTTCTACTCCGCCATCGGCGGCTGGGTCCTGCTGCTGGCATTCCTGTTCGCCGTGCAGGACGCCGACGGGGTGTCGGCGGGCGGCGGCGCGGTCGTCACGATCTTCACCCAGGCGATGGACTCGAAGTGGGTGGCCATCGTGCTGCTGATCTCCACGGCCGGCCAGCTGTTCTGCACCACCGCGTGCCAGACCAGCGCCTCGCGCATGCTGTTCGCGTTCAGCCGCGACCGCGCGGTGCCCGGCCACCAGCTGTGGTCGAAGATCAGCGCCAAGCGGGTCCCGGCCAACGCCGTGATGGTCACGGCGCTGCTGGCCGCGCTGATCACGCTGCCCGCCCTGGTGCAGGTGGACATCAACGGCGCGCCGGTGCCGGTCGCGTTCTTCGCGGTGGTGTCCATCGGCGTGGTGGGCCTGTACCTGTGCTTCATGGTGCCCATCTACCTGCGCTGGCGCGCCGGCGATTCGTTCCCGGTGGGCAGCTGGAACCTGCGCGGGCACCATAAGTGGATGGCGCCGGTGGCCATCATCGAGATCATCGTCACGTCGATCATCGCGATGTTTCCGACCTCGCTCGGCGGCATGCCGTGGGACCCGAGCTTCGAGTGGAAGTTCGTCAACTACACCCCGCTGCTCGTCGGCGGCGTGCTGATCCTGCTCTACATCTACTGGCACGTGTCGGTGAAGCACTGGTTCACCGGGCCCATCAAGCAGGTCGACGAGACCGGCGGCGCCCTGGAAGGCGTCTCCTGACGCACAGCGAGTTTGGTGGGATTTACCAGGGGTAAATTACGACGGCAGTGCTGCTGTTGATCATGGACCGCCGTCACAGAGTAGGGTCGAACAGGTGTGTGGAGCCACCGGCGAGGTACGCCTCGACGGACGAACCCCAGATGTCCGCGCCGTCACGGCGATGGCCGAGGTCATGGTCCCCCGGGGGCCGGACTCGGCCGGAGTGTGGTCGCAGGGCCGGGTGGCCCTGGGACATCGGCGCCTGAAGATCATCGACCTCTCCGAGGCCGGCGGTCAGCCGATGGTGGACGCCGAACTCGGGCTGTCCGTGGCCTGGAACGGCTGCATCTACAACTACGAGCAGCTGCGTGACGAGCTGTGCGGCCACGGGTACCGGTTCTTCTCGCACAGCGACACCGAGGTGCTGCTGAAGGGCTACCACCACTGGGGTGATCGTTTCGTCGACCACCTCCACGGCATGTTCGCCTTCGCCATCGTCGAGCGCGACAGCGGCCGCGTGCTGCTGGGCCGCGACCGCCTCGGCATCAAGCCGCTCTACATCAGCGAGACCGCGGACCGCGTCCGCTTCGCGTCGTCGCTGCCCGCGCTGCTGGCCGGCGGCGGCGTGGACACCCGGATCGACCCCGTCGCGCTGCACCACTACACGACGTTCCACTCCGTGGTGCCCTCGCCCCGCACGATCCTGCGCGGCGTGCGCAAGGTGCCGCCGGCCTCGCTGATCGCGATCGAACCCGACGGCACACGCACGGCCACGACCTACTGGGCGCCGGACTTCAGCCGCCGCGCCGACCGTGCCGACTGGTCCGAAAAAGACTGGGAGGATGCGGTTCTCGAGTCGCTGCGGGTGGCGGTCAAGCGGCGCCTGGTCGCCGACGTCCCCGTCGGGTGCCTGCTCTCGGGCGGGGTCGACTCGAGCCTGATCGTCGGGTTGCTCGCCGAGGCCGGCCAGGTGGGCCTGAAGACGTTCTCGATCGGCTTCGAGTCGGTGGGCGGGGTCCAGGGCGACGAGTTCAAGTACTCCGACATCATCGCCGAACGCTTCGGGACCGATCACCACCAGATCCGGATCGGCACCGAGCGGATGCTGCCCGCGCTCGACGGCGCGATCGGCGCGATGAGCGAGCCGATGGTCAGCCACGACTGCGTGGCGTTCTATCTGCTCAGCCAGGAAGTCGCCAAGCACGTCAAGGTGGTGCAGTCCGGCCAGGGCGCCGACGAGGTGTTCGCCGGCTACCACTGGTATCCCCCGATGGGAGAGCCCCCGGCCGCGTCGCTGGAGGGGTCGGTGGCGGCTTATCGGGCGGCGTTCTTCGACCGGGATCAGTCGGCCTACGCCAACCTGGTCTCACCGGCCTATGCCACCGCCGACGACCCGAGCGAGCTCTTCGTCACCGAGCACTTCGCCCGCGCCGGCGCGCGGACCGGTGTGGACCGCGCGCTGCGGCTCGACACCACCGTGATGCTGGTCGACGACCCCGTCAAACGCGTCGACAACATGACGATGGCGTGGGGCCTGGAAGGCCGGGTGCCCTTCCTCGACCACGAACTGGTGGAGCTCGCCGCCACCTGCCCACCCGCACTCAAGACCGCTCACGAAGGCAAGGGTGTGCTCAAACAAGCTGCCCGCCAAGTGATCCCGTCCGACGTCATCGACCGGCCCAAGGGTTACTTCCCGGTGCCCGCCCTCACCCACCTCGAGGGTCCCTACCTGGATCTGGTCCGCGACGCACTGTACGCACCGGCGGCCAAGGAGCGCGGCCTGTTCCGCCCGGAGGCGGTGGAGCGCCTGCTGGCCGACCCCAACGGCAAGCTGACCCCGCTGCGCGGCAACGAACTGTGGCAGATCGCGCTGCTGGAACTGTGGTTGCAGCGGCACGGCATCACCGGACCGGCCGCATGACCAGTCTGGACCCGCGGGCCGATCCGGGCGCCGAGCCCTCCGAAGCGATCACCCTCGCGCTGCACGAGGCGGCGACACAGGATGTGCTCGACACGATGGCCGACGACGTCGTCCTCGAATTGGGTTGGGGCCGCTTGATCTTCGGGCAGACCTTCGCCGATCCCGAGCGGCTTGCCGCGGTGTTGCGCGATGAGGCGCAGGGACGCCGCGACATCTGCATCTACGCGCGCGAACCTCACGTTCTGGTCGCGAAGGCGCCCGCGGAACTGTTCATCGACCCCAGCCACACCTACCGGCTGAGGTTCACCGAGGACTTCGACGCCGGTCCCCCGCTGTCCGGATTCACCGTGCGGACCCTGCAGAGCCGCGAGGACGCCGACGAGATGAACCGCGTCTACGTCCGCTGCGGCATGGTCCCGGCGCCCACGGACGTGATCTGGGACAACCACCAGCACCAGGACTCGGTCGACTACCTCGTCGCGGTGACCGACGACGGCAGCGTGATCGGCACCGTCACCGGCGTCGACCACAAGACACTGTTCTCGGACCCGGAGGAGGGCTCGAGCCTGTGGACGCTGGCCGTCGATCCCACGGCCACCCTGCCGGGCGTCGGCGCCGCGCTGACTCGCCGGCTGGCGGCCATCTACCGCGACCGCGGCCGCGCCTACATGGACCTGTCGGTCACCCACGACAACAACGCGGCCATCGCGCTGTACGAGAAGCTCGGCTTCACCCGGGTCCCCGTCATGGCGGTGAAACGCAAGAACGCCATCAACGAGCCACTGTTCACCCATCCGCCGGAGACCGTCGACGACCTCAACCCGTACGCGCGGATCATCGCCGACGAGGCGATGCGCCGGGGCATCTGGGTGGAGGTGCTCGACGCCGAAGCCGGTGAGATGCGCCTGTCGCACGGCGGCCGCAGTGTCGTCACGCGAGAGTCGTTGTCGGAGTACACCTCCGCGGTGGCGATGAGCCGGTGCGACGACAAGCGGCTCACTCGCCGGATCGTCTCCGATGCCGGCATCAAGGTCCCCAAGGGCCGGCTGGCGACGTTCGACGACGCCGACCACGCGTTCCTCGCCGAGGTCGGCGACGTCGTGGTCAAGCCCACGCGCGGCGAGCAGGGCAAGGGCATCACCGTCGGTGTGGACGGGCCCGAGGAGCTCGACGCGGCGCTGGCCCGCGCCCGCGAACAGCACCCCGAGGTGCTCATCGAGCAGCGCGCCGAAGGCGACGATCTGCGCCTCGTCGTCATCGACGGCAAGGTCGTCGCCGCCGCCCTGCGCAAGCCCGCCGAGGTGACCGGCACCGGCAGGCACACCATCGCCGAGCTGATCGAGGCGCAGAGCCGGCGACGGGAAGCCGCCACGGGCGGTGAGTCGCGGATCCCGATCGACGTGGTGACCGAGTCGACCGTCAAGGAGGCCGGCTATTCCTTCGACGACGTCCTGCCCGAGGGCGAGCAGCTGCGGGTCCGGCGCACGGCAAACCTGCACCAGGGCGGCACAATTCACGACGTCACCGCGACGGTGCACCCGGAACTGTGCCGCGTGGCGGTCACCGCCGCCGCCGCGATCGGGATCCCGGTGACGGGTATCGACCTGCTGGTGCCCGATGTCACCGAACCGGAGTACGCCTTCATCGAGGCCAACGAGCGGCCCGGGTTGGCCAACCACGAACCCCAGCCCACGGCCCAGGCGTTCGTCGATTTCCTGTTCCCCAACCAGCCCGGCCTGCCGCAGGCCTGGACACCCGACGAGGTCCCCGGCCCCGCCTAGCTCACCACGTGCTGGTCCGCATCACGATCTCGGCGGCCAGTTGCGCGGTCGAATCCGCCGCGTGGCGGCGGCCCAGCAGGTCGACGATCCGGTACTCGCCGTACACGAAGCGCTGACTGGCGTTCGCCACTGCGCGGGCGGCGCTCGAGCTGACCAGAACGGTGGTGTTCAGTTCCACCGGCGGGCAGTGCTCGTCGCGCACCACACCGGCGGGGTCGGCCACGCGCGGGTGGCCGCGATCGATCGCCACCAGACCGATGAAGCGGTCCAGCCGGGTCGCGGCGAGCTCCCAGGCCAGCTCGCCGCCGAGCCGGTCGCCGACCAGCAACGCCCACCGGATGTCCAGTGTGTCAAGGATTCCCACCACGGACTTGGAGGTCAGCCGTGGGTCGAGACCGATGACGACGGTCTTCAACGACGCCGTGTGCAGACGCTGGCACACCGCTTCGTAGGCCGCGGGCGTCTTCTGCGCCGCCGCGAGCAGAACCACGACCGAACCCTTCTCCGGGCCGGCGACCTCTACCGGCACACCGAAGCCGTCAACAGTGACCATGGGAGAGGGCATTGCGTCACGCTACAGGCAGCAGCGCGCCCGGCGGGCTGCTTTTCATGCTCTTCACACAAGACACCTCATGCCGCCCGTGCGCGCTCGGCCTGCTTGGCGATGACCTCCAGAAACGTCTGCGGGAGTGTGCCTTTGACGGGAATCGAGGGATCGCGCGTGGGGAACGCGATGCCGAACACCGCGGTGGCACCGAGGTTTTCGAACGCGAAATACACGCTGCTCTGTGAACCCTGCAGATGCATCGTCTGTTGGTAGACCAGCGCGTCGCTGCGCGGGGTCTGCAGTTTCGTCGTGGTCATCCGGATGCCGGGATCGCCCGGGGCGAAGAACGTGTGGAATTCCGCGC
The DNA here is from genome assembly GCF_000266905.1 of Mycolicibacterium chubuense NBB4. Next base: position 2,089,519 of record NC_018027.1, on the reverse strand, counting down.
ACCGTTGCGCGGTGGCGGCCAGCCGGTCCAGATCCAGCGGCCACGTCAGCACCGTGACGACCGTCCGCGCGCCGTCGTACGCCGCGACGTACTGGGCCGCGCTGGCCCGGCCGCGTTCTGCGGTCGCGGCGATGTCCCGGGTGAGCCCGTCGGTGCACCCCTCGGGTTCGGACAGCATCGGCGGCGGCGCGCCGGCGCGGTCCGGCAGGCCGGGATCCTTGTCGATCCGCTCATACCGCACACCGGGCGGGAAGTCGGCCTGGGTCAGGACGGCGCGCTCGAGGCGGGCACCGGGCCACGTGGCGCTCCCGGCGACCACGTGGGAGCAGCCGGCGAGCAGCACGGCGGCCAGCGTCGCGAGGGCGGCCCGCCTGATCATGGTCCCAGGCTACCGACGGTTCACAGCTGCGTGAGGATCTCGGCTCCCGAGTCGGTGACGACGAGCGTGTGCTCGAACTGCGCCGTCCACTTCTTGTCCTTCGTGGCCACCGTCCAGTCGTCGTCCCAGATCTCGTAGTCCAGGCTGCCGAGATTGATCATCGGTTCGATGGTGAACGTCATGCCGGGTTCCAGCACCGTCTGTACGGCGGGCTGGTCGTAGTGCAGCACCACCAGGCCGTTGTGGAACGTGGTGCCGATGCCGTGGCCGGTGAAATCGCGAACGACGGTGTATCCGAAACGGTTTGCGTAGGCCTCGATGACTCGTCCGACGACCGACAGCGCACGCCCGGGTCGGACGGCCTTGATCGCGCGCATGGTGGCCTCGTGGGTGCGCTCGACGAGCAGGCGGTGCTCCTCGCTGACGTTGCCGGCCAGAAACGTCGCGTTGGTGTCACCGTGCACGCCGTCGATGTAGGCGGTGACGTCGATGTTGACGATGTCGCCGTCCTCGATGACGGTCGAGTCCGGGATGCCGTGGCAGATGATCTCGTTCAGCGAGGTGCAGCACGACTTCGGGAAGCCCTTGTAGCCGAGCGTCGACGGGTACGCACCGTGGTCGGTCATGTATTCGTGGGCGATCCGGTCGAGGGTGTCGGTGGTGACGCCGGGCTCGACGGCCTTGCCCGCCTCGGCGAGTGCCCCGGCGGCGATCCGGCCCGCGACCCGCATCTTCTCGATGACCTCGGGCGGCTGCACCCACGGTTCGCTGCCTTCCCGGGCGGTCGGCTTGCCGACGTACTCGGGGCGCGCGATCGACTTGGGCACCGGGCGCATCGGTGACACCGTGCCGGGACGCAGGGCGGTCCGTACAGACATGAGCCAATGCTAGCGTTCGGCCATGCAGGTCACCCCGGGCCACTTGTTCGCCCAGCTGGACTTCCGCGACGTCGAGGACTCCGACGAGCGCCTGATCATCGAGCTCGACAACCGGCCTGACCTGGTCAACAGGCGCGGCGCCCTGCAGGGTGGCCTGGTGGCGACGCTGATCGACATCGCCGGCGGACGGCTGGCCGACCGTCATGTGGGGCCGGGGCAGGACGTCACGACCGCGGACATGACCGTGCACTTCCTGGCGCCGGTCCTCGAGGGGCCGGCGCGCGCCGAGGCCACCGTCGTGCGGGCAGGCCGGCGCTTGTCGATCATCGCCGTCGACGTCACCGACGTGGCCCGCGACCGGCTCGCCGCTCGGGCGACGCTGAGCTTCGCGGTGCTGGATCCCCGCTAGCTCAGGTTCTTCAGCGGCGGGCCGCTAAAGACGACGCAGCGGCAGACCGATGCGCCACGACTTCTGCGGACCGCGGATGTCCACCGAGCCGCCGACCACCTTGCCGGTGAGGATCACGTGCGGATTGCCTTCCGCGGGAGCGTCTTTGCGGTGATCGGTGGCGCTGCCGATGTTGACCTCGACGTCGTCGATCGACGCGCTGGCTCCGTCGGGCAGCCGCAGGTCGAGCCCGCCGAGCTTCATGTCGAGCTCGATGATGACGATCGGGCCCGCGAACCGGGCGCGGGTGAGGTCGAGTTCGACCGATCCCATGCGCCGGTACAGGGCCAGCCGGGTGGGCACCACCCACTCGCCCTGGCGCTTCAGCGAGCCGAACACCCCGCGCAGTTCCACGCGGTCGGCGGCCGACGTCACGAGCGCGCCGGGGCCGGGCAGGTCGCCGATGAGCGCATCGAGGTCGGAGGGCAGACGGGCCTGCGACACCATTGCCGAGCGTTCCTCGAACTCCTGGATGTCGATCAGCCCGAGGGCGACGGCGTTGTGCAACCGGCGCAGGGTGCCGTTGCGGTCCGCGTCGGAGATCCGCATCTCGATCCCGTCGGCGGGGGGCCGGCCGTGGTTGATATCGGTCATGACCTCTCCACGGTACCGCCGTCAGCTGCGTGAACGTCAGCCCAGGTAATCCGGCGGCAGGGAGTCGAACATTCCCTTGAGCATCCTGACCGCCCACTCCGAGCTGCCGCCGCCGACGATGAGCGCCGAGAAGGCCATGTCGCCGCGGTAGCCGGCGAACCAGGAGTGCGAGCCGCCGTTGAACTCGGCCTCACCGGTCTTGCCGCGCACGTCGCCGGCGCCCTGGAGGTCCTTGGCGGTGCCGTTGGTGACCACGAGGCGCATCATCGGGCGCAGGTTGTCGACGACCTCCGGCGGAATGGGCTGGCGGTCACCGGTGATCTCGGTCTCGCGGCCCTCGATGAGCTGAGGTATCGGCGTGTGGCCCGCGGCCACCGTGGCGGCGGCCAGCGCCATGCCGAACGGGCTGACCAGCACCTTGCCCTGGCCGAAGCCGTCCTCCGTGCGTTCGGTGAGGTTCACCGTGGGCGGCACGGACCCGCTGACGGTGTCGATGCCGGCGATCTTGTAGTCCGGCCCGATCCCGTACTGCGAGGCGGCCTGCGTCAGGCCGCGCGGTGGCATCCTGCTGGCGAGCTCGGCGAACGTCGTGTTGCAGGAACTGGCGAACGCCCGCGACATCGGGACCGTGCCCAAGTCGAAGCCGCCGTAGTTGGGCACGGTGCGCTGACCGATGTCCAGGTGTCCGGGGCAGCCGAGAAGCGTGTTCGGCGTGGCCATGTCGCGTTCGATGGCCGCGCCTGCGGTGACGATCTTGAACGTCGAGCCCGGCGGATAGAGGCCCATCGTGGCGATCGGCCCGTCCCGGTCGGCGGCGGCGTTCTGCGCGACGGCCAGGATCTCGCCCGTCGACGGCTTGATGACGACGATCATGGCTTGTTTGCCCGTGATGTCGACGGCGTTCTGCGCCGCGTTCTGCACCGCACGGTCGAGGCTGACCGTCACCGAGGGCGCCGGCTGGCCGGGCACCTCGTTGAGCACGTCGACGTCGACGCCGTTCTGGTTGACCGTGACGATCCGCCATCCGGGATTGCCGTCGAGCTCGTCGGCCACCGTCTTCTTGACCTGGTCGACCAGCGCGGGCGCGAAATGCTCGTCGGTGGGCACCATCTCGGGCTGCAGGGTGACGACGACGCCGGGCAGTGCGCCGATCGCGCCGAAGACCGCGTCGCGGTCGGCCTGGCGCAGCGTCACCAGGCTCATCGGGCCCTTCGTCGAGCTGGCCTGCTCGGCGAGTCGCTGCGGGTCCAGGGTGTTGTCGAACCGGCGCAGCGTGTCGGCGACGACGCGGGCGGTCGACATCAGGTCAGCGCCGGCCGCCTTCGCATCGAGCGCGAAGTTGTAGCGATAGCCGGGCACCAGGATGTTGGTGCCGCCGCGCTCGTTGACCGACGCCCGGGGCGGCGGGTCGGCGCGCAGCGCGAAGGTCTGGTTCTCCCCGAGCCGCGGGTGCAGGCCGGTGGCGCTCCATCGCACTTCCCAGCGGCCCTCGTCGCGGATCATGTTGAGCTGGCCGTCGTAGGTCCATGTCCGGTCCTTCGGCAGATGCCAGGTGTAGCGGTAGGCGACGCTGCCGGTGTCCTCGGCGTACTTGGAGCTGAGGATCGTGGCGTCCAGACCGCTGGCCTGCAGCCCGGCCCACGCCTGGTTCAGCGCCGTCCTGGCGTCCTCGGGGTGATCGGCGAGCTCGGCTGCCGCGCCGGTGTCGCCGGTGGCCAGCGCCGCGAAGAACTGCTCGGCCACCGGTTCGGGACCATTGGGACGCGGCGTGCACGCGGCCAGGCTGATGACCAAGGCGGCGACCGAGACTACTCCGGCCGCGCGTGATGCTGATGAGAACAGTGATGCCATTGAGACTGATGTTAAGAAATAACGATCCGGTTTCGGTGTAGGCGCACCGAGGTTTTCCGGATGCTTTCCGGACCGGTCTACGCGCCGGCGGCGGGCGCCCGCACGACCAGCGGCACCGCGGGGAAGCACGCCGCCATCTCCGAGCGCGACGCGCGCAGCGCCGCCGTGCCGTAGCCGCGCTTGCGATGGTCGGGGTGGATCCAGATGCGCACGTCGACCTCGCCGTCGCTGAGCTCACCGAACACCATGCCGACCTTGGCGGCCCCGACCTCGGCCACCAGCCACGCCGCCTCCTCGGCCGCCACGCGAGCGACGGCGTCGCGGATCTCGTCGTTCAAGTCGCCGGCGGGGGCGGCGGTGCCGTCGCCGGCCGACTGCACGTCGGCGGTGCGGGCGGCGAAGATGTCGCGATCCTCGTCGGAGGTGAACGGCCGCAACATCAGCCGGCGCGCCGAGTCCCCGGTGGGTTCGTCCCGGCGCAGCGTCAACGCCTGGCTGTTGAGGTTGGCCAGCTCGTCGGCGATCCGGCGGCGAGAGACCCTCGTGAGTCGGTCGAAGGACAGCCGCAGGACCGCTTCGGCGGCCACGTCGTCGGTGCCGAGGAGGTCGGCGATCGCCTCGATCGCGGCGTCGTAGTCCTCGGAGGCGACGACGGCGTCGAGCACCTCGTGCCTGCGTTCGAGTGCGACCACGAGCGCGTCGGCGATCGCGCGGCGCTCGGCAGTGGCGTCCTGCTCCGTCATGTGAGGAAGAGTAAGCGTCCGCGGGGTTCAGTCGAGCAGCACGGTCGCGAACGACGCGATCTCGGTGAAGCCGATCCGCGCGTAGGTCGCCCGCGCGATGGTGTTGAAGCTGTTGACGTACAGGCTGGCGATGCGGCCGCCGCCCACGACCGCGGCGGCCAGCGCCGCAGTGCCGCCGGTGCCCAGACCGCGGCCCCGGTAGTCCGGGTGCACCCACACGCCCTGGATCTGCCCGACCGCCGGTGACTGTGAGCCGACCTCGGCCTTGAACACGACCTGCCCGCGCTCGAACCGGGCCCAGGCCCGTCCGGCCGCGATGAGCCCGGCGACGCGGCGACGGTAGCCGCGGCCGCCGTCACCGATGCGGGGATCGATGCCGACCTCGCCGATGAACATGTCGATGGCCGCGACGAGATAGGCGTCGAGCTCCTCCATGCGGACCGGCCGCACCGCGGGGTCGACCGGGCACGCCGGGGCGGTGTCCAGCGCCATCAGCGGTTGGTGGGCCCGTACATCGCGCGCGGGCCCCCAGGCCGGTTCCAGCCGCTGCCACATCGGCAGGACCAGTTCGGCGCGGCCCACCAGCGAGGAGCACCGACGGGCAGTGCTCATCGCCTTGTCCGCGAACGCATTCAGATCACCCGGGCCACCGCGCAGCGGGATCAGATTCGCCCCGGCGTAACACAGCGACTCGGTGGCGCGACGGCGCGTCCAGAGCTCTCCGCCGATCGCCGCGGGCTCGATGCCGTGCTCGGCGACCCGGGACGCGACCATGCACGACGCGACCGGATCGTCGTCGAGCACCTGTCGGACCGCGGCCGCGTCGCGGGTGTCACGCACCACCGACACCCTTCGCTCGTCAACGAGGCGAAAAAGCGGAGGAGCCGACATGTGGACTCTTTCTGCGACGAACCCTTGAGAAGCAGTCCCGCAACCCGCGGAGCTACCCTCAGCTTACGGTCACAATAGGCGAACCGCTGCCATCCGCGGCACCTCGCGCCGTGTCCGTCGCTTCCATGCCGGCGGCGAGGCGCATGGCCTCCTCGATCAGCGTCTCGACGATGAGGGCCTCGGGGACGGTCTTGATCACCTCGCCCTTGACGAAGATCTGCCCCTTGCCGTTGCCGGAGGCCACACCGAGGTCCGCCTCACGGGCTTCCCCTGGACCGTTGACGACGCACCCCATGACGGCGACCCGCAGCGGAACCTCCATGCCCTGCAAGCCCGCGGTGACCTCGTTGGCCAGGGTGTAGACGTCGACCTGCGCGCGCCCGCAGGACGGGCACGACACGATCTCCAGGGACCGGGGCCGCAGATTGAGCGATTCGAGGATCTGGATGCCGACCTTGACCTCCTCGGCCGGCGGAGCGGACAACGACACCCGGATGGTGTCGCCGATGCCCCGGGAGAGCAGCGCGCCGAACGCGACGGCGGACTTGATGGTGCCCTGGAACGCCGGGCCGGCCTCGGTGACGCCCAGGTGCAGGGGGTAGTCGCACTGCTCGGCGAGTTGTTCATAGGCCGCGACCATCACGACCGGGTCGTTGTGCTTGACGCTGATCTTGATGTCGCCGAAGCCGTGTTCCTCGAACAGCGAGGCTTCCCACAGCGCCGACTCCACCAGCGCCTCGGGCGTGGCCTTGCCGTACTTCTCCATGAACCGCTTGTCCAGCGATCCGGCGTTGACGCCGATGCGGATCGGGATGCCCGCGGCGGCGGCCGCCGCGGCGACCTCCTTGACCCGGCCGTCGAACTCCTTGATGTTGCCCGGGTTCACCCGCACCGCGGCACAGCCCGCGTCGATGGCGGCGAAGATGTACTTCGGCTGAAAGTGGATGTCGGCGATCACCGGGATCTGCGACTTCTTCGCGATCGTCGCGAGCGCGTCGGCGTCCTCCTGCCGCGGGCACGCCACGCGCACGATGTCGCAGCCCGACGCGGTCAGCTCCGCGATCTGCTGCAGTGTCGCGTTGATGTCGTGCGTCTTGGTGGTGCACATCGACTGCACCGAGATCGGATGATCGCTGCCGACGCCGACGTCGCGCACCATCAGCTGGCGCGTCGGGCGGCGGGGAGCGAGCACCGGCGCGGGGGGCGCCGGCATACCCAGGCCGATGGAGGTCATCGGAGCACTCCTAAGAGGTCTATTGGAACAACCTGATCGGGTTGACCAGGTCTGCGGTCACGGTCAGCAGCATGTAGCCGACCACCACGAAGAGCACCACGTAGGTGGCGGGCATCAACTTCAGGTAGTTGACCGGGGCGGCGGCCACCATGCCGCGCGCCGAGCGGAACAAGTTGCGGACCTTCTCGAACAGGGCGATCGCGATGTGCCCGCCGTCGAACGGCAGGAGCGGCACCAGGTTGATCGCGCCGAGCACGAAGTTCAGCTGAGCGAGGAAGAACCAGAACGCCACCCACAACCCGGCTTCGACGGTGTCGCCGCCGATGATGCTGGCCCCGACGACGCTGATCGGCGTCTCGGGATCCCGTTCGCCGCCACCGATCGAGTGCACCAGCGCACCGATCTTCGTCGGGATCTTCGCCAGCGACTTGCCCAGCTCGACGGTGAGGTCGCCGGTGAAGGCGAAGGTGGCCGGGACCGCGGAGAGCGGGTTGTACTGCGTGGGGCCGAAACTGGCCGCGGTCACCCCGATGGTGCCGACGTTCGCCGGCGCCGGTGCCGCACCGCCCGGCCCCGCCACGAAGCGCTGACTCGGAGTCACGTCGACGGTCGTGGTGAACTGACGCGTGGCGCCGTTCTCGGCGCGCTGCACCGTGAACTCGGTCGGGCCGTTGAGTTTGCGCACCGCCGCCGACATCTCCTCGAAGTTGGCCACCGGCTTCCCGCCCACCGCCACCACGACGTCGCCGGCCCGGATACCGGCCGCCTGCGCCGGGCTGGGCGCGATGCAGTCACCCAATTTGCCTTGCGTCACTTCGGATTTCACGCACGACGTCTCCCCCACCATCGCGTTGGTGGGCTGGTGCAGGTTGGGCAGGCCCCAGATGATCGCGATCCCGTAGATCAGCACCAGGCCGATGACGAAGTTCATGCCGGGACCGGCGGCGAGCACGGCCACCCGCTTCCAGGTCTTCTGCCGGAACATCGCGTAGGGCCGCTCGTCAGGGGTGAGCTCCTCGACCGAGGTCATGCCTGCGATGTCGCAGAAGCCGCCCAGCGGGACGGCCTTGACGCCGTACTCGGTCGAACCGAGTTTGTTGGGCCTGCGGGTGGACCACAGGGTGGGGCCGAAGCCGACGAAGTAGCGGCGCACTTTCATGCCGGTCGCACGGGCGATCCACATGTGGCCGCACTCGTGCAGGGCCACCGACACCAGGATGGCGAGTGCGAACAGCACGATGCCGATCACGAACATCACGCGAAACTCATAACGTGGTCAGCCCTACCTTCTATCCAGCGTTGCTCACTGCGGATTCTTTCTCGACCGCGCGCCGGGCCCGCTCACGGGCCCAGTCCTGCGCGTCGAGTACGTCGTCCACGGTAGCGGGTTCGGCGGCCCACTGGTCGGCAGCGCGCAGGACGGCGTCGATGGTCCGCACGATCGCCGGGAACCGGATGCGCCCGTCGAGGAAGGCCTGCGCGGCTTCCTCGTTCGCCGCGTTGTACACCGCGGTCAGGCATCCGCCCCGCCGGCCCGCCTCGCGGGCCAGGTCCACCGCGGGGAAGACGTCCCGATCCAGCGGCTCGAACTCCCAGGTCGACGCCGCGGTGAAGTCGCAGGCCGCTGCGGCTCCGGCGACCCGGGAGGGCCAGCCCAGCGCCAGCGCGATCGGCAACTTCATGTCCGGCGGGCTGGCCTGCGCCAGCGTCGAGCCGTCGGTGAACGTGACCATCGAGTGCACGATGGACTGCGGGTGCACCACCACCTCGATGCGGTCGTAATCCACGCCGAACAGCAGGTGTGTCTCGATCAACTCGAGGCCCTTGTTGACCAGTGACGCCGAGTTGAGCGTGTTCATCGGCCCCATCGACCAGGTCGGGTGGGCGCCGGCCTGTTCCGGGGTGACACCTTCCAGCCGGTCGGCGGTCCAGCCGCGGAACGGGCCACCGGATGCGGTCAGCACCAACTTGGCCACCTCGTCGGCCGCGCCGCCGCGCAGGCACTGCGCCAGCGCGGAGTGCTCCGAGTCCACCGGCACGATCTGTCCCGGCGCGGCCGCTTTGACCACCAGCGGCCCGCCGGCCACCAGGGACTCCTTGTTGGCCAGCGCCAGCCGGGCGCCGCTGCCCAGCGCCGCCAGCGTGGGCTGAAGACCCAGCGCACCGACGAGGGCGTTGAGAATCACGTCGACACCTGTGGTCGCGGCGGTGTCCTCCACGAGCCGCGTGGCGGCGTCGGGTCCGGAGAACGGGACGTCGCCGATGGCGTCGGCGGCGGCGGGATCGGCGAGGGCGATCTTCGTCACACCGGTCTGAGCGCGCTGCCGGTCCAGCAGCGCGGCGTTGCCTCCGCCTGCGGCCAGGCCGACGACCTCGAAGCGGTCGGGGTTGGCGGCGATCACCTCGAGCGCCTGGGTCCCGATGGACCCCGTACTGCCCAGGATCAGCACCCGCAGCCTGTCGCCCTGTTCGCCGGTTCGCATCACCGATCCATTGTGCCGCGAAGACCCATCGGCCAGCCATGCCCGCCTGGTGAAGGCGCAGGGAAGCTGTGAAGTAACTGTGACAGGAATCTGACGTATCGCGTCGGCACCCATCCGGAAAGCGAAGTGCGGGGAATCACGTGTGTCAGCAAGAGGACGGGCACAGGGGCCCGCCACGAAGGGATGGAATTGATGATGACGGTTCACCGCAAGTCTGTCGCCGCCGCGAGCCTGGCCGCACTGGCCATCTTCGGCGCAGCGGCCTGTTCGAGCGAGCAAGCCTCCAGCACCGCGTCGTCGGCGACCAGCGCTGCGGAGTCGGCGGTGGACTCCGCGACGGGCAGCTCGGCGGCCCCGACCAGTAGTGCGACGGCAGACCCGGCCGCCAACCTGGTCGGCCGCGGGTGCGCGGCGTACGCCGAACAGGTTCCCTCGGGCCCCGGCTCTGTGGCCGGCATGGCCGCCGATCCGGTGACGGTCGCCGCATCCAACAACCCGATGCTCAAGACCCTGACCCAGGCGCTGTCGGGCCAGCTCAACCCGAACGTCAACCTCGTCGACACTCTCAACGGCGGCCAGTTCACGGTGTTCGCGCCGACCGACGACGCGTTCGCCAAGATCGATGCCGCGACGCTGGAGAAGCTGAAGACCGACTCGGACCTGTTGACGAAAATCCTTACCTATCACGTGGTCCCAGGACAGGCGGCACCCGACAAGGTCGCCGGCGAGCACAAGACGGTGCAGGGCGCGACGCTGAACGTGACCGGTGCGGGCGATGACATGAAGGTCAACGATGCCGGGCTGGTGTGCGGCGGGGTGAAGACCGCGAACGCGACCGTGTACATGATCGACACCGTGCTGATGCCGCCCGCCAACTGAGCGCGGCTCGACCCGACACAGAATCCCCCGACACGCCACGGCGTGCGGGGGATTTCTGTGTCCCGTCGAAGAGTTTGCCCGAAAAGTGCTCGCAGACAACCCATCCAAGCTCCACACCGCTCCGAATACCCGGTGTAAGCGTCCGACAGGACACCAAACGCTCGCGGTGAAAGGATCCAGAGGATATGACGGTCAACGGAAAAGCTTGGGCAGGAGTGGGTTTCGCGGCAGTGGCTGCGATCGGCCTCTCCCTGGGAACGGCGACGACAGCGGCCGCGGCGCCGGTCGGCCCGGGGTGTGCGGCGTACGCCCAGCAGGTACCCACCGGGCCCGGGTCGGTTCAGGGCATGGCCGCCGACCCGGTGACCGTCGCCGCATCGAACAACCCGGTGCTGACGACCCTCACCAAAGCCGTTTCGGGACAACTCAATCCGCAGGTGAACCTCGTCGACACGCTCAACGGCGGCCAGTTCACCGTGTTCGCGCCGACCGACGAGGCGTTCGCCAAGGTCGACCCCGCGACGATCGACAAGCTCAAGACCGACGCGCCTCTGTTGACCAACGTCCTGACCTATCACGTCGTGCCGGGCCGGGTGAATCCTGACCAGGTGCGGGCACTCACAAGACCGTGCAGGGCGCCGACGTCACCGTCACCGGCCACCCCGACGCGCTGAAGGTCGGCAACGCCTCGGTGGTCTGCGGCGGCGTGCAGACCGCCAACGCGACGGTGTACTTGATCGACTCCGTGCTGATGCCCCCGATGTAGGCCGGCGACGGGCGCCGGTCAGCGCCTCACCTTGGCGATGACGGTCTCGGCGAACTGTTCGATGGGTTTCCGGTATCGGTCGACGTCGTGGGAGTCGCCGATGTCGGCACCCATCCACGGCGCGCACATCACCGAGGTGATCCCGGCGTCCTCGGCACGCAGATACAACTCGGGGCTCGGCGGCTCCATCAGCGCCAGCAGGATCTCGAACGACTCCCGGTCGCGGCCGTACTCGCGCCGCAGCTCCGTGAGTCTCCGCGCGAAGTGGACCGCCTCGTCCCATCGGTAGGCGTAGCCCACCCAGCCGTCACACGTCCGCGCCGCGCGTCGCAGCGCGGTGTCCGACTCGCCGCCGCCCAGAATCGGCACCGGCGCGGGCGGGTGCGGCTCGATCATCATCTCCGGCACCTGGTAGTGCTCGCCGTCCCACGACACCCACCCGCCGCGCGCCACAGTGCCCGAAGCGCCGGGATCATCTCGTCGAGTCGTCTGCCGCGGTTGCCGAAATCCTGGCCCATCAGCGCGTACTCCTCGCGCATCCAGCCCACGCCGACGGCCAGCGAGACCCGGCCGCCGGACAGCACCGCGGCGGTGGCCACCTGCTTGGCCACTTCCAGCAGCGGCCGTGCCGGGGCGATGTAGACGGCGTTGGAGAAACGCAGCCGGGTCGTGACGGCAGCCATCGCTGCGGTGAGGACCCAGGGGTCCGGCCACGGCGTCTCCGGCGGCCACGGCGGCCTGCCGTCGGACGAGTCCGGATAGGTCGACGCCAGCGCGCGGGGATAGATCATGTGGTCCGACGTCACCATGCCGTCGAAGCCGGCGTCGTCGAGCATTCGCGCCACCGGCAGCGTCTCCGCGGTCTTCATGAACGCCGTACCCGACCAGAACTGCACAGATGTCACCTTTCCGTCGGACTTTCCCTGGTTTCTCTATCGGAGATCGGGGGCAGCATCAATCTCATGCCCGCCGTGTTGTGGTTCCGTCGCGATCTGCGGCTCTGTGATCATCCCGCGTTGCTGGCCGCCGCCGACGTCGACGGCGCCGGCACCGACGTACTGGCCTGCTACGTGCTCGACCCGCGCCTCGAGGCGTCGGCCGGACCGCGGCGGCTGCAGTATCTCTACGACGCGCTGCGCGACCTGGACTCCGCCCTCGGCGGCCGGCTCCTGGTCACCCGCGGCGAGCCCAAACGCCGGATCCCGGCCGTGGCCAAGGCGGTCGGCGCGTCCTCGGTGCACGTGTCCGGCGACTTCACCCCGTTCGGTCGGCGGCGTGACGATCAGGTGCGCGACGCCCTCGGCGACGTCGAACTGGTGGCGACCGGGTCGCCGTATCTGGTGTCACCCGGTCGCGTCACCAAGGGCGACGGCACCCCGTACAAGGTGTTCACCCCGTTCTTCGACGCGTGGCGCAGACACGGGTGGCGTCCGCCGGCCGACTCGAAGAAGAGTTCGGCCCGCTGGATCGACCCGGCAGACGTCGGCCGCGGAGGCCTCGCCGAAATCCCGGACGCCGGTGTGGAACTCGATCTTCCCGCCGGCGAGCAGGCCGCCCGGCACCAGTGGGAGCAGTTCCTCGGCGACGGTCTGGCCGGTTACGCCGACGACCGCAACCGCCCCGACCTCGCCGCGACCAGTCGCATGTCGGCGCATCTGAAGTTCGGCGCGATCCATCCCCGGACGATGGCCGCCGATCTCGGACGCGGCAAAGGCGCCCAGGCGTATCTGCGGGAGCTGGCGTTCCGGGATTTCTACGCCTCGGTGCTGCACGAGTGGCCGCACAGCGTGTGGTGGAACTGGAACAAGAACTTCGACGGAATCGAGGTCGACGAGGGCCACGACGCGAAGAAGGCGTTCGAGGCGTGGAAGGCCGGCAAGACCGGGTTCCCGATCGTCGACGCCGGGATGCGCCAGCTGGCGGCCACCGGCTTCATGCACAACAGGGTGCGGATGATCGTGGCCTCGTTTCTGGTCAAGGATCTGCATCTGCCGTGGCAGTGGGGTGCGCGCTGGTTCCTCGAGCAACTGGTGGACGGCGACATGGCCAACAACCAGCACGGCTGGCAGTGGGCCGCCGGCTGTGGCACCGACGCCGCCCCGTATTTCCGCGTGTTCAATCCGACCACCCAGGGCGCGAAGTTCGACCCCTCGGGTGAGTACGTGCGCCGCTGGGTCCCTGAACTGGCCGACGTCTCCGACGTCCACAAGCTCGACGGCGACCGCCCCGACGGCTACCCCGAACCCATCGTCGACCACAAGCGCGAGCGCGCCGAAGCACTGCGCCGCTACAGCGCTATCTGACGGTCAGTCCGGCGTCGACGGGCAGGGCCACGCCGGTGAGATAGCGGCCGGCGGGTCCGCACAGGTAGACCATCGCGTCGCTGACATCGCCGGGTTCCATCATCGGCAGGCCGAGCAGCGGCTGCTGCGACTCGCCGAAGGAGGGGTGCTCCCCGACCCACTGCGCCATCGCCTCGTTGAGCACCATCGGCGTCGCGACACCGCCGGGGTGCACGGAGTTGACCCGGATGTTCTTCTCGGCCAGCGACCGCGCGAAGTGGCGCATCAGGCCGATGACGCCGTGCTTGGCGGCGGTGTAGCCCGCCGCGCCGTGGCTCATGGTGCCGAAATCGGTGCTGACCGGTTTGAATCCGGCCGCCGAACTGGTGATCACGATCGCGCCGCCGTCGGGATTGCGCAGCAGCGCGGGCAGCGCCGCGTCGATCGTGAAGTACACCCCGTTGAGCATCACACCGATCGCGTCGGTGTACGCGGCGATGTCGGCGCCCTGTGCACCGGCCGCGGGCAGGATCCCGGCGTTGGCGAGCACGAAGTCGAGCCGGCCGAAGTCCTCGACACCGCGGGCGAGGACCTCGGCCATCCGCTCCCGGTCCCGGACGTCCCCGTGTTCGGCGACGATGCGACGGCCGGTCTTCTCGACCAGCCGGACCGTCTCGTCGAGGTCCTCGGGCGTCGACATCGGGTACGCGACGGTGTCGAGTTGCGCGCACAGGTCCACCGCGATCACGTCGGCGCCCTCCTCGGCGAACCGGACCGCGTGGGCGCGCCCCTGACCGCGGGCGGCCCCGGTGATGAAGACGACCCTGTCCTCGAAGAGACCGTGCTCTGCCATGACCGGCCAGCTTAGTGCGCATCACCGCGTCGGGGCCGCAGGAGACCTGTGTCAGAATGACGGCAAGCACATGCCGCCCGATCGTGAGGAGCAGCCGTGGCAAGCACCGAGGTGGAACGTCACACCGGCGTCGACGTCGAGGACGTGCCGTCGGCTCAGTGGGGCTGGTCCACGCAGAACCACCTCGCCCTGCAGATCGGTGGTGTGCTCGCCGGGCTGTTCCTGCTGCTGATGATGCACGGCAACCACAAGGGTCACGTGGAGGACTGGTTCCTCATCGGGTTCGCGGCGATGGTGTTCGCCTTCGTCGCGCGCAGCTGGTTTGTGCACCGCCACCGCGACCGGATGTAGGCCCCAGCAGGTCGGCGCCGTCGAGCGGGTACCACAGCGACGCAGCCGCGAAGGTCTCCCGGGATGTGCCCGCCGACCCGCCACCGGCCGCCAGCAGTGCCTGCTGTTTGAACGCCCGGGCGGCCGCGCTGAGGCGGTGATGCACCGGGTCGAATCGGCGGTCCGCGGCGAACACCGACGGCTCCCCCCAGACGGTCACCTCCGTGCGAGCGTCGTCGAGGTAGCGCAACACCTCCCGGCGCACCTGCTCGTCGCGGCTCACCAGCCGCGCATCGACCGAGACCGCCGCCGGCGACAGCCCGTCGAGCAGGCCGGCGCCGGGATCCCCCGTCTCCGCGCGTACACCCAGGATCCGCAGCGCTCGCACGTCGGTGGCCGCCGGTACGGACGCCGTCACCTGCCAACCCGCCCGCGCGCGGTCGCAGAGCCAGCCGCCGGCAGCGCGGACGACACTCGCGACATCCTCGCCGATCACCACGAGGTCATAGCTCCCCGATAACGTGCGAGCGGTCATTCGCTGTCTCCCTGGAACATCCGATTCACCCGTGCGCGGCTGTCCCGGCGCGACCCACACAGCGTGACACTCGGCGGTCGATATGTAAAGCATGAATTGCGCGTGCGGCACCCGGCCGCCTCCGGCTGGCCCCGCGAAAGAGTGCGCGGAGCAACGGCTTCCGTGTGTCAGACGGCTGCGGCCAACGGCAACGCCGACTCGACGGGTGTCAGGTCACCGGACAGTCCGGCGGCGCGGCGGATCTGCGAGAACGACTCGATCATCGCGTCGGTGGCCTCGTGCGGATCCTCGAGGGTGCGGTCGTCGGTGAGCACCGAGATCGCGAGCTGGTCGACGTAGCTCCACACCGTGATGTTCATCCCGCTGCCGGCCACGATCGGCCCCACGGAGTAGATCTCGTTGACTACGGCGCCCTCCACGCAGCCCCGCTCCCGCGGACCGGGCACGTTGGAGATCGTGAGGTTCATGACCATCGCCGACTCGACGCGCCGGGCCTGCGAGCGGAAGATCTGCGGCGTCAGGCTCGGCGGCAGGTACGACAGCCAGGACGGCAACAGCGTCGGCCCCAGCAGATTGTGGTTCTCCTTCGCGATCGCCGTCGCGGTCGCCGTCAGCGCCACCCGCTGCAGCGGATCGTCGATGTGAACGGGCAATGACGGCGTCATGTAGGTGAATTCGTTGCCGACAAGCCGCCCGGGCGAGGTGTCGTAACTGACCGGGACCCCGGCGATCAGCGGCTCGCCCGCCCGGCCGTCGTAGCGCAGCTGCAGCTCACGCAGCGCACCGGCGGCGGTCGCGAGCACGATGTCGTTGAGGGTCACGCCGAGACACCGGGCCGTCTCCTTGACATCAGCCAGGGCCAGCGGGGCGGTCGCGAAGCGCCGGCCGGGTGTGACGACGTGGTTGAGGAACGACGGCGGCGGCGCGAAGTTGCGCGCGAGGTCGGGATGGCGGCCACGCTCCCTGGCCTTCCTGCGCACGCGAGCCACGCCCGCGGCGGTGTCGTTGACCAGCCGGGGCAGCCGGGCGATCTGGCGCAGGTGATCGCGCCCGGCGGCCTTGAGCAGATTCGCCGGGGCGCGCGAGTCGGCCGCCACCGCGTCCAGCTGACCGCCGATCTCGGGTTCGTGCGGCCCGATCGCCATGGCCATCTGGTTGGCCGACGCCATGCCGTCTGCGAGGACGTGGTGAACCTTGTGGATCACGGCGATCCTGTTGTCCGACAGCCCTTCCGCCACATACATCTCCCACAGTGGACGAGTCCGGTCCAGTGGGGTGCCCGCGATCTCCCCGATCAGCGCATCGAGTTCGCGGCGGCCGCCGGGAGCGCGCACCCGGGCCCTGCGGACGTGGTAGTCGACGTCGATGTCGGCGTTCTGCACCCACATCGGGTGGTGCACCTTCATCGGGATGTCCACGAGCTGGTACCGCAGCGGAGCCAGCGCGTGCAACCGGGGCAGCGCGGCCCTGCGGAACAACTCGAAGTCGTAGCCGTCGACCGCGGACACATCCAGGATGCCGATCTTCAGGGTGTGCATGTGGATCTCGGGCGTCTCGCTGTAGAGCATCATGGCGTCCACGCCGTTGAGCCGTTTCACTCGCTCCCCCTGTTCGTTCGTCAGCAGGTACCCATTCCACCGGTTTTCTGATCCCCGGTGCGGCGTTTCGTAGACTCGGTTGTCATGCCGTACTCGAAACGCCGTGCAGTAGCCGATCTTCGATGAGTCTGGTTGCGGGACGCGGACCCCTCGGGCGGGACCGCGCAGGCCGGTTCACTCCGCACGTCGCCGGCGATCTCGTCTACATCGAACCGCACCGGCGGCGGGTGCAGGCGGTCAAAGACGGCCGCACCGTGATCGACACCGAAGCCGCGTTGATGGTCCATCGCCGGGGTCAGCCGCTGAGCTACGCATTCGCCGCCGAGGAGATCTCCGACTTGCCCGGCACCCCGGTCCCGGAGGCGCCCGGCTACGTCGTCGTCCCGTGGGAGGCGGTGGACACCTGGCTCGAGGAGGGGCGGCGACTGGTGCACTACCCACCGAATCCCTACCACCGCGTGGACTGCCGTCCGACGTCGCGTCACCTGCGGGTGGATATCGCCGGCACGACCCTCGTCGACACCGCCGACACGGTGATCCTGTTCGAGACCGCCTTGGAGCCGCGCCTCTACGTCAGTCCGGCCCTGGTCCGCACGGATCTGCTGATCCCGTCCGACACGTCGAGCTACTGCAATTACAAGGGGTACGCCACCTGGTTCGATGCCGCGGTCGGCGACACCGTCATCGCCGACGTCGCGTGGAGCTACGACGACCCGCTACCGGAGAGCCAACCGATCAAGGGCATGGTGAGCTTCGACGAGACCAGAGTCGATGTGCGCGCCGAACTCCCTGAACTCCGCGAGACCGTCTTTTAGAGTCATCGGCATGACGCGATGGTTCCGCCTGCAGTCCGCCGACGCCGAATTCTTCGACTCGGCGCCGCACGTGTTCCGCTACGAGAGGCACTTCGCCGCTACGCCCGAGCGGGTCTGGGAGTCGCTGCAGTCCGACCAGTCGCTGTCGGCGTGGGGCAAGACGGTCTCGTCGTTGACGTGGACGTCGCCGCGGCCGTTCGGTGTCGGCACCACCCGGGAGGTGGGCACCGGAGGAACCCGGGTGCACGAACGCTTCTTCCGGTGGGACGAAGGCTCGGGCTACGCGTTCTACGTGTACGAGGCGAACGTGCCGCTGTTCCGTCGGTTCGCCGAGGACTACCGCATCGAGCCCGACGGCGTCGGCACCCGTTTCACCTGGCTGGTCGCGATCGAACCGGTCCGCGCGATGCGCCTGCCGTTCACGGTTCTCGCCCCGATCGTGAAGGCCGGCTTCGGCCGGGCGGCCTCCGACGGACAGAGGTACTTCGCCGCCCGCTAGCCTCGGCACTCGATGACACGTGTCGACACGAGCTGGATCGCTCAACTGCTGTCCTTTGACCGCCACGACGACACGTTCGTCACCGCGCCTCCCCCGGCAGGTCCCGGTCCGCGGCTGTTCGGCGGCCTGATCGCCGCCCAGTCGCTGGGCGCCGCGGGAGCCACCGTCGGGGCGGGCAAGCTCCCCCAGTCGCTGCACCTGTACTTCGTGCGCGGCGGCCGCTACGGCGTCGATGTGGAGTTGCACGTCGAGCGCACCCGAGACGGCCGGTCCTTCGACACCCGCCGCGTGACCGCGGTACAGCAGGGCGCGGTCATCCTCGAGATGATCGCGTCGTTCCACACCCCCGAACCCGGTGCCGACGGGCACCCCGAGCACCCACCTTCGCTGTTGTTCGGTGACGCCTGCCCCAAGGAACCCGACATCGAGTACGCGGATCACTTCGAGATCCGCACGACGCCCGACGACGACTCGGTGTTCGCGTTGCCGCCGTTCTGGATCCGCACGCGCGCCGAGATCGAGAACGATCCGTTGATCCGGGCGTGCACGCTGACGTTCCTGTCCGATTTCGGTCCGGTTCCGGTGGCCCGTCCCCCCGGCACGCCACTGCGGCCCGACGTCGGGTATGCCGCCAGCCTCGATCACTCCGTGTGGTTTCACCGCCCGTTCGTGCCGCACGACTGGCACCGGTACGAGGTGATCTCGCGCAACAACAGCGATTCGCGCGGCCTCGCGTTCGGCTCGCTGTACGACCAGCGCGGTGCTCTGATCGCCACCACCGCACAGGAGGCACTGTGGCGGCTGTAGTCGAAGCAAGTTCAGCGGCGCCCCGCCTTCGGTAGGTTCGGCTGGTGTCGACGCTGACGAACCGCCAGATCGTGTTGCGCCGCCGCCCCCACGGGCTGGTGGCTCCCGAGGACACCGAACTCGTGACATCGACCGCGCCGCAACCCGCCGACGGCGAGGCGCTCGTCCGCACGACCTACGTGGGAATCGACGCGGCCGCCCGCACGTGGCTCGACGACCAGCCGGGCTACCTGCCCCCGGTGGCGCTCGGTGAGGTCATCCGCGCGGCCGGAATCGGCCGGGTGGTCGAAACCCGTTGCGACGCTTACGCGGTCGGCGACGTCGTCACGACGTTGACCGGGTTCCAGGAGTACACCATCGTCCGCGACGACCTGTTCACCACCCCTGTGCCCGGACCGGGTGATCAGGTCGACCAGCGCGCGGTGATGTCGATCTACGGTCCGACCGGCGCGACGGCGTACTTCGGGATGACCGGCATCGGCCGACCGCAACCCGGCGAGACCGTCGTCGTGTCGGCCGCGGCGGGCGCGACCGGCTCGGTGGCCGGCCAGATCGCCAAGATCGCCGGGGCGAGAGTGGTCGGCATCGCCGGCGGACCGCACAAGTGCCGGGCGGTCGTGGAGGACTTCAGTTTCGACGCCTGCATCGACTACCGCGGCGAGGACCTGCCCGCCGCGCTCAAACAGCACTGCCCGAAGGGCGTGGACGTCTACTTCGACAATGTCGGCGGCCCGATTCTGGACGCGGTGCTCGGCCGGCTGGCACCCAAGGCGCGCGTCGTGCTGTGCGGCGTGATCTCCAGTTACCTCACCGGCGAGCATCCCGGCCCGGCCAACTACGTGAACCTGCTCGCCAAAACCGCGCTGATGCAAGGCTTCAACGCACTCGACGAATGGGGCCGCTTCGACGAGGCATTCGCGGCGCTGCGACGCTGGGACGAGGAGGGGCTGCTCGTGCACCGTGAACACATCTTCGAGGGCATCGAGTCGTGCGTCGACGCACTCAACGGCCTGTTCACGGGCGCCAACATCGGCAAGACGCTCGTCAGGCTGGCTGCATAGAGCCGCGGTCACCGCGCGGCGATGACCTCCGCGCCGAATCGATCGATCGCCTCGAGGGCGTGCGTCAGGCTGTCCCCGGGCACCGCCACCTGGATCCACGTGACACCGACCTTCTCGAGGTCGTCGACCCCGGACAGGAACGCGTCGGCGTCGAAGTCGTCATCGCCGGGACTGCCGCCCACGTCGTTGGTGAACGCGACGTCGACACCGGCGGGATCCCGACCCGCCTCGTCCAGCCTGCGTCGGAGATCGTCCACGCCGTGCGCGAGGTGCTCGAGGGATTCCAGCGCCGCGGTCCGTGCGGTCTGGGCGAGCACCGCGGGGGCCCGGAACGGGCACCAGCCCTGCCCGTGCGCGGCGACTCTCGCCCGCGCCGCCGACGTGTTGCCGCCGATCCAGATCGGCGGGTGAGGCGTGCTGAGCGGCTTGGGATGCGCGGTGATGCCCTTGGCGTGGAAATGCTTGCCCTCGAACGTCACATCGTCGGCGGTCCAGATCTCGCGGATCACCCGCAGCGATTCCTCGAAAAGCTCAGCCCGCTCGTCGAAACCCACACCGAGGGCGTCGAATTCGCGCTTGAGGTAGCCCACGCCCACCGCCAGCGTGAAACGGCCGCCCGACACCAGGTCCAGACTGGCGCCCGCCTTGGCCACGACGAACGGATTGCGGTAGGGCAGCACCACGATGTTCGGAATCAGCCGCATCGTCGTCGTATGTGCGGCGGCATAACTCATCGCGACGAAGGGGTCCAGCGCGTCGTGCCCACCCGACTCGAGCCACCGCTGCGTCGGCGCCGGATGATCCGTGAAACCGAACCCGCCGAACCCTGCGGTCTCCGCAGCCGAGGCGACTGCAGCGATCCCCGGCCCCGTGACCAGTTCGGGGTTGTAGGGATGGCTGTGCATCGGATGGGTGATGGCGAAATGCATGATCAGCTCCCTCGGCACGCCGCAACAGAAAGCAGCTTCTCCAACTATGAGAATGTCGTTACCATGCAGTGGACGGAAAGTACAGCGCAATCGGGAGGATCATGAACAGGCCGGAGATCGGCGTCTATCTCCCTCAGATGGGATTCTCGTTCGATGACCTCCTCGCCAGGACCCGGCGCTGCGAGGAGCTCGACATCGACTCACTGTGGCTCTACGACCACCTCTACGCGCCGGGGATGCCCGACTATCCGTCCATGGAGGCGTGGACACTCGCCACCGCGCTGCTGAGCCGCACCGAACGGATCCGCGTCGGACACATGGTGCTGTGCAATCAGTTTCGCCATCCCGTCACCCTGGCGAAGATGGCGACCACGCTGGACCAGATATCGGGCGGCCGGCTGTCCCTCGGCATCGGCAGCGGCTCGATCGAGGACGAACATCACCGCGCCGGGTTCGAGTGGGGCACGTTTCCGCGGCGCTCCGAGCAGCTGGGCGAGACACTCGCGATCTTGCATCAGGCGTTCGCGGACGAACGGATCGACTTCTCCGGCCGGCACTTCACGATCTCGGACATGCCCGTCAAACCGGGTCCGGCACAGAAGCCACGGCCGCCGATCATCGTCGGCGGCGCAGGCGAGAAGTTCACGTTGCCGCTCGTCGCACGCTATGCCGATGTCTGGAACGTCCCCACCTACGCGCTCGACGAGATGGCGCACAAGATCACGGTGCTGCGCGCGCTCTGCGAGGGCATCGGCCGCGATCCGGGCTCGATCGTGCTGTCCATCGAGGCGGTGATGGCGCTCGCCCCTGACGACGCGTCGCTGCCCGACGTGCGCGCCGTCGCCGAGCGGCGGTTCGGCATCCCGGAATTCGGGCTGCATGCAACGGGATTGATCGGCACACCGCCCGCGATCGTGGACCGGCTGGGCGAGCTGGTCGAGATGGGCTTCGGCCAGATCGTGCTCTTCACCCACGACCGATGCTCGGACCAGACTCTCGATCTGCTCGCCTCCGAGGTGATCCCGAAACTGTAGAGCGGGTCCCCGCCTTCCCGCGAGGGTGCGTGTCTGCGCATCGACACGCCGCCGCGCGGAGGGGTTTTGCGCACGTTCATCGAACGCCGCCGCGGAAAAGGGTTCTGTGTCAGACCCTTTGGGCATAATCGAATGCATGTTCGACCGCCTGTTCGCCGACGTCGCGGATGACGCGTTGGTGGCCGCGATCGAGCAGGCCGCCCGGGATGAGGCTCGGGCTGGTGCGCGGCGGCTGGCCGCGATCGCGGAGCTCGTGCATCGCAGCGTCGATGACAGTGACGAACAAGCCCGGTGGAAATTCGACAGCTGGGACAACACCGCTGCCCAGGTCGCGGCCGCGCTGACAATGAGCCAGCGCCGAGCATCGGGACAGCTTCACATCGCCGTCGCACTGCGCGAGCGGCTCCCCCGGGTCGCGGCGCTGTACTGCCAGGGCCGGCTCAGCTTCCGGTTGATCTCCGAGCTGACCTGGCGCACCCACCTGGTCGACGACGGCCGGCTGATGACCTTGATCGACGACGCTTTGGCCGCCAAAGCCGAGGCGTGGGGAACGCTGTCGGAAACCCAGTTGGTGCGTGCCGTCGATGCGATCATCGAGCGCTACGACCCCGAGGCCGTGCGGCTGGCGAAGGAACTGCTGCGCACTCGCGACTTCAAAATCGGAGCGAGTCAGGACAAGGCGGAAACCACCACCGCGTGGGGCCTGTTGATGGCCGCCGATGCCATCGTGTTGGAACGGCGTATCACCGCGATCGTCAAGACGGTGTGCGACAACGATCCCCGCTCGATCGGTGAGCGCCGCTCCGACGCCATGGGCGCGGTGGCCCACGGCAACGACCACCTGGTCTGCCGGTGCGGGTCCACCGACTGCCCCAAAGCCGGGGCCACCGCACCCGCTTCGCACATCGTGATCCGCGTCATCGCCGATCAGGCCGCTATCGACGCCGCCCACCAGGAGATCGCCGCCACCGAGCCGCCGAACGAGCCCGAGCAACCGGGGACCACCAACAACAAAGCAGTCGAGGACGAGACGGACGACAAGCCGCCGAACGAGCCCGAGCAACCGGGGACCACCAACAACAAAGCAGTCGAGGACGAGACGGACGACAAGCCGCCGAACGAGCCCGCCGACGATGAGGCGCAGCCGCCGAAGGACACCGGGTTGGCGCTGCTTCCCGGAGGGAAGATCGTGCCCACCGCGGTGCTGGCCGAAGCGATCCGCAACGGCGCCAAGATCGTGCCCCTTCAGTTGCCCGGCCCGGAGTGCGAAGCCGGCTATCGCCCATCGGCAGCACTGGCCGAGTTCGTCAGAATCCGCGACATGTTCTGCCGCTTCCCGGGCTGCTCGGTTCCCGCCGATCGCTGCGACCTCGACCATTCCCTGCCCTGGCCCTATGGGCCCACCCATCCGTCGAACCTGACGTGCAAATGCCGCGGCCATCACCTCATGAAGACTTTTTGGGACGGCCCCGGCGGCTGGAGCGAAAAGCAATCTCCTGACGGCACTGTGACGTGGACATCGCCGTCCGGACGGGCGTATGTCACCAAACCGGGCAGCCACCTGTTCTTCCCCACCCTGAACACCGCCGCTGCCGACCTGCCACCCCCACCGCCGATCCCGCCGCCCCGTCCGGCCCGCGCGGTGAAGATTCCCAAACGGCGACGCCTGCGCAGCGCCGAGGTAGCCGCACGCATCAAAGCCGAACGTGCACGGGGGCCGGAACGCGCCGTCTAAGCGGGTGGCGCGTAGCTCGGCTTGCCGAGGCCGAGGGCATGCTGGGCGATCATGTTGCGGAACACTTCCAATGTGCCGCCGTAGATGCCGGTCGGGCCCGCCAACCGGAACAGGTACTCCGCGTCGGTGCCTCCGGGAAGGCTCGACGCAGTCCCGAGAACGTCCATCAAGTCCGGGGTGATGTCGCGCAGCGCCTGCGCGATCGCCACCCGGCCGTACATCTCAGGAGTGGACAGCGCCGCTTCGAGCCGGGCGATGCTGCGGCCCAACCGATATGCCACCGCCCCGTCATCGAGGGACACGCGTGCCGCGACCGCATCGACCGCGTCGGCCAGCAGCAGTAGATGTTCGGTCATGACCGCGATCTTGTGCAGCCCACTGTCGTCGCGTTCCACTGTGCCGTGTTCGGCGTTCAAAGCGTCCCTGAGCACGGCCCAGCCACCGTTGACCTCGCCCACCCGGTACCGGTCGTCGACGCGGACGTCGCTGTAGAAGGTGATGTTGGTGCGGTCGCCGTCGACGGTGCGGATCGGCTGGATCTCGACGCCGGGCGCGTCGAGCGGCACCAGGAACATCGTCAGGCTCTTGTGTTTGTGCGCCGAGGGATCGGTGTTGGTGATCAGGAAGACGAACTGGGCGTGGTGCGCATTGGACGTGAACATCTTCGCGCCATTGATAACCCAGCTCGATCCATCCGCTTCCCGCACGGCGCGGGTCTTGCACGTCGCGACGTCGGAGCCACCGTCGGGCTCGGTGTATCCGAGGCACAGCCGGTACTGACCGGAGAGCACCTTCGGGAGCACCTCGTCCTTGAGGTCGGCCGAACCGAACCGATCCACGGCGTTGGCGACCATCGCGGTCGTGCCCCAGTGGAACCACGGCGTGTGCGCCCGACCAATCTCGAGCTCCCAGATCCGCCGCTGCACGGCGCTGAAACCGGCATCGGTTCCCGCGCGCCAGTCGCGTTCGAGATAGCCCGCGGCGCCGAGCGCGAGGTGGACGTCCTCGTCGAAATTGTCTCCGCTTTCGCGGTCGCGGCGGATCACATCGTCGGTCACCACCGACACGAGGAACTGCCGCAGTTCGTCGCGGAAGGCTTGGTCTTCGTCGGACAGCTCGACTTCGGAGAAGTCCATACCGGCAGCGTGACATTCTCGACATCGATTGTAAAGCGACAGCCTACCGACGTCAGCGCGTTACACGGACGCGCCTACCGCAGGAACGCGCGACGTAATGCCGCGCCCTGGATGTCGAACAGCCGCTCGCTGACATCCCACTCCGGGACCATCGAGTCGAATCCGTGGCAGGTGCCGGGGAACACGTGCAGCTCGGTGGTGACACCGGCCCACATCAGCCGCAACGCGTAGTCGATGGCCTCGTCGCGCAGCGGGTCGAGTTCCGAGCAGGTGATCAGCGCGGCCGGGAGCCCGGCCAAGTCACCGGCGCGGCCGGGAGCCGCCTCGGCCGAGGCCGGGGCCCCTTCGAGATAGTGCCGCCACATCCACCGGACGGCGTCGGTGTCGAAGCCCGGCGTCGTGGTGAACTCCTCCTTCGACGGCGTGGGCCGATCGTCGAGGACGGGTTGGTGCAGCATCTGGAAGACGACGGGAGGCGCCGCCCCGGCCGCGGCCCGCGCGGCCAGTCGTGCGGCGAGCGCTCCCCCGGCACTGCTGCCCGCCACGGCGAGAGCGCCGGCGTCGATGCCGAGCTCTGCTGAGCTCTGCGCCGCCCAGTCGAGGACGGCGGCCGCGTCGTCCAGCGCCGCGGGGAACGGGTCCTCTGGCGCGAGCCGATAGTTCACCGAGATCACGGTGCAGCGTCCGCGCCGCGCGTATTCGATGCACTGCAAATGGTCGGTGTCCAGGTTGCCCAGAACGAAAGCCCCTGAGTGGCAGTAGATCATCGCAGGCGATGGAGGCGGCCCGCCGCGGTAGATCCGCACCGTGAGCCCCGGCGACGCCGGCACCTCGCGCTGTTCGACCTCGACGCCGATCGTGTCCGAGGTCATCGCCGCCTCTGCGCGCCGCTGGTTCAGCGAGTCACGGACCGCGCCGAGGACGGGCGGCGAGAGGTCGGTGCGCATCTCTGCGAGATGCCGCAGCGCTCCGTCCAGGCGATCAGCGAGGGTCATTGTCTGCCACCGTCTGTGCGCCGACCCGGATGGTGGGCCGGGTCGCCGGTGGGTCGAACGTGTAGTCGCCCGGCCGGAACCAGCGAGTCAGTGTCCAGAAGTTCCGGGCGCTGCGCGGCCACTGGGTGACGACGCGGCCGTTGGCGGCCCGGAAGTAGTTGCTGCACCGGGTCAGCCAGACGGTGCCCTGCATCCACCTGTCGATCCGCTGCAGGAATCGCGTCATCACCTCGGGGCGGACCTCGATATACGACCGGTGCGTGCGCCGCAGGTGTTTCAGCGCCCGGGCGATGTAGTGCGCCTGCGCCTCGAGCATGAAGATCACGGAGTTGGAACCGACGTTCGTGTTGGGCCCGTAGAGCATGAAGAAGTTCGGGTAGCCCGGCACGGTCATGCCCAGGTAGGCGAACGCCCCGTCGCGCCAGGTGTCGGAGAGCGCCGTCATCTCGGCGCCGCGGACCTCGATCTGACCCAGGTAGTCCGCCGCCGCGTATCCGGTCGCACACAGCACGACGTCGACGTGGAGCTCGGTGCCGTCCTCGGTGACCAGTGCGCGGGCGCGCAGCGCACGGGCCGGGCTGGACACCACCTCGACGTGCGGCTGACCCAGGGTCTGCAGGTAGTCGGTCGCGAAGACGAGCCGCTTGCACCCCAGCGGGTGCTCGGGGGTCAGCCGGCGGCGCAGGTCGTCGTCGGCGATGGCGGCCTCGAGGTTGCGCAGCGCGATACCGGTGAACTCGCGGGTTTTGTCGCTGCCGTTCTCGATGACCGAGATGTTCGCCTCGCTGCGCAGCCACAGCCGGGTGCGGTAGATCTTCTTGGCCAACGGCACATGAGCGAACACCCACTTCTCCCGCCGGGTGTACTCGCGGTCGGGCTTGGGCAGGACCCATGTCGGGGAGCGCTGCACCGAATACACCTTCTCGGCGAGCTTGGCGACCTCGGGAACCAATTGTGCCGCGGTCGAACCCGTGCCGAGTACCGCCACCCTGGCACCGCGCAGGTCCACCGAGTGGTCCCACCGCGCCGTGTGCATGACGGTTCCGGCGAAGGGCTCCTCCTCGACGAGATCCGGCAGCACCGGCTGGGTGAACAGGCCGACGGCCGACACGATGATGTCGAAGGTGTGCTCGGCACCGTCGGCGGTGATCAGCCGCCACGACCGGAGCTCGGGTTCCCATACCGCGGAGACGACGTCGGTACTGAGCTGCAGGTGTGGTTCCAACTGGTAGCGGCGGGCGCAGGTTTCGAAGTAGTCGAGGATCTCCCGCTGGCCCGACCACATCCGCGACCAGCGCGGGTTGAGGTCGAAGGAGTAGGAGTACAGGTGGGATTTCACGTCGCAGGCCAGACCCGGGTAGGTGTTGATCCGCCAGGTGCCGCCGACGCCGTCCTCGCGGTCGAAGATCGTGAAGTCGTCGAACCCCGCCTTGCGCAGGAAGATTCCCAGCGCCAGACCGCCGGGACCGGCGCCGATGATTCCCACCGAGAGAGATTTCGCCATGGGGCGTTGTCATCCAATCTGCAGGGATTGCCCACCGTCGACGATGAGCTCGGATCCTGTGATGAACGAGGCGTGTTCGGAGACCAGGAACGCGACGGCGTCCGCGATCTCGACGGGCTTGCCGATGCGCCCCATCAGGGCGCGCCCCACGAGCCGGGTCTGGGTGTCGGCGTCGAGCATCGGTGTCTCGACCGGTCCGGGGAACACTGCGTTGACCCTGATGCCCGACGGCGCCAACTCGACGGCCGCCACCTGGGTCAGCCCGCGCAGCGCCCATTTCGACGACGCGTACGCGCTGTGGTTCGGGAACGGCCGGACCGCGCCGGTACTGCACGTGTTGACCACCGCCGCGCCGTCCGCGTCGCGCAGATACGGCAGGGCGGCCTTGATACCCAGGAACGGACCGAGACAGTTGACCCGCCAGCTGTTCTCGAAGCCCGCCGCGGTCTCATCGGGCAGCGAAGCTCTGTGCAGCACACCGGCGTTGTTCACCAGCGTGGTGAGACCGCCGAATCGTTCGACCGTGGCGGCGACGGCGCGCGCCCACTGGTCGGCGGAGGTGACGTCGAGCGCCACGGCGACGGCATGGTCCTCCCCGAGGCGGGCGGCGACGTCCTCCGCACCGTCGGCCAGCACGTCGCAGGCCGCGACCCGGAAGCCGTCGTCGACGAGACGGGCGGCGATCGCCGCGCCCTGACCGCGGGCGGCGCCGGTGACGAGAGCCACGCCGGCCATCAGGAATCCCCTGTCGCTTCGGCCAAGTGCACTGCCGCCCCGCGGCGCAGCGCCTGCGATTCCGACGTCAGCGTGATCATCGTAAAACCTCTCTGTGCCAGGTCTTTTCCCACCTTCCCGGTGCCGGCATGAGCCCCCGCGACCAGACCTGCCGCCGCCGCGGCGCGCTGAATCCGGTCCATCGCGTCGGTGACGTCCGGTTGCGACCACGCGTCGGCGGGGCCGTGGCCCATCGAGATCGCGAGATCCGCCGGACCCACGTAGATTCCGGTCAAGCCGTCGACCGCACAGATCTCGTCGGCCGCGGCGAGTCCACGGGCCGTCTCGATCATCGCGAACACCGACGCTCGCGCCTGCAGTGCGGCGGGGTCGATGCCCAGGCTCGCCCGCAGCGGCCCGAAACTGCGGACCCCGGCCGGGGCGTAGCGCGCCGCCGCCACCGCCTGCGCCGCCTGCTCGGCGGTCTCGACCATCGCGATCACGACACCGTCGGCGCCCGCGTCGAGCACCCGCCCGATCGGCGCGGCATCGACGCCGGGCAGGCGCACCACGGTGGCGATCGGGACGTGCTCGAGCCGGCGCAGCATCAGCGCCACGTCGGCGTCGCTGAGATAGCCGTGCTGAACGTCGAATCCGACGTAGTCGTACCCGGCTGCGGCGAACTCCTCCGGGCCCATCAGGGTCGGAGCCACCACCCAGCCGCCCCACACCTGGTCCTTGGCGGCGAGCGCGTCCTGCAATCTGCTGGCCGTCACGGCACGATCGCGATCTTGATCCGCCCCGGGACGGGGCGGCAGGCCAACTCGAATGCGGCCTGGACCTGGCCGACCGGGAATGTGTGGGTCAGGTAGCGCTGCAGCAGACCGGGGTGGTCACGCGCGAACACGTTCGCTCGGTCGAGCACACGTCGGCGGTCCATGGTGACACCGGATTTCAGCGTCAGGTTGTTGCGCAGCATGGTGCGCATGCTGATCGGATAGGCGTCGTCGTCGGGCACGCCGAAGTAGAACACGGTCCCGCCGAAGGCGGCCGCCTCGACCGCGTGCGACAGCGTCGCGACCTGATGGCCGACAGCCTCGATCACGATGTCGGGCTTGGCATCCGCTGCGAGGTGGCCGACCCAGCGGTCGCTGGTGGTGCGCACGACGGTGTCCACCCCGAACGCCGGTCCCACGTCGGCGCGCTCCACCGGGTCGACGCCGGTGACGTGCGCGGCGCCCGCGGCCTTGGCGACGTAGGAGAACAGCAGCCCGATCGACCCCTGCCCCAGTACCGCGACGTGGCGGCCGGTCAGGTCGGGCAGCTGTTCGGCGGCATACAGCACGCAGGCCAACGGCTGAAGTGCCACCGCGTGTTCGGGGCTCAGGGAGGCGTCGTAGGGCGCCAGCCCGTTGCCGTCGGCGACCACGTACTCCATCAGCCCGTCGAAGCCCGACGCCCAGCCGACGACACGGTCCCCCGGCGTGTGCGGCGGATGCCGGCTGGCGATGACCTCGCCGGCGACCTCGTGGATCGGGAACCCGTTCATCTCCGCGGCCAGCGCACCGGTGTCCCCCGGCAGTCGGCCTTGCGCGCCGCGGAAGCCGGGCAGGTCGCTGCCGCAGATGCCGCCGGCGAGGAACCGCAGCAGCACCTGTCCGTCAGCGAGGGACTCCGGTGAGCGCCGCGGCACTTCGATCCTCTCGAACTCATAGGGCGCGACCAGTCGGTAGCACCACACGTCAGGCCCCCATCCCGACGTCCACGGGGAGCGTGTTCCATCCCCATTGGAAGCTCGACGGTGGCCGTGACGCCGCCTCGGTGTCGACGCGGAACTCGGGCACACGTTTGAGCCATTCGGTGACCATGATCATGATCTCCAGCCGCGCGAGATGAGATCCCAGGCAGAAGTGCTGACCCCGGCCGAAGGCCAGCAACCGTCCGATCGGGCGGTTCCAGACGAACCGCTCCGGCTCGGGGTACTCGCGCTCGTCCCGGTTGGCCGACGCGAGCAGCGAGATGATCCGCTGACCCGGCTTGATCGTGGTGTCGTGCAAGGTGAACGGCCGGCGCAGCGTACGCGCGAACCATTGCGCCGGGGCGCAGTAACGGATCATCTCCTCGCGCGCGACCGGCACGTTGGTCTCCAGATCCGCACGGACCGCGGCGAGTTGGTCGGGCCGGGAGGTCAACTCCCACAACCCGTGCGCGACGATCTTGGGCACGGTCTCGGTGCCGCCGATGAACACACCGAGCATCTGCACGGCGGCCTCGCTGTCGGTCAGCGCCGACCCGTCGGGCAGGCGGTAGCCGAGCAGGTTGTCGACGATCGGCAGGTCATCACCCTCGCCTGCCCGCCTGCGCTGCACCACCGGGATCAGGTATTCCAGATAGCCGGGCCGCGCGTTGCCGACTTCGACTCCTTCGCCGGGCTCGGCGAGGCTGCCGGCATTCACGGTGGCCAGTACGTCCGCGGCGAGATCCGTTGGCAGGCCCACCAGTTCGCACACCACCGACGCGGCCACGATCCCGCCGTACTCCTGCGTGAGGTCGAAGCGCCCGCGCGGCAGCAGTTCGTCGAGCTGCTCGTTGGCCAGCACCCGGATTCGCTGCGCCAGCTTGGCGACGCTCTTCGGCCGGAACGGAGCCGCGGTGCAGCGACGGACGCCGTCGTAGACCGGGGCGTCGAAGTTCGCGTGAAACGGCAACGGGTGCAACGGCGGATCCGGCACCGGCCCGTCGTTGTGCGCGGCGAGCACGGCTGCTGCGGGCAGCGTCCCCTCCGAGGCGACGAAGGTTCCGTCGTTGATCGCCAACACGTTCCAGATGTCGTCGAACCGTGACAGCGCGTAGGTGTCCCACGTGTCGAGGTAGTAGACGGGGTGGGAGTCTCGCAACTTCCGGTAGTACGGCAGCGGATCGGCCATCACCGCCGGATCGAACGGGTCGTAGGCGAAGCTCATTGCAGCGGAGACGGCGGCAGTGCGGCGAGGATCGAGTCCTCCCAACCGTCCCGCAGAGCGGGAGCGACACTCATCCACGTGACGATCTCGGCGGGCGGGCTGTCCTTCCACGACGGATAGTGGTTCTCGAAGCAGTCCCAGTTCCCCTCGAGCGCCCAGTAGTGGATCACCTCGTTGAACCGGAACGTGGTGATGAACGAACCGAGCCACCGCTTGCCCGTGGACTCCGACCACGGCACGTAGAGCCGCTCGAGTTCCCGGATGTAGTCGTCCTGGCGGCCGGGCTTGGTCTGCATGATCTCCTGGATCACCAGGCCCGCCTTGACGTCTGCGTCCTGCAGTTGGGCCAGCGTCTTGTTGCTCCGGCCGGCGTACATGATGCGGCCCTCACCGCGGGCGCCCGTGTCGCGCAGGTACGTCGCCCACTTGCCGGCTACCGCCTCGTGGCTGCCGCCGCGGGCCTGAGCCCGGCCGATGCGCGCGTAGTCGGCGAAGGCGTCGATCTCCCAGATGATCGTGACCTGCGGCCAGTGCCCGTTGTAGGAGGTCGTCTCCCACATCGCGAACAGCCGCGCGCCGAGCTCGGTCATCATCGGGTGGTACACCCCGGTGAACTCCGCGACGAACTGCTCGCTGCGCGCCGATCCCAGATCGATCGTCTCGTGCAGATAGAGCAGCGTGTGGCTGTGGTATTTCTTCATGTTCACGTCAGGTCCCGGGGGCTGCGGGTAGTTGACAGCTGCACCCAGCGAGCGTGACACTTGTCCCGTGTTTTGTAAAGGCGTTCGGGCGGTCCGGCGGTGACGCTGACCCCGTTGGCCAACGGCTTCTGTTTCGGCGAAGGCCCGCGCTGGTTCGAAGGTCTGGTGTGGTTCTCCGACATGCTCGGGGAGGCGGTGCACACGGTGACACTGGATGGCGAGATGAGCACGCTCGCGCTGCCGGGCCATGCCCCGTCGGGACTCGGCTTCCGGCCCGATGGCTCGCTGCTCATCGTGTCGACGCGACGCAGGCAGATCCTCGGCTATGACGGGGAGACGGTCACCACCGTCGCCGACGTGTCGACGCTGGTCTCCGCCGACCTCGGCGACATGGTGGTCGACCGGCACGGCTGCGCATATGTCGGCTCCCAGGCGCGCGAGGGCGGCGTCATCGTGCGCATCGACCCCGGCCGTCCGATCGGGGACCGCGCCACCGTCGTCGCCGGTGACCTGAACTTTCCCAACGGCATGGTGCTGACTCCGGACGGCGCGACGCTGATCGTCGCCGAGTCCACCGCGCGCCGATTGACCGCCTTCACCGTGGCTTCTGACGGAACATTGAGCGGGCGAAGGGTTTTCGCCGACGGACTGGACGGACCCCCCGATGGCATCTGCCTCGATGACGAAGGCGGCGTATGGGCGGCGATGACGCTGGCGCATCGATTCGAGCGGATCGGCGCCGACGGTACCGTGACCGACCGGATCGACATCGGCGACCGGACCGCGATCGCCTGCGCGCTGGGCGGCCCGGACGGGCGGACGCTGTTCCTGTTGTCGTCGACGAGCGCGTATCCGGAAAGTCTGCGCGGCACCAGGGATTCTCGTCTCGACGCCACCCTGATCTGAAAGGCTGCGATGTCCGACTCCTACTACGAGCTGCTCGACGCCTCCGATGACCTCGGCGAGCGGTTCGCGGCCAGCGACTACGTCCGCAGCACTTGGACCGCCGCCATCCAGCACGCCGCCCCGGTGTCGGCTCTGCTGGTCCGCGGCCTGCAGCGCTGCGAACCACGCGAGGACACCAGGCTCAGCCGAGTGCTGATCGACCTGCTCGGCCCGGTGCCCGCCGACGGTGACCTCTGGGTCCGGACGCAGCGGGAGCGCTCCGGCAAGCAGATCGAGTTGATCAGCGCCGAGATGCTCGCGCCGGGCCCGGACGGGCGGCCCCGCCCGGTCGCCCGCGCCACCGGCTGGCGATTCCAGACCCTGAACACCACCGAGATCGTGCACGCCCCGGCTCCGCCGCTGCGACCGCTGGACAAGGCAACCAGCCGCGACATGAAGAAGAACTGGGACCTCAACTACGTGCACAGCGTGGATTGGCGGTGGCTGACCACACCGTTGGGTGAAGGCCCCGGCGAGTCATGGATCCGGCCGGAGGTCGACCTGGTCAAGGGTGAGTCGATGACGCCGCTCGAGCGCTTGTTCGCTGTCGCCGACGACGCCAACGGGATCGGCGCCAAGCTGGACATCCGCAGGTGGACGTTCCTGAACTCCGATCTCGCGGTGCACATACACCGGCTACCGGACGGCGAGTGGATCGGAATCCGCGCCGAGACGAACTACGGCCCCGACGGGATCGGGACGACGATCGGCACGCTGTTCGACCAGCAGGGGCCGGTCGGCGCCATCCAGCAGTCGGTGCTGGTGCGCCCGCGTCCGCATCCACCGAAATAGGCTGTGGGAATCCGGGTTCGGTCGCGTCCTCATCCTCGCTCACGCGCGTGGCGACCGAGTTCGGCGAGCACCTCTTCGGTGTGCTCGCCCAGACGCGGTGCCGTCGAACGCATCTGAACTGGTGTGCCGTGGAAGTCCGCGGGCGAGGCCACCATCATCACCTCCGAACCGGTCTCGTCGGGCACGTAGACGATGCCGCCGGCAGCATGAAACTGCTCGTCGGCCACCACGTCCTCCAGCGAGTTGATCGGCGCCCAGAACAATTCCGGTTCGGCCGCAAAGACTTCCGCCCACGCGTCGAGCGGCTTCGTCGCGAAGATCTCGTCGAGTTCGGCGATCAGGTCCCTGGCGTGCGCGACGCGGGACCGCGGCGTCGCGAACCGCGGATCGGTCAACCACTCGGGACGGCCGACAGCCCGGCACAGCGGCGGCCAGTGCCGTCCGGCCTGCAGACCGACGATCCAGAATCGGCGCCCGTCGCCCGCAACGTAGTTGTTCATGCACGGGTTGCCCATCGTCTCGCGCTGGCCGATCGCGATCGTGTGGCCGGCGAGCAGGAACGTGTTGAGGTCGAAACTGACCGTGTAGGCGCCCTGGCGGTACAGCGAGGTGCTGACGAGTTGGCCGGTGCCGGTGCGCGCCCGCGCGACCAGCGCCGCGCACACCGCGCCGGCCAGCGTCATGCCCGCCATGTGGTCGCCCATCCCGCCGCGCTGGAACGGTGGCGTGTCGCCCGGCCGGGTGAGCAGATGGGCCAGGCCCGCCCGCGCCCAGAACGCGGCGACGTCGTAGGCCGCGCGGTCGGCGTCGTGCCCCGTCTCGCCGTACCCGGTGATCAGCCCGTAGACCAGGCGCGGGTTGCGGCGGGCCACCGCCGGGAAGTCCAGGCCGACCCGCCGGAGTGCCCCGGGACGGACGTTGGTGAGGAATATGTCTGCGCCACCGAGTAATTCGAAGACCGTGCCGCGACCCTCCTCGGTCGTCACGTCGATGACGACGCTGCGCTTGCCGCGGTTGTCCATCTCGAACGGCGGGCTGAGCTTGCCGTCGAGGCCGAGCATCCGGCCGAACGTCCGCGCGGGGTCACCGGTCGGTGGTTCGATCTTGATCACGTCGGCGCCCCAATCCGCGAGGATTCCCCCCGCGGCCGGCCCGGCCACCCAGACTCCGAGTTCGACGACCTTGACACCCTCCAGCGGACCGGTCATGAACCCTCACTTTACAAATCGGACAACGTTTGTAACCCTGTTGTGGCTGCCGGTGCAAAGCCTAGGAGGCATGAGGTGTCTGTCGGGAGGTTACTCGCCCACCTCGGCCGCGGGGCGCGCCGGATCGCGGCCGACACGCTGGTCGGGCGCCTGCGGCCGATACCCCGCTCGGTCGCCGCTCTCGATGCCGCGGCGATGTCCTCGCTGCTCGGGCGCACCGTGACCTCGGTGTCGGTCATCGGCGGCGACGCGGGAACATCGTCGCGGGCGCGACTGGCGCTCACCGGCGAGGACGTCCCGGAGTCGGTGTTCGTCAAGATGGCGGCCGAGAGCGTGCCCCTGCGCATGATGGGCGAACTGGGCAACCTCGCCGAGACGGAGACGCGCTTCTACTGTCAGCTCGCCGGGGAGCTGGCCGGCGTGCCACGCTGTCATGGCGCCCGATTCGACTCGTGGACAGGACGATTCGTGCTCGTCCTGGAAGACCTGGCCGCGACGCAGTGTGAATTCCCCGACACGCTGCACCCGATCGACGTCGACCGCGCAGCGCTCGTCGTCGAACTGCTGGCCGGTCTGCACGCGACATTCTGGGGCCGCTTGCCCGATCGCCGCGGCATCGGACCCCTCGGCTGGCTCTACGCGGCGTCCGACGACAGCGCCGCGCTGCTGACGGCTCCGCTGCTCAAGGCGTCCGCGCGCCGGCTGGCCGACACGACGGACCTGCCGCTGCAGCGCGGCCGCTTCATCGACGACAACTACCGAGCGGTCGCCACGCTGATCGACCGTCCCCCGCACACCGTCATGCACGGCGACGCACATCCGGGCAACCTGTATTTCCGCGCAGGCTCGGCCGGACTGCTGGACTGGCAGGCGGTGCGCCGCGGCCACCCCTGCCGCGAGCTGGCCTACACGCTGATCACGAGCATGGCCACCGAGGACCGGATCGCGACTCAGCGCGATGTGCTCGACGTCTACCGGCAGGCGCTGGCCGCCGGGGGCGGCCCGGAGCTGGACCGCGACGAGTTGTGGGACCGCTATCGCCAGGCTGCGCTGTATCCCTATGTCGCGGCGCTGATCACCGCCGGCATGGGGGGCATGCAGGCCGCGGACATCGCGGTGCGGGGCCTCGAACTCAGTCTCGCCGCGCTCGAGGATCTCGACACCGTCGCCGTATTGGAGAAGTCTTTGTGACCAACGACGCCCGGCGTGCTGTCGGCCACGGAGGACCGCACGCTTTACGATCGACACCGAACCCGTATAGAAGGTCAGCCACGTGAACCATCCAGCACGCGACGGATCCGCGACTGCCGAGGACACCTCGACCCGGCACCGGATCCTTGCCGCGACCGCCGAAGTCCTCGGCCGGAGCGGACAGACCAAACTGAGTCTGTCCGAGGTCGCGCTGCAGGCCGGCGTCTCGCGGCCCACGCTGTACCGCTGGTTTGCCGACAAGCAGGCGCTGCTCGAAGCGTTCGGCGTCTACGAACGCGAGATGTTCGAGACCGGCATCGCCAAGGCCACCGCCGGGCTGCGGGGCAATGACCGGGTCGACGCCGCGATGCAGTTCATCGTCGCCTATCAGCAGTCGTACTCCGGCGTGCGGCTCGTCGACATCGAACCCGAGGTCGTCATCGGCCGGCTGGCCCACATCATCCCGGCCATGCGCGGCCAGCTCGAGAAGTTGCTGCCCGGCCCCAACGGTGCGGTCAAGGCCGCCACCGCCATCCGGGTGGCCGTCTCGCACTACATCGTGCGCAGCGACGACGACGATCAGTTCCTGGCGCAGCTGCGGCATGCGGTGGGCATCAAGAACAGCTGAAGTCGACGGAAGTCGGCGGGAATCCGTGACACATCGCCGAATTCTTGTAAAGCTACTGTCATGACGACAGCGGAGACCGACACCGGGGTGCTCGCCGGTGAAGAGCGCATGCTCATCGACGGCGAATTGCGATTCACCGACAGCGGGGCCACCTTCGACGTGATCCATCCGGCCAGCGAGCAGGTCGCGGGGCGGGCCACCGACGGCACCGTCGACGACATGGGTCGCGCGGTCGCCGCGGCCCGGCGCGCCTTCGACACGACCGACTGGTCCCGCGATCTCGACTTCCGCCACCACTGCCTGATCCAGCTGCACGAGGCGCTGGAGCGCAACAAGGAGCGGCTGCGCCGGGTCCTCATCACCGAGGTCGGCTGCCCCGTCTCGGTCACCGGCAGCCAGATCGAGAGCCCGATCGCCGAGGTCAAGCACTGGGCCGACCACGGCAGGGCCTTCGACTATCTGGTCGACAACGGGGTCCACGACACTCCGCTGGGGCCCGCGCGGCGCAAGATCCACTACGAGCCGGTCGGTGTGGTCGGGGCGATCACCCCGTGGAACGTCCCGTTCTATCTCAATATCGCCGAGACCGTGCCCGCGCTGATGGCCGGCAACACCGTGGTGCTCAAACCCGCTCAGCTCACTCCGTGGTCGGGCAGCGAGTACGGCCGCATCGTCGCCGAGGAGACCGACATCCCCGCCGGGGTGTTCAACGTCGTGGTCTCCAACGCCAATGAGGTGGGCGCGGCGCTGTCGGCCGATCCGCGGGTCGACATGATCACGTTCACCGGGTCGACGGCGACCGGGCGGGCGATTCTGGCCGCCGGCGCCCCGACGGTGAAGAAGACGCTGCTCGAACTCGGCGGCAAGTCGGCCCACATCGTGCTCGACGACGCGGATTTCGGCTCGGCACTGCCCATGGCGGCGATGATGGCGTGCGTGATGTCGGGCCAGAGCTGCATCCTGCCGAGCCGTATCTTGTTGCCGCGCAATCGATATGACGAGGGCATCGAGATCCTGAAGAACATGATGGAGAACTTCCCGGTGGGTGATCCGTGGACCGCGGGCAACATGCAGGGCCCGCAGATCAGCGAGGCCCAGCGGCAGAAGGTGCTCGGCCTCATCCGCAGCGGTGTCGACTCGGGCGCGCGGCTCGTCACCGGCGGCGGCATCCCCGAGAACCTCCCGGTCGGTTACTACACCCAGCCCACGTTGCTGGCCGACGTCGACCCCGATTCCCAGGTGGCGCAGGAGGAGATCTTCGGCCCCGTCCTGACCGTCACCCCCTACGAGAACGACGATGACGCGGTCGCGATCGCCAACAACACGATCTACGGACTGTCGGGCGAGGTGAGCAGCGCCGACGTCGACCGGGCGTTCGCGGTGGCATGCCGCATGCGTACCGGCAACGTCACCATCAACGGCAAGAGCCACTTCGGCATCGACAGCCCCTTCGGCGGCACCAAGCAGAGCGGCCTGGGCTACCGCAACGGTGAAGAGGGCTACAAGGAGTACCTGAACGCCAAGACGATCGGCATGCCCGACCAGTGAGCGAGATGCCCGGCGACCGGCAACAGATCGCCGCACTGTTGTACCGCTACGCCCGTGCCGTCGACACGAAGGACTGGGAGCTGTACCGCTCGGTGTTCACCGATGACGCGCACATCGACTACTCCTCGGCCGGCGCCGCGGTGGGCAGCCGCGACGAGGTCGCCGACTGGCTCGCAGGCGGCTTCGGCGCGATCCCGTGGACCATGCACTACATCACCAACATCGAAGCCGATGTCGACGGCGACACGGC
This sequence comes from Mycolicibacterium chubuense NBB4, assembly GCF_000266905.1. The sequence continues at coordinate 2,051,320 of NC_018027.1, read as the reverse complement.
CACGGTGCGGGCGATGTTCTACAACCCGATGCAGTTACCCGGGATGCCGGAGCAGAGCTGCTGCGGCGGCTACTACCACCACCAGCTGGTGCGCACGGCCGACGGCTGGCGCAGCCGCAGCCTCCGCGAGGACAACGTCTGGTTCGTCAACCCGCCGACCGGTTAAGCCTCGGCCGCCAATTGCCCGCAGGCGGCCGCGATTTCGCGCCCCCGGGTGTCACGCACCGTGCACGACACCCCGCGTTCGCGCACCCGGCGGACGAACTCGCGTTCGGCCGGTTTGGGACTGGCGTCCCATTCGCTTCCGGGGGTTGGGTTGAGCGGGATGACGTTGACGTGCGCGAGCGGGCCCAGTGCGCCGTGCAGTTTCTTGCCCAGTAGATCGGCGCGCCACGGCTGATCGTTGACGTCGCGGATCAGGGCGTACTCGACAGACACGCGCCGACCGGTCACGTCGGCGTAGTAGCGCGCCGCGTCGAGCGCTTCGCCGACCTTCCACCGGTTGTTGACCGGCACCAGGGTGTCGCGCAGTTCGTCGTCGGGTGCGTGCAGCGACAGCGCGAGGGTGACGTTGAGCCGCTCGTCGGCGAGCTTGCGAATCGCGGGTGCCAACCCGACGGTCGACACGGTGACCGAGCGCGCCGAGATCCCGAAGCCGTCCGGCGGGGCCGCCGTGATGCGCCGCACCGCTGCCAGCACGCGGTTGTAGTTGGCCAGCGGCTCCCCCATGCCCATGAAGACGATGTTGGACAGCCTTCCCCCATCGCGCTCGCGGAGTTCGGCCGCCGCGAAGCGCACCTGTTCGAGGATCTCGGCGGTCGACAGGTTGCGCTTGAGCCCGCCCTGGCCGGTCGCGCAGAACGGGCACGCCATGCCGCAGCCCGCCTGCGAGGAGATGCACACGGTGTTGCGGTCGGGGTAGCGCATCAGCACCGACTCGAAGGTGGTCCCGTCGACCGCCCGCCACAGCACCTTGCGGGTCTCACCCCGGTCGCACTCGATCTCGCGGGACGCCTCGAGCAGCGGCGGGAACAGCGCCTGGCCGACCTGCTCGCGCACCGCGGCGGGCAGGTCGGTCATCTGCTGCGGGTCGGCGATCAGCCGGCCGTAGTACTGGTTGGCCAGCTGTTTGCCGCGGAACGCCGGCAGCCCGAGTTCCGCGACCGCGGCCGCGCGGCCGGCGTCGTCGAGGTCGGCGAAGTGCCGCGGCGGCATGGCGCGGCGCGGCGGTTCGAATACCAGGGGCAGGGGGTTGGTCATGACTTCGTCAGTATCTCACCGAAACATGGCAGAAAATCATTGGACGATCGCGCCGGCTCCTGCCCACGATGAACTCGTGACCCGTCGTTCGATGCCGTTCCGCGCCGCAGCGCCGCTGACGTTCGTCTACGCACTCGGCTATCCCATTGGCGCCCTTGCGGTTTCGGCGATGTCCCCGATGGGTGTGCTGCTTTGCCGGTTCGGGCTGGCCGGCGCGCTGCTGAGCGGCTGGGCGGTGGCGGCGAACGTGAGATGGCCCACCCGCGCAGCGCTGAGCCATGTGCTCGTCAGCGGGCTGTTGACCCAGGCCGGTCAGTTCATCTGCCTCTATCTCGCACTCCTTCACGGCGCGCCCGCCGTACTGGGAGCCGTGATCATCTCGATGAACCCAGTGGTCACGGCCGCGCTCGCCGCGCTCGCGCTGGGTGAGCGGCTCACCGTCACACGGGTCTGCGCCCTATTGCTCGGCGTGCTCGCCGTCCTCGCCGCGTGTGCCGGCCGACTCGTCGCCGTCGGGCACGTCGACGGCGTGGTGCTGCTCCTGCTGGTGTCGCTGCTCTGCCTGGCCGCCGGCGGCGTCTACCAGCAGCGGTTCTGCAGCCGGGTGGACTACCGCGCCACCGCAGCGCTGCAGAACCTGGTAGCGGTGGTGCCGGTCGCCGGGCTGGCCGTTCTGATGCCGCTGTCGGTCATCGACCCCTGGAAAGCCGCCGCGGCGGTCGCGGCGGTCGTCCTGTGCAACGCGACGTTGTGCATGACCTGGTACGTGCAGGCGATCAACGCCTACGGCGCATCGGCCGTGACGATGCTGTTCGCGGTCATCCCGGCGGTGGCGGGGCTGCTGTCGTGGGCGATGCTCGGCCAGCGCCCCGACGTCGGCCTCGCGGTCGGCCTGGCGCTCGGCGCCGCGGCGTGCTGGCTCAACGCCCGGAATTCACGCCAGCAGCGTCAGAACGATCCAGCCGGCGACGGCCGAGGGCAGCATCGCGTCGATGCGGTCCATGAGACCTCCGTGGCCGGGCAGTAGCGTGCCCATGTCCTTGATGCCCAGATCGCGTTTGACCTGCGACTCCACCAGGTCGCCGAGGACACCGGTGATCACCAGAATCAGGCCCAGCGGCACGCCCACCCAGGCGGGCTTGTCGAGCAGGAACGTCACCGTCAGCACGGCGGCCGCGATGCCAAACAGCAGCGAACCGCCCAGCCCCTCCCAGGACTTCTTCGGGCTGATGGCGGGCACCATCAGGTGCTTACCGAACAGAACGCCCGCGACGTAGCCACCGATATCGGCGAATACGACCGTGGCGATCACGGTGAACACCCGCATGCCGCCGTGGTCGGCGAAGATCAGCAGTGCGGTGAAGCTCGCGAACAGCGGCACCCACGTCGCGATCAGGACGGTGGCCGAGATGTCCCGCAGGTAGTTCACCGGATGCTCGGCGAGGCCCTGACCGACGAGCCGCCACACCATGGCGACCACGATCGTTCCGCCGTACGCGCCGAGCAGGCCGGCCGCGCCGAAGGGCCAGGTCAGCCAGATCATGGCTTGGCCGCCGACGAGCAGCGCGACGACCGGCAGGTCGTAACCCGCCTCCCGCAGCCGGCGCACGAGTTCGTGCGTCGCGATCGGCATCGCGACCGCCAGCACGGGCAGCCAGAACTTGGGTGCGAAGAACAACACCACGATCGCGAGCGCGCCGAGCAGGACGCCCACGCCGATGGCGGCAGGCAGGTTCCGTCCTGCCCGGGACGTCTTCTTGCTCGGTTCTTCGACCGGGGAATCTGTCACGGGTTTCGGGTGCTGATCGGTCACTAGACCTCCAGCAGCTCGCCTTCTTTGTGCTTGACCAGTTCGTCGATCTGGTTGGTGTACTGCTGAGTGGTCTTGTCGAGGTCCTTCTCGGCGCGGGTGACATCGTCCTCGCCGGCGTCGCCGTCCTTCTTGATACGGGTCAGCTCCTCCATCGCCTTGCGACGGATGTTGCGCACCGACACCTTGGCGTCTTCACCCTTGCCCTTGGCCTGCTTGACCAGGTCGCGACGCCGTTCCTCGGTGAGTTGCGGGATGGCCACACGGATGACGTTGCCGTCGTTGGTCGGGTTGACGCCGAGGTCGGAGTTGCGGATCGCGTCCTCGATGTTGCGCAGCTGGCCGGCCTCGTAGGGCTTGATGACGACCAGCCGGGCCTCGGGGACATTGATGCTCGACAGCTGGGTGATCGGGGTGGCGGAACCGTAGTAGTCGACGTGGATGCGGTTGAACATCCCGGGGTTGGCGCGGCCGGTGCGGATCGACGCCAGATCGTCGCGTGCCACCGACACGGCCTTCTCCATCTTCTCCTCGGCGTCGAGAAGCGTTTCGTCGATCACTGTCTGTTCTCCCGTCACTGTTGCCGGCCCTGCACCGCTTCAGGTGGTGACCAGTGTTCCGATCTTCTCACCCGCGACGGCGCGCGCGATATTGCCGTCGATGAGCAGGTTGAACACCAGGATCGGCATTCCGTTGTCCATACACAAGCTGAACGCGGTCGCGTCGGCGACCTTGAGGCCGCGGTCGATGACCTCGCGGTGGCTGATCGCGGTCAGCAACTCGGCCTCGGGATCGACGCGCGGGTCGGCGGTGAAGACGCCGTCGACCGCCTTGGCCATCAGCACCACGTCGGCGCCGATCTCCAGGGCACGCTGCGCGGCGGTGGTGTCGGTGGAGAAGTAGGGCAGCCCCATACCGGCGCCGAAGATCACCACCCGGCCCTTCTCGAGGTGCCTGCGGGCGCGCAGCGGAATGTAGGGCTCGGCGACCTGCCCCATCGCGATGGCGGTCTGGACGCGGGTCTGTATGCCCTCCTTCTCCAGGAAATCCTGCAACGCAAGGCTGTTCATCACCGTGCCGAGCATGCCCATGTAGTCGGAGCGGGTGCGTTCCATGCCGCGTTGCTGCAGCTGCGCGCCGCGGAAGAAGTTGCCGCCGCCGATGACGACGGCGACCTGGACGCCGCTGCGCACGACATCGGCGATCTGGCGCGCGACGAGCGCCACCACGTCGGGATCGAGGCCGACCTCTCCACCACCGAACATCTCGCCGCCCAGTTTGAGCAGCACACGGGTGTAGGCGGGCCTGATCGTCGAGGACGAACCTTCACCGTTGGGGCTGGTGCCTTCCGCCATCCGACTCCTTCGCGGTGCTCACATGCGATCGCCGCCCCGGAATCGCCGCAGGCGGCTCCCCAATCCTGCCTCATCGAAGCCGGATCACCGCGATCGGGTCTGCGCGGCGCGTCAATTTCGATGTGCGCAGAGCAGCCAGGCGCCGACGGACTTTCGGCCGTTGGCCTCGTCGCGGATGTCGGCACCCGCGAAGGCCTCGAAGTGCTGCTCGAAGCTCGCGGGGACGTTGGCGTGGATGCGCGCCGGCCGGATCTCGTCGACGACCCAGTACCGCGACACGACCTCGCGCAGTTCGTCCTCGGTGACCGCGTTGATGGGCCCGCCGGCGGGCATGGCGTTGCGGTCGAACACCAGCACGAAGTACGACGCACCCGGCTCGGCGGCCCGCACGATCGACTGTTGATAGCCCTCGCGCAGCTCCACCGGCATCGAGTGGAACAGGGTGCTGTCGACGATGGTGCCGAAGCGACCGTCGTAGCCGGTGAACGAGCTGATGTCGGCGACCTCGAAGGTGGCGGTGGTCAGCCCGCGCCGGGCGGCTTCCTCGCGGGCGAGCCTGATCGCCGTCGGAGACTGGTCCAGGCCGACCGTGGTGAAGCCGCGCTCGGCGAGGTACATCGACACGGCCGCCTCGCCGCAGCCGGCGTCGAGTACCTCACCGTGGAACCTGCCCGCATCGATCAGCGCCGCGATCTCCGGTTGCGGCTCGTCGATGCTCCACGGTGGACGGTTGCCCGCCCCCATCTCGTCGGCTTCGCCGCGATAGGCGGCGTCGAACATCTCGTCGGTGGGTTCAGTCATGACACCTTGTTATCAACCTGATTGATATACGTCAATATGGTTGACATGCCCGATTCCGAGCAGCAGCCGCTGGGCTATCTGCTGCACCGCCTGGCCACGGCTCTGCGCGCCGACGTCACGTCGTCGGTTCTCGAACCGTTGAACCTGACGTTTCCGCAGTACATCTGCATGCGGATCCTCTCGCGGTCGCCCGGGCGCTCGAACGCCGAACTCGCGCGCGACGTCATGGTCTCGCCGCAGGCGATGAACATGGTGGTGCGCGGGCTGCAGGACCGGGGCCTGGTCAAACGCCCGGACGAGGTGTCCTCGGGCCGGTCCCGGCCCGCCGAGCTGACACGCGAGGGCGAAACGCTGCTCGCGCGGACGAACGAGGGCATCCGCGCGGCCGAGCAGCGCGTGCTGGCCCGGTTGGGTGAGCGCGATCAGCGCGAGCTGCGCCGCATCCTCGCCGAACTGGACTGATCTCCCCCTCCCCCGCGAGGGTGCGGGTCTGCAGCCAACACGCCGGGCCGCGAGCACACTTCACGCACGCTCGGCCCCGACCGCGAGCGTGCGCGGACTCCCGGATTCGATCGGCGTGTCGGCTGCGGACACGCACGCTCGCGGAAAAAGAGGCTCAGTTCAGTCGTGAATTCTGGCCCAGGGCTTGGCTTCTTCGAGTTCGTAGGCCAGCTCGAGCAGCCGGGCGTCCTCGCCGAGCGCCGCCGAGAACATCATCCCGACCGGCAGACCCGACGCGGACTGGCCCAGGGGCAACGAGATCGCGGGTTCGCCGGTGGCGTTCTGCAACGGGGTGAACGCCACCCACTCGACGAGCCGGTCGATGACCTGTTGGTAGTCCGCCGTCGGATCCAGGTGGCCGATGCGCGGCGTGACGTCGGCCAGCGTGGGTGTCAGCAGCACGTCGTAGGTGGACTGCAGCCGCGACGTGATCCGTCGCGTGCGGGCCAGCCGCGCGATGGCGAGCGGCAGCCGGACCAGGTTGCGCGCGGCGTGGGCCTCCAGGCCGAGGGTGAGGTTGTCGAGCTTGGTCCGGTCGAACGTCTCGCCGAACGTGCGGCGACCGCCCCGCACCAACGCGAACGCCAGAAACGACCAGTAGAGCAGGAAGTCGTCGATGAACCGCGGCGGCACGGGGTTGTCGATCACGCTCACCCGGTGGCCGAGTTCTTCGAGTAGCCCGGCGGTCTTCAGCGTCAGCTCCGTCATCTCCGGGCTGGAATCGCGCAGGATCGACTTCGTGCACACCGCGATGTGCAGGCGCTGCCTGCCCGGAGCGGTGACGTCGCCGATCGGGGGCAGCTTGGGGTTGGCGACCACGCGTTCCATCTCGCGGTAGAACGCGGCGGTGTCGCGCACCGAACGGGTCACCACACCGTTGTGCACGATGCGCACCGGCATCTGCCGGACGTTCTTGTCCAGCGGCAGTCGCCCGCGCGACGGCTTGAGGCCCACGAGACCGTTGCAGGCCGCGGGGATTCTGATCGACCCGCCGCCGTCGTTGGCGTGCGCGATCGGCACCACGCCGGCCGCCACGAACGCCGCCGAGCCCGAGGACGACGCGCCCGCGGTGTGGTCGGTGTTCCACGGGTTGCGGACCGGCCCGAGCCGGGGATGTTCGGCCGAAGCGGAGAAGCCGAACTCGGAGAGCTGCGTCTTGCCCAGCGGTACCAGCCCGGTGGCCAGGTACGCGCGGGCGAAGTCGCCGTCGGCAGCGGCCGGCCGCGCCTCCCAGGCGTCGGTGCCCTCCCGCGTCGGCATCCCCGCGACGGCGACGTTGTCCTTGATGAACGACGGCACACCGTCGAAGTAGCCGCCGTAGGGCCGATGCAGCCGTGTCCTGTCCCTCGCCCGGTCGAACGCCTCGTAGGCCAGCCCGTTCAGCGCGGGATTGACGGCCTCGACGCGGGCGATGGCGGCCTCGACGAGTTCGGCCGACGACACCGTGCCCGCGCGCAGCGCCTCAACGAGGCCGACGGCGTCCAGCTCACCCAGGGCGTCGTCGCCGAAGGCAGTGATGCGATCCATGCGCCGACGGTACCAAAGCGTACCGGCGGCTCCACCTGATCGCCCCGGCGAAGCACGAGGCCCCCGAGACCGCAGTCTCGGGGGCCTCGTGGTGAAGCTGTGTCAGGCCTGTCCGACCTCGAACCGGACGAACCGGGTCACGGTCACAGCGGCCTCGTCGAGCAGCGCCTTGACCGTTTTCTTGTTGTCGGACACCGACGGCTGATCCAGCAGCACGACGTCCTTGTAGAAACCGGTCACGCGGCCCTCGACGATCTTGGACAGCGCCTGCTCGGGCTTGCCCTCGTTGCGGGCGGTCTCCTCGGCGATGCGACGCTCGTTGGCGACGATGTCCTCCGGCACGTCGTCGCGGGTGAGGTACTTCGCCTTCAGCGCGGCGATCTGCAGCGCGACCGCGTGCGCGGCCTCCTTGTTCTCGCCCTGGTACTCGACGAGGACACCCACCGCGGGCGGCAGATCCGCCGCGCGCTTGTGCAGGTAGGTCTCGACGGTGCCGTCGAAGTAGGCGACCCGGCGCAGTTCGAGCTTCTCGCCGATCTTGGCCGACAGGTCGGCGATGGTCTGCTCGACCGTCGTGTCGCCGACCTTGGCAGCCTTGAGGGCCTCGATGTCGGTCGCCTTGGCCGCGGCCGCGGCGGCCACGATCTGGTCGGCGGCGGCCTGGAACTCGGCGTTCTTGGCCACGAAGTCGGTCTCGGAGTTCAGCTCGATGAGCGCGCCGTCCTTGGCCGCGACGAGCCCTTCGGCCGTGGCGCGCTCGGCGCGCTTGCCCACGTCCTTGGCGCCCTTGATGCGCAGCAGTTCGACGGCCTTGTCGAAGTCGCCCTCGGCGTCGACGAGTGCGTTCTTCGAATCCAGCATTCCGGCGCCGGTCAGCTCCCGCAGGCGCTTGACGTCGGCAGCGGTGTAGTTAGCCATAGCAGTGTCCTTAAAAGACGTCGCGAAATTCGGTGTTAGGAGGTCTGCTCCGGGGTGGCCTCGCCGGCCCCGGCGTCGGGGGCGGCCGTGGTGGCGCCCGCCAGCAGCTCCTGCTCCCACTCGGCGAGTGGTTCGGCGGCCGCAGAGTCTGAAGCCTCCGACTTGGCGCCGGCACCGGCCCGCGCCTGCAGGCCCTCGGCGACCGCGGACGCGATCACCTTGGTGAGCAGAGCGGCCGAGCGGATGGCGTCGTCGTTGCCCGGGATCGGGTAGTCGACGAGGTCCGGGTCGCAGTTGGTGTCGAGGATCGCGATGACGGGGATGCCCAGCTTGCGGGCCTCACCGACGGCGATGTGCTCCTTGTTGGTGTCGACGACCCACACGGCGCTGGGCACCTTCTGCATGTCCCTGATCCCACCCAGCGACCGCTCGAGCTTGTTCTTCTCGCGGGTCAGCATCAGGATTTCCTTCTTGGTGCGACCCTCGAACCCACCGGTCTGCTCCATGGCCTCGAGCTCCTTGAGGCGCTGCAGCCGCTTGTGCACGGTGGAGAAGTTCGTGAGCATGCCACCCAGCCAGCGCTGGTTCACGTACGGCATGCCGACGCGGGTCGCCTCCTCGGCGATGGATTCCTGCGCCTGCTTCTTGGTGCCGACGAACATGATCGAGCCGCCGTGCGCGACGGTCTCCTTGACGAACTCGTACGCCTTATCGATGTAGGTCAGCGTCTGCTGCAGGTCGATGATGTAGATGCCGTTGCGGTCGGTGAAGATGAACCGCTTCATCTTGGGGTTCCAGCGACGGGTCTGGTGCCCGAAGTGGGTGCCGCTGTCGAGCAGCTGCTTCATGGTTACAACAGCCATGATTGGCCATACCTCTTTGGTTGTCGGTTGTCGTCCGGCGTCGGGTGAGCCGGACCCTGGCGACTGCTTCGATGCCGGACCCGCTCTCGAGAGCGGGACCGCCCGGCATGCGAGGTGACGAACCCTGGGTTCGTGACGCAGACGCGCGAAGTCAGCCCGAGCTAACGAGCTGCGGGTAGGAGTTTACACGGTCGGAGCAGGTGCTTTTACCACCGCGATACCGCCGCGACCAGCCATCCACAGAGCACCGGATCCATGCTGGCGCGAATCGGCGCGGCGCACTGAACTCAGATGATGCGTGCACTGGCGGTGGTCGTGGCTCTGGCGGGGGTCTGGGCGGCCCCCGCCTGGGCCGACGCGGGGCGGCTGGAGTGGCCGTTGCATCCGCGACCTGCGGTGGTGCGCTTCTTCGATGCGCCGTCGCCGAACTGGCAGCGCGGGCACCGCGGCGTCGATCTCGCCGCGGCGGTGGGCCGGCCGGTTCTCGCGGCGGCGCCGGGCACCGTGGTGTTCGCCGGGGAGCTGGCGGGCAGACCTCTGGTGTCGATCGCCCACCCCGGCGGCCTGCGCACGAGTTACGAGCCCGTGCGCGCGAGCGTGCGCCCGGGGCAGACGGTCGCTGCGGGCGCGGTGATCGGCGAGCTCCTGGCGGGCCATCCGGGGTGCAGCGCCCCCGCCTGTCTGCACTGGGGCGCGATGTGGGGTCCGAGCGCGCGAGCGGACTACGTCGATCCGCTGGGTCTGCTCGCGAGCACGCCGATCCGGCTTAAGCCGGTGCGCTGAGGGCGGCTCAGGCTCGAGGGTGTGCCTGATCGTGCACGGCGCGCAGTCGGGCGACGCTCACGTGGGTGTAGAGCTGGGTGGTGGCCAGGGTCGAGTGGCCCAGCAGTTCCTGGACCACGCGCAGATCGGCGCCGCCCTCGAGGAGGTGGGTCGCCGCGCTGTGCCGCAGCCCGTGCGGCCCGATGTCGGGTGCGCCGGCGACGGCGGACATGGTTTCGTGCACGACGGTGCGCGCCTGCCGGGGATCGAGTCGCTTACCTCGGACCCCGAGCAGCAGCGCCGCACCCGAACCCTCGGACACGAGCTTGGGCCGGCCCGCCGACAACCATGCCGTCAGCGCCGCATGGGCGGGTTCGCCGTAGGGCACCGTGCGTTGCTTGTTGCCCTTGCCCAGCACGCGCAGCAGCCGGCGCGAGGTGTCGACATCGTCGATGTCCAGGCCGCAGAGCTCGCTGACGCGGATACCGGTGGCGTAGAGCATCTCGACGATGAGCCGGTCGCGGATGGCGAGCGGGTCGCCTTGCTGCGCACCGGATTTCGCGGCATCCATGGCTTCGACGGCCTGGTCTTGACGCAACACCGCCGGCAGGGTGCGGCGCGCTTTGGGGACCTGCAGCCGGGTCGCCGGATCCGCGCTGAGCAGACCTTTGCGCAATGCCCACGCGGTGAAGGTCTTGATCGACGAGGTACGACGGGCCAGCGTGGCGCGGGAGGTCCCCGCGGCGGCCTGCGCGGCGAGCCACGACCTCAGCACCGGCAGGCTCAGACCGCCCAACCCGGTGTCGGGGCTGCGTTGGGCGAGGAAGGTCAGCAACGAACGCAGGTCGCCGAGATACGCGCGGCGGGTGTGTTCGGAGCGGCCGCGCTCGAGCGCCAGGTACTGGTCGAACTCCTCGAGGCAGCGCTCGATCCCCGGGTCACTGCGCTCCTGCCCGCCGGTCGTCACGTTCCCACCGTGGCAGACCGCGACGACACGGCTCAGCAGACGCGCCGCAACACGTCCGGGGTCAGGTCGGCCAGCGCGGGATAGCCGTCGACGGCCATCGTGAGGTCCGCCTCGGCGAGCAGGGAGCGCAGGACGTGCACGAGTCCGTCCTCGCCGCCGATGGCCAGTCCGTAGGTGTAGGGCCTCCCGACGCCGACGGCCGTGGCGCCCAGCGCGACGGCCTTGACGATGTCGGCGCCGCTGCGGATTCCGGAGTCGAACAGCACAGGCAGCCCGTCGGCGGCCTCCACCACGCCGGGCAGGCAGTCCAGCGCGGGCAGTCCGCCGTTGGCCTGCCGGCCGCCGTGGGTGGAGCAGTAGATGCCGTCGACGCCGCCGTCTTTCGCGCGGCGGACGTCGTCGGGATGGCAGAGGCCTTTGAGGATCAGCGGCAGGTCGGTCAGCGACCGCAGCCACGGCAGGTCGTCCCAGGTCAGCGGATTGCCGAACAGCTGGACCCACTTCAGGACGGCGGCCTGCATGTTCTCCTCCGGCGGCTGGGCCAGACCCTCACGGAAGACCGGGTCACTCGTATAGTTGGCCAGGCAGCGGCCGCGGAGCTGCGGAAAGTTCGACGTCGACAGGTCGCGCGGCCGCCAGCCGGGGATCCAGGTGTCCAGCGTGACGACGATCGCCCTGTAGCCGGCCTTCTCGGCCCGGTTCACCAGGCTGGCAGCCAGGTCGCGATCGGTCGGGGTGTAGAGCTGGAAGAAGCCTGGCGTGTCGCCGAATTCGGCGGCGATGTCCTCCAGCGGGTCTTCGGTGAGGGTGGACACCGTCATGGGCACCCCGGTGCGGGCGGCGGCGCGGGCCGCGGCGAGGTCACCGTGGCCTGTCTGCGAGCAGATGCCGATGACCCCGACCGGCGCCATGAACAACGGCGACGACAGGTGCAGGCCGAACAAGTCGACGGACAGATCGCGTTCGGTGGCACCGACGAGCATCCGCGGCATCAGCCCCCAGCGGTCGAACGCCGTCCGGTTGGCGCGCTGGGTGTTCTCGTCGCCCGCGCCGCCGGCGACGTAGGACCACACCGACGGCGGCATGGCGACTTCGGCTTTGGCCTCCCACCCGGCGTAGTCCATCGGCAGCGACGGCACGATGCCGGACAGGCCCTGCAGGTAGATCTCGAGCTGGTAGTCACCGAAGGTCATGGCGCGTTTAATTCGACTCGGTCTGCGCGAGTTCCCGCTTCCACTCGCGGAAGGTCTCCTCGGTACGCCCGCGCCGCCAGTAGCCGGAGATCGACGCCGCCCACTTGGCCTCGACACCGCGCTCCTTGCGGACGTAGGGCCGCAGGTTGTGCATCACCGCCTGCGCTTCGCCGTGGATGAACACCTGCACCTGTCCGGGCAACCACATCGCCTCCTTGACGGCGCTGATCAGCGGGGCGTGGTCGCCCGCGCTGTCCTCGGGCACCAGGTCGGCGCGGCCGCCGCGATAGACCCACCGCACCTGTACGCCGGACGGGGCGGCGAGTTCGATCTCGTCTTCGGGACCGGCCACCTCGATGAAGGCGTACCCGATTGCGTTGCCGGGCAACGCTTCCAGCGCGGCGCTGATCGCCGGCAGCGCGGCTTCGTCCCCGGCGATCAGATGCCAGTCGGCGGCCGAGTCGGGCGCGTAGGCCCCGCTGGGCCCCATCAGGAAGATGCGTTGTCCGGTGACGGCCGACGCCGCCCACGGACCGGCCACCCCGTGTTCACCGTGCACGACGAAGTCGACGGTGATCTCGCGCCGTTCGGCGTCGGCGCGGCGCACGGTGTAGGTGCGCACGGTCGGACGCTTCTGCGGCGGCAGTGCGTTGAAGCTGTCCAGCGTCAGCGGCTGCTCGAGAGCGCCGACGTCGAGATCGTCGGCGACGAACACCAGCTTGACGTACGCGTCGGTGTAATCGTTGGGGGTGAACGTGTCGAATCCCTTGCCGCCGAGCACGACTCGCACGAGATGAGGCGTGAGTTGCTCGGTGCGCACGACCTCGAAAGTGTGCACGGGCCGTCCTGCCACTTGGCTGCCTTTCGTCGGTGCAGTGCCATCACAATCGGCCTCGACTATACGAGCGCGGCCCGTCAGGCCGCCGGGGCGAGCACGACCGCCGCGTTGTGGCCGCCCATCCCCAGTGACGTCTTCAGCGTCAGACCGCTCGCCATCGGGGTGACGCCGTCCAGCAGTCGCCCATGACCGGGTGCCACCGTCGGCGGAGCGGGAACGAGTCGGTGTTCGTAACCCAGCGCCGCTGCGGCGACCTCGACCGCCGCGGCCGCGCCCTGGCAGTGCCCGGTCATGGGTTTGACCGAGTAGAGGTGTGGATTTCCGCCGAGCAGTTCGTCGAGCACCGCCGCCTCCACCGTGTCGCATTGCGCGGTGCCCGGGCCATGCGCGTTCAGGTAGGCGATGTCGGCTGGGCCGACGCCCGACGCGGCCAACGCCTCCACCACGCATCGGTCGACCTGGGTGCGCGAAGGATCGACCGAGGTGGGGTGGAAAGCGTCATGGCTCATCGAGCCGCCGAGCACGCGCACGTAGGGCGCTTCGCCCCGTCGCGACAGGACGAAGGCGATGGCCGCCTCGCCGGCGGGGAACCCCCGGCTGCCCTGCTGGAATGGCCGGCAGGCGTCGAGGGGTTCTGCGTCGACGACGCCGACCCCGAGGCGCACGAAGTGCTCGACGTTCTCCGGCGTCAACGACAAATCGGTGGACACGAACACGACGTCGTCGACGAAATCGGTGTCCAGCCACATCTTCGCGGTGATCAGCGCGGCGTTACCGGAGGCGCACATCGCCGAGACATTCATGGCGGGCCCGTGAAAGCCGTACTCCTGCATCAGCATCGACACCGGGGTCGACGGCATCAAAGTCAGGTAGTCGCGGATGCGCCGGTTGGCGCGGTCTTCGAGGTAGAACTGCCGCCATCCCTCCACTTCGGAGATCACCACCGCGTGAAGCAGGCCCACCCGCCGCCCCGGGGTCCAGCCCCGTTCGAGCGCGTCGGTGAGGGCCTCGCGCGCAGCAGCGCGCATGGATTGTGCGAAACGGCTGAGGCCGTCACGGGGATCGCCGTCGGGTGAGACGCGCGCCAACCACGCGTCCTCACCGTTGGGCCCGAATCCGGGGTAGAGGGAGGCAGCGGGTTTGCCGCTCACCAGCCCCTCCCACAGACTTCTGCTCCCCCAGCCGTAGCCGGTGACCGCGCCGATTCCTGTAATGGCCATGTGTGGCGATGTCATGGTGTCCTTCCCCTGTTTGCTTTCAGCCCCGCCGTCGGGGTCTCTTCGATTAACTCCCAGGCGGGGCCCTCTTGACTAGGTGCGAAGCGACGTATCCGTAACGCGCAGGTGGTCCGCGGGTTCACGCCACCGAATGGCCCCGTTGCCGCGTACGCTGGTGAGCACTCGTCTCGGGGGAGGCGCACGACGAGCTTGGGGAACCGCTTGGCAGACGAGAATTCACCGCCGGACGTCGATCCGGTCGAGGAGCGGTATCGGCGGCTGGTCGATCACAGTCCCGACCCGATGTGTGTGCACGCCCAGGGCCGGGTGGTCTATGTGAATCCCGCCGGCGTCCGTGGGATCGGGGCCGACTCCGCTGAGCAGCTGGTCGGCAGATGGATCACCGATTTCGTCCACCCCGACTCCGTCGGGCCCATGCTGGAACGTATCGGCGCGCTGCGCGTCCAGGGGGACAGTTCGCCGGCGTCCGAGGCGGTGATGCTTCGCCTCGACGGCAGTCCCATCGAGGTCGAGGCTGTATCGGTACTGACCGCCTGGAACGGCGAACCCGCCTACCAGGTGATCTTCCGCGATCTCACCGTCGAGAAGGCCGCGGAAGCAGCGCTGCGCTACCAGGCCGCGCTGCTCAACCACGTCAGTGACGCGATTATCGCCACGACCGCCGACGGCGTGGTCACCAGCTGGAATCCCGCCGCCGAAGCGGTCTACCGGCGCCCGGCCGCACGGGCACTGCGACTGCCCATCGGCGAGGTCGTCGACGCCGACATCGACCTCGCGCGCATCGTGGCCGACGGCGGAGTCACCCACGCGACGCACCGGGCCGCCGACGGCTCGCCGATCAACGTCCGGATGTCGGTCACGAGGATGGACGACGGCTATGTGCTGCTGTGCTCCGACTACACCGCGCAGCGACGGGCCGAAGTCCACTTCCAGTCCGTCGTCCGCTCGCTGTACGACGGGGTCATCGTCCTCGACCGCCGCGGGACACCGCAGTCGATGAATCCGGCAGCCCGCCGGATCCTGCGCATCCCCTCGGGCAACCTCGAGGAGGGCTTACGGCGAGGAGTGATCTCGTTCCCCGTCTATGAGGCGGGAGGCGCCAAGCTCACCGACGACACCCAGTCCATCCTCAAGTCGCTGTTCTCGCAGGCCCCGATAGAAAACACCGTCATCGGCCTCGACCGGGCCGACGGCACCCGGGTCTGGTTGTCGGTCAATTGCTGCCTGCTCGATCTCGCCGACCCGGATCACTCGGACCTGCTGATCTCGTTCTCCGACATCACCGAAGAACACAACACCAAGGCGCATTTGACGTATCAGGCTCTCCACGATCCGCTGACGGGGTTGCCCAACCGCGCTGAGATCGAAGCGCAGATCGATCGCGTTGTGCGGTCGACCGCGGGGACTCCGACGGCGGTCCTGTTCATCGACCTCGACGATCTCAAGGCCATCAACGACGACCTCGGCCATCACGCCGGCGACATCGTCCTCAAGGAAGCCGCGCAGCGGCTTCAGAACAGCCTCCGGACCGAAGACTTCATCGGGCGTCTCAGCGGCGACGAATTCGTCGTGCTGCTCCACGGGTCCGTGGACGAATCGACGCTGCGACAGATCATCGCCCGCATGCAGGCGGCGCTCTCCGCGCCGGTCCTCATCGACGACACACCGCGAGCGGTCAGCGCGAGCATCGGAGTCACCGAGGTCGCCGTCGGGGATCGGCGTGAGGCAGCGAAGGTTCTGCAGGACGCTGACGCCGACATGTACCGGGCGAAGATGCGGCGCAAGAACAAGCCGTCCGCCTGACGAGTCCGCCGACCGCGCATCACGGTCTGGCGAGTTTCCAGCAGCCGTCCTCTCGTGCGACCAGCCCGCGCACGTCGAGCATCGTCAACGGGCCCAGCACGTCGGCCGGCGCCATCCCCGCGGCGACCGCGATCTCGTCGAGCGTGCGTTTACCGCGCCGAGGCAGCGCTTCGAACACGGTCAGCTCCTCGTCGCTGAGGCCATCGACCTCCGTGGTGGGCCGCTCGACGTCGGGGGCGAACTCGCCGATGCGCCCGACCAACTCGACGACCTCCTCCGCACGGGTGACGAGTGTGGCGTCGCCGCGGATGAGCGTGTGGCACCCGACCGACGAAGCGGAAGTGATCGGCCCGGGGACCGCGCATACCGCCCGTCCCAGGGCTCGGGCCCAGGCGGCGGTGTTCGCGGCTCCGCTGCGCGCACCGGCCTCGACGACGACCGTGGCGCCGGCCAGCGCAGCGACCAGCCGGTTGCGTGCCAAGAACTGTCTGCGGGTCGGGCGGATGCCCGGTGCGTACTCGGTCACGACCAGGCCGTGGCGTCCCACTCGGTGCAGTAGCGCCGAATGTCCGGCCGGGTAGGGCACGTCGACACCACAGGCGAGAACCGCGACGGTGTCGCCCTCGGAGGCCAGCGCAGCACGATGGGCGGCTCCGTCGATGCCGTACGCCCCGCCGGAGACCACGGCGACGTCGCGCTCCACCAGACCCGCAGCCAGGTCGGCCGCGGCGAACTCACCGTAGGCGGTCGCCGCACGAGTGCCGACGATCGCGGCGGCGCGTTCGGCGATGTCGCACATCCTCAACGGACCCAGGACCCACAACACCAGAGGCGCATGTGCCTGCGGCCTCTTGGCATGGTCGATGTGACCGAACCCGACGAAGGCCAGACCCGGCCATTCGTCGTCCTCAGCGGTGACCAGCCGGCCGCCGGCACGGTCGAGCACCTCGAGATCTGCTGCTGCGCCGTTCATCTCGTGACGCGCTTCGGTGGCGCGCAACAACTTGTCGTCATCGAGAGCGCGCCGCCGGATGCGGTCGGCGGCCTCCAGGGCGCCGACCGATTCGACGAGCACGGCCAGCCGCGGGTTCGGCGGCTCAGCCACCCGGGACAGGTACGCCCAGGCGCGACGGGTCTTCTCGTCCACTTCAGTACACCCCCGCCTGACGAAAGGACAACGCCTTCGTGACGTCGTCCTTGTTCGGCGAGACCCGACCCGCCAGATCACACAACGTCCACGCGACCCGCAGCGTGCGGTCCATCCCGCGGATGCTCAGCGCCCCGCGGTCGACCGCTGTGCGCACCGGCGCCATCACGGACCCGCCCAGCCGGAACTCGCGCCGCAGCAGCGCGCCGCTGACCTCCGCGTTGGTCGTGATGCCGTGCGGTCGCCACCTCTGCTCCGCCGCCCGACGCGCTGCCCACACCCTTTCGCGCACAACCGAAGTCGATTCCCCCGCTTCAGTGGTGAACGACCCTGCACGGGAGGCGTGCATCTCCACCCGCATATCCACCCGGTCGACCAGAGGGCCCGAGAGCTTGCCGCGGTAGCGGCGCTTGGCGGCCGAGCCGCACATGCAGTCCTTCGGGTCCGGCGGCGCGCACGGGCACAGGTTCGCCGCGAGTACGAGCTGGAACCGGCACGGGTAGGTCGCGACGCCTTCCCGCCGCGCGAGCCGGACCTCACCGTCCTCCACGGGCGTTCGCAGCGCCTCCAGCGCGTTGGTGTTGATCTCGGCGAACTCGTCGAGGAACAACACGCCGCGATGCGCGCGACTGACCGCGCCGGGCCGGGCCATGCCCGAGCCCCCGCCGACGAGGGCCGCCACGCTGGAGGTGTGGTGCGGCGCGACGAACGGCGGCCGCCTGATCAGCGGTGCATCACCGGTGAGCAGGCCCGCCACGGAGTGGATCGCCGTCACCTCCAGGGACTCGTCATGCGACAGCGGCGGCAGCAGTCCCGGAAGTCGCTGCGCCAGCATGGTTTTACCCACTCCCGGCGGACCGGTCATCAGCAGGTTGTGGGCACCCGCCGCAGCCACCTCGACGGCGTAGCGCGCCTGGGACTGACCGACCACGTCGGCCAGATCGGCGGCGACCTCCGGAGCCTCGCTGGGGCTGTCGATGCGCGGGTGCAGATCACCCTTGCCGCACAGCCACGCATGCACCTGCCCCAGCGTGGCGGTTCCCCACACCTCGATCCCCTCGACCAGGCTGGCCTCGGCCAGATTGTCGACCGGCACCACGACCGTCGGCCACCCCTGCTTCTGTGCTGCCAGGACGGCCGGCAGCACACCTTTGACCGCCCGCACCCGGCCGTCGAGCGCCAGCTCGCCCAGCAGCACCGTCTTCTCCAGCCGCGGCCACGACTTGTTGCCGTGCGCCGCCAGCACGACGGTGGCCAGGGCCAGGTCATAGACCGATCCCATCTTGGGCAGCGTCGCGGGCGACAACGCCAGCGTCAGCCGCGTCATCGGCCACTCGAAGCCACAGTTGCTGATCGCCGCCCGCACCCGGTCCCGCGATTCCTGCAGCGCCGCATCGGCCAGCCCCACCAGATGCACGCCCGGAAGACCGCCGGCGATGTCGGCTTCGATCTCGACGATCGCACCGTCCACCCCACGAATCGCCACCGAATACGCCCGCCCCAGCGCCATTACCCCACCCCCTGGATGTGGGTGAGCTCCGGGGAGCGCGACCGGCCGAGCCTGACCGTGACGACGTCGATGCGCACCGATGCCCATCTGTCCGGCTGCTGGGCCAGCCACAGCCCGGCGAGGCGTCGCAGCCGGCGCACCTTGGTCGGCGTCACCGCCTCGGCAACGCCGCCGAACTGCTCCCCCGTGCGGGTCTTCACCTCCACGAACACCACCGCACGTGCGGCATCGTCGGCGGCGATGACATCGAGTTCCCCGTAGCGGCAACGCCAATTGCGGGCCAGCACACGCAACCCGAGCCGCCCAAGATACTCGACGGCGAGCTGCTCCCCCATCGCCCCGATCTCAGCGCGACTCTGTGTCCTCGTCATGCCGCAAGCCTGACCCGCGACGGCGACAACACCGCTCGGCTGTCCCCAACCGCGGATTCATCCCCAGGGCGGCGGGTTGCGGTTTCGCCGGCGTCAAAGCAGGGGTATACGCGACGCAATCCGACGTCGAGGAGGATGTCATGGCCGTCAGGACCTCATCGAAGTCGATGCACGGGGTCGCCGACCGGGCGACCGACAGCGATGCCTTCGAATACACCGCTCGCGCCGGCTTCGCCGCCAGTGGTGTTCTGCACCTGCTCGTCGCCTTCATCATCGGGCAACTCGCATTCACCGGCGCCGGCGGAAACGCCGACCAATCCGGCGCGTTGGCCACCCTGGCCAGCCAGACGGGCGGCGCCATCGTGCTGTGGGTGGCGGCGGCGGGTCTCGCGGCACTCGGGCTGTGGCGCGTGGCCGAAGCCGTGATGGGCGCCAAGCCGCGCGAGCGGTCCGGGCGCAGCGACGGCTCGTCGGCGTGGAAACGCGTGAAGTCCTTGGCGCTGGCCGTGGTGAACTTCGCGATCGCCCTGTCGGCGGCCCGCTTCGCGATGGGCAGTGGGCAGTCGAGCAGCCGGCAGAACGCGGGCTACTCGGCACAGCTGATGCAGTCGGGCTGGGGCAAGGCGCTGCTGATCGCGGTCGGCATTGGCGTCGCCGCGGTGGGCGCCTACCACGTCTACAAGGGCGCGTCCGAGAAGTTCCTCGACGAACTCCGCGTCTCCGGTGGGACTTTCGTCACCGCCACCGGCGTCACGGGATACGTGGCCAAGGGACTCGTCCTGGCCGGCGCCGGGATACTCGTCGTCGTCGCGACGCTGCAGGCCGACCCGTCGAAGGCGAGCGGGCTCGACGCCGCGGTGAAGACGTTGGGACAGGCGCCGTTTGGAAAGGTCCTGTTGATCCTGGCCGCGATCGGCATCGCGGCGTTCGGTGTCTACAGCTTCATCAGGGCCCGCTACAGCCGGATGTGAGGCTGCGTCAGGTCGTCGGCGCCGGGTCGCGCTCGGCGATGAGGCCCTCCTGGACCAGCGTCGCCGCGACGGCGCCGTCCTGCCCGATCAGGCCGGCGGTGACGACTCCGCGGCCCCGCGCCGCGGCTGGGGACCGCGCCTCGAGCAGGTTCCACTGATCGGCACGAACGGCGCGGTGGAACCAGATCGAGGAATCCGTGGTGCCGCTGCGGTGGGTTCGCGACCGCATCGAGTGCCCGTGCACCTGCAGCGCAGGATCGATCAGGTACACGTCGGTGACATAGACCGCGACGAGGGTGTGCAGCAGCGGATCGTCGGGGAGGTCCACCGTGGCCCGCCACCACAGCCGCCGCACGAACGCCTCGCCCGACCCGTCGTCGGTGATCCGGATGTCGAGTTCGTCAAGCGGCATGGAGGGTGCCGGACCGGCGGGGCCGCTGCGCTCGAGGGTGTCGGGCTCCCCCGGAGTCATCGGCAGCCGTCCGTGCTCGGGGCCGGGCAGCGGTGCGGCGAAAGAGACTGTGGCCGTGGTCAACAGCCGTTCGTCCTGGCTCGCGTCGACCCGTCGGGATGCCGCCGTGCGCCCGTCGTAGACCCGCTGCACCCGGTAGTCGACCGGCGCACCGGCGTCTCCCCCGCGAAGGAACTGCAGGTGCATGGCGGTGGGGGCTTTCAGCCCGTCCACCGTGCGCGCGGCCGCAGCCAGGCTCTGGGCCACCAGTTGCCCGCCGTAGGCGCGTTTGCCTTCGGGGCCGCTGGCCCGGCCTCGCCACGTGTCCGAGCCACGGTCGGCGACGTCGAGCAGGTCGAGAAGCCGGCTCATGCAACGGTTCCCGACGCGAAGAGGCCGTCGATACTGTCGGCGTCCAGCGACAGCCAGTCGCTCAGCACCGCCGCCGTGTCGTCACCGAGGGCGGGCGCGGGTACCGCCGGCGGGTAGGCGCCGTCGATGGACATCGGTAGACCGGGCGCGAGGTAGCGCCCGATGCGCGGCTGGTCCAGTTCGGCGAACATCGGGTTGGCGGTGACCCTGGCGTCGGCCGAGGTCTCGGCGAAGGTCCGGTACCGCTCCCACAGCACCGATGTCGCCGACAGCGCCGCGGCGACCTCGTCGCCGGTGTGAGCGGTGAACCACTCGGCGAACAGCGCGCTCAGCGCGTCCCGGTGACGGTACCGCTCCCCTTCGTCGGAGAAGTCCGCGTCGAGTGACTGCGCCAGTGCCGCAACGGCTTCCGACGTTCCGGTCAGCGACGTGAGATCCCGGAAATGACGGCCGGTCAGTGCGACGACCATGAACGCGACGCCGTCACTGCTCGTGAAGTTCTGCCCATAGGTGCCGTACACGGAGTTGCCGATGCGCTGCCGCGAGGTGCCGGTGATCATCGCCTCGGTGAGCAGGCTCAGATTCCCCGCGGTCGCGAGCGCGACGTTCTCGAGCGGGATGCTCACGTGCTGGCCCTGTCCGGTGGCGTCGCGGTGCCGGAGCGCAGTGACGACCGACAGCGCCGTGTAGAGGCCGCAGCTGACGTCCCACGCAGGCAACACGTGGTTGACCGGGGCGGCCAGGTCGGCCGGTCCGGTCACGAGCGGAAAACCGATTGCGGCGTTGACGGTGTAGTCGACGCCGGTCCCGCCGTCGGCACGACCCGACACCTCCACCTGGATCAGGTCCTGCCGCACGTCGCTCAGCATCGGGTAGGAATGCCATTGCCGGCCAACGACATTGGTGATGAAGATGCCACTGTCGGCGATCAGGCTCGTGACGAGCTGCTGGCCCTGCTCCGAGCGCAGGTCGACGGCCAACGACCGCTTGCCCTTGTTCAAACCCGCCCAGTAGATGCTGTCGCCGGATTCGGTCAGCGGCCAGCGGTGGTAATCGGCGGCGCCGCCGATCGGGTCCACGCGCACCACCTCCGCGCCCAGCTGAGCAAGCGTCATCCCGGCCAGCGGAACCGCGACGAAGCTCGAGATCTCGACGATCCGCACGCCTGCCAGCGGGCGGGTGGAGTCAGCAGATGAGGTCACGGCGGTCAGACTAGTTCGATCGCCTCCGCGATGGAGGGCAGCACCCGGCTCGGCCGGAACGGGTAGCTCTCCACGTCCTCGACGCTGGTGGAACCCGTGAGCACCAGGATCGTCTCCAGTCCCGCCTCGATACCCGCGACCACGTCGGTGTCCATCCGGTCGCCGACCATGACGGTGCTCTCCGAGTGCGCCTCGATCCGGTTCAGCGCGCTGCGGAACATCATCGGGTTGGGTTTGCCGACGAAGTACGGCTCTCTTCCGGTGGCCTTGGTGATCATCGCTGCCACCGAGCCGGTGGCCGGCAGTGGTCCCTCGGCCGACGGCCCGCTGACATCCGGGTTCGTCGCGATGAACCGGGCGCCGCCGAGGATCAGGCGGACCGCCTTGGTGATCGCCTCGAACGAGTACGTGCGCGTCTCGCCGAGCACCACGAAGTCGGGATCGACATCGGTGAGGGTGTATCCGGACTCGTGCAGCGCCGTGGTCAGCCCCGCTTCGCCGATGACGTAGGCCGACCCGCCGGGCAGCTGGTCGGCCAGGAAGGTCGCGGTCGCCAGCGCCGAGGTCCAGATCGACTCCTCGGGGACGGTGAGCCCGGATCGCGACAGCCGGGCGGCCAGGTCGCGCGGGGTGAAGATCGAGTTGTTGGTGAGCACGAGAAAGGGCCGCTCGAGTTCGGTCAGGCGCTGCAGGAACTCCGCGGCGCCGGGAAGCGCGTGTTCTTCGCGGACGAGGACCCCGTCCATGTCGGTGAGCCAGCATTTCGGTGTGGATCGCACACCCGTCAGTGTGTCAGGCAGGGCAAGCTCACCCGTCGGCGAGAAGGATCCGCGCGAGTTGCGTGGTCGTCTCGCGCCCGGCGTCGAAGTCGCCCTCGCCGTCGAGTGAGTTCATGATCGCGAGCGTGTAGCGCTGTCGCTGCCCGGCGAAACCCACGGTGTTGACCACCCAACCGCCTTCTTCCTCCGACCAACCGTTCTTGTTGCCGGGAGCCAGTTGCGGGCCCACGCCCCACACACCCCACTGCTGGTTGACGTCGGGGCGCTGCATCTCGGACACGATCGCCGCGGTCTGGGCGGCCGGCAGTCGGGTCAGCACGTAGTTCATCAGGCGGTCGAGGTCGTCGGTGGTGGACTTCTGAAAGCCCCAGTAGGGAAAGGTGTCGCCGAAACCCTTCTGCGGAGCAATGCTGGTCATGCCGTAGCCGGCGAAGTCGCGGTTGAACGCCATGTTGTCCGGACCGCCGAACTTCCTCCACAGCATGTCGGCGGCGTCGTTGTCCGACGAGTGCAGCATGTCGACCATCGCCTGCCGATCGTCGGGTGACAACGTGATCAGGCCCGCGGTGGCCCGGGTCAGTAGGTCGACGACCATCGCCAGTTTGATCGTCGACGCCGTCCAGATCATCGTCCCGGCGGCATCGTTGCGGTAGGCACGCCCGGTGATGCGGTCCCGCACCACGTATCCGACGGTTCCGGGCCGTCCGGCCAGATACGAGTCGGCCGCCGCGATCCGCTGATCGAGCCCGGCACGCGCGGGCGGCGCGGTGAAACCCATTAACAACAGGCCGACCACCATTGCTCCGACAATCCGTCGCATGCCTTCAAAATGCCCGGCGGAGACATCGACGTGGGTCAGGCGCGCCGACGAAGTCGTCGGCGCACATAGGGGTCGGCAGCTTGTCACAAAGTCCCTGGCGCCGAGCGAACGACGTGCCACCATACCACCAGGCATGGAAGCGATTCCGCTGTTCTGACGGGGGTAGACCATGGAGTCACAGTCCGGCAAGTCGACAGGCAATCTGGATCCTGTCGACAGCAGAGAACTTCGCCTTGCCGTCACGATGAACGGCGGAGTCAGTCTCGCTGTGTACATGGGCGGCGTGGCTCACGAGCTGAATCAACTCACCGACGAGAAGGGGCCTTACCGTGAGCTGTGGCGGTTCTTGGGTGATCCACCGGTTCCAGTGATCGACGTGTTGACGGGGACGTCTGCCGGCGGGATCAATGCAGCTGCCCTCGCACTTGCCCAAGCTAACGCGAATCGTACGGATCTCAGTTCCCTCAGGAGGCTCTGGATCGACCACGGGCAAATCGGATCGCTTTTACGGCAACCGTTTCGCAAAACTCAAGCCTCGATCCTAGCGGGCGACGACTACTTCTTGCCACAGCTGGAATCCGCATTCAGCGGACTCACGTCGGACTACAAGCGATCGGACCGGCCGGTTGATCTGACCATTACGACAACCCTCATGAATCCATACACCGACCGAACCGCCGACGACCTCGGCACAGGAATCGTTCAGACCCACCACGCTGGAAGCTTTCGGTTCCAGGGGCATCCCTCGAACAGCGCCATTCGCGCACTCCTCCGTGACAATGCACCGCCCCCGGTTGATGTTTTCTCGGACTCGGCTGGCGAGACGGCGGAAGCGGGCCCGGAGGTGCAGAAGCGATTTGAGGGCTTGCGCACGACGGTACGTGCGTTGGCGCTTGCAACCCGCGCATCGGCGAGCTTCCCAGTGGCTTTCGAGGCCTGCTTCATCCCGATCAGGGATCCCCAGGGATACCAGGACATGGCCAAATACGCCAATTGGGCGAAAACCACCAAGAAATCGGTATCACGGTTCGCCGTCGACGGTGGGGTACTCGCCAACACCCCCACGCGGCCCGCTCTGGAGGCGATTCGACATCGCGTTGCCGGTGACCAGTTGGTCCGGAGAGCCCTCCTGCTAGTCCACCCGCATGCAGTGCGCGCAGACACCGTTCGCGAAACGAGCGATGAGCATGATGATCCGCCTACTCTGCTGGCCACTCTGACCGGAGTGATGCGGGCTGCGTCGTCGATGGGTTCACTCAGCTACGTCGAAGAGATCGAACGGCACAACGAACAGGCGCTGCGATGGCGCGACGGACGGTCCATCACGCTGTCGAACTTCGAGTCGCTCGCCGAGCTACGCCACTATTTGAAGTCCCCCGCGGGGGAACCGACGAAGTCGTGGGGGCTGTTCTATTCAATGCGGGTACGCCGAGGCGCCTACGTCCTGGCGCACCAGATACACGAGAAGTGCTCAACGCCACTTGCGGAGTTGGTAAGAATCGCCCAAGACGTCGTCAACGATTACGCCAAGGACACTGGTCGGACATCACGGCTACCGTTCGTCCCAGATGACCCGCCGTGCACTGAGAACCTTTCTAGAGGCGCGTGGCTGTGGGGACTCGATATGGCTGTCGGCGTCGCAACGTTTGTCACCGAACTGCTACGTCGGTTCCACGCCGAGCAGGCGCCAGAGACCCGAGCGGCAAGCCAACCGGCCCCCCTCGAAACGCTGTTCAGCAAGACGCGCGACGCGTGGCGGAAGGCATCGAACGCCCGGGTCGCTCTCGAAACGCTCGGCGAGAAAGAAGAGGAGTCGGCCACCGTCGACGTTACGAGACCGCCACGGAAGTGGTTGACTGACAACCTTCACGGTTACGCCACACGCATGGGCACGACAGGTCCCGGCACCAGCGCGGCTCTCGTCGACTCGATCGTCCGCGAGCAGGTGATTCAGCCACTTCTAGAAGTGATCGGGAGTATCCGTCATGTGCAATCACTTTCCGGCCAACACCTTCCGCTGGTACCCCTGACGAACAGCAAGGTCCTGCTAACCGCTAGAAGCGAAGATGCGCTGCTGGAAGCACTCATGATGGTGGAAGTGATCGGCTACCTCGTCACCGAGCAAGATAGCGGCGGCGACGAGCGCGTACCCTCTGCGCCAATCGAACTGGTACAACTCAGCGCGCAAGCCAAGCAGCATTTTGCGCCGGGCTTCACGTCTGACGACAAGCTTGCGGGCATGTCGTTGAACCGATTCGGCGCGTTTCTCAAGCGGTCTTGGCGCGCCAACGATTGGATCTGGGGGCGTCTCGACGCGATCAAAATCATTCTGCTGGTGGTGCTGACGCCCCGCGTCGTTCGCGGGCTCATCGTCCGCTATCCGGACCCTGAGGAATTGATCTACCGACTCTGCACCGCCACCTTCGGCGCCCAGAACGCGGACACCGAGGGTGGTACGCATGACGAGCATGTCAGGCAGTTCATCGAGAGCACGCGTGGCCTCGATAAGCACCGCGACCTCGCCAAGCTACGAGCCGCCGCCGAAGAGGAATTAGCGAACCTGAGTCGGGATGACGACTATCAACCGCTCGAGAACCTGGTCAGTCTCGTCGCCTATGGCTACCAGATGAGTGTCGCCGCCGAGGAGGCGCCTTGGCTGGCAAAAGCGGTCTACGACGATGTCGAGGAGGGGGCAACAGGATCGCGGTCCGCAGCATTTCTCTCCCGGTATAGGCGGTGGCGGGATCCGAAGCCGGCGACGACCCTCCACAGCGGCGATCGGCTGGCGGCCAACCGCGACATACTCGAAATTTTTGTCGAATCCGGGATCGGCCAGGAGGCGGTGGAAGAGGAGTTGCCCGGCGACATGGCCCTTCGGACCGCGACGGCAGCGGCAGCCGTTGCGACCACTGTGATCAGTTCGCCCAGTTCGGGATTGAGTTTCGCTCAACCACTCACTCGAATCATCCGCGGATTCGTCGGGGTGCCGTATTGGATCGTCATCGGTCTGACGCAGCGGGGAAACATCGCACGAATGCTGGCCGCCTCCGCGTTAGCTCTGGGTGTCGCCCTGGTGGCCGTCGCGTTGTTGGCTCCGTTGAGTGGATTCATCAGCACCCTCGTGCCGACGATCGGCGTCGGCTCGCTGATTACGCTATTTGCGTACGCTGCCGCACGTTCGCGTTCAGTTGTGCACGCGGCCGCACTGTTGGGTCTGCTGATTCCATTGGCGGTTTTCGCACTGCACCGCCTCACCGCCGGCAGCCACAGTTCGGCCGACTCGGCACCCGACAAGATCTTCTCCTTCTCCTGGCAGGAAAGCCTGTTCGGTACTCTGTGCGTCCTGATCCTCATCGCCGGCACAGTCGTCGTCGCCAATATCAACTCACCGAAGTCATCCCCACTCGCGGCTACGGGTGATGTCATAACCGCTGCTTCTCGGTGGTGGAGGGAAGTCAGAGGTCGACACTTGCTGATGTACGCGCGCCGTTCGACCTTGGGCATCGTGGCGATTCTTCCAGCAGTGTGGGGTGTCATCGCTTTGTTGGGATTGACGCCGCCGAACGCGATTAGGGGAATTCTGCCTGACAGCGTGGAACGCTTCTTGGCTCAAATACCGCACGGCTCGGTCGTTTGGTTCGCCGCGCCGATGGTCATCATCATCGGTCATGGCATCGTCATAGGTTGGCGAAAGACAAGAAAGCTGCGACCTTATGGCGGTCGAGCTGGCTCGGAAGCCCACTCCACTAAGACTCTGAAAGACCCTGCGGGACTGGCGATTGCATGGTCGGCGGTTTACGGCGCGCTCTACGTCACGCTGGCAGTGACCATCTCCATCGTGCGCGGCACACATCCGCCACTCTGGGAGGGAGCCGCCGCGGCCGTGTCCTTGACGCTCGGCTGGTTGTTTTCGGTGGTCGCCATTCATGTCATCTTCTGGCTAAGAGAACGGCGCTTGGTTAAGCGCCTAGCCGGTGCCTACGCGACGTCACTTGAGCGGGCCGACGCCGTCGGTACCGCAAGCTTCGACAGATTCACCGTCGACCTGCTGGACAGGGTCGGAGAGATGTCGACCTACCTGATCAAGGACAACGCGAAGCTCACATTGACCGGCCGCGATGTAGCGGCGCGAGCCCTTGCGAAATCGGAGGTGATGCCACTGTCCGGCAGGAACGCCCGTCTCACGTCTAATCCCGGATCCACCGGTAGAGGGTGAGTTTCCGAACGTTCATCCGCGGTCGACCACGTCCGGGTACCGGCACGGCATCTCGCGACTAGCCCATCGTGACCGGCAGCCGCGCCCAGCCGCGAACACTGGAGGTATGCGCCCTGCGGGCGTTGTCGTAGTCGACGTGCCAGTCGGTCCACCGTCTGAGCACTTCTTCGAACGCGACGCGCGCCTCCAGACGCGCCAGCGCCGAGCCGAGGCAGAAGTGCAGTCCCTGACCGAAACTCAGGTGCCCGCCCGTGCGGTGGATGTCGTAGGAGTCCGGATCGGTGTACCGGGACTCGTCGCGATTGGCCGAACCGTTGAGCAACAGCATGTAGGAGCCTTCGGCGACGGTGTGGCCATGGAGTTCGACGTCGCGGGCGACATAGCGCGCCTGCACCGGCGACGGAGGCTCGTACCGCAGCGTCTCCTCCACCGCCGAGGGGATCAGTGACGGATCGTCGACGAGTTCGTGCCGTTGGTCGGGATGTTCGCCGAGCAACTGGCCCATGAATCCGATGAGCCGGGCGGTGGTCTCGTTGCCGGCGCCGGCGATCATCGCGGTGTAGGCGAGCACCTCGCCGCGCTCGAGACGGCGCCGCGTGCCGTCCTGCTCCTCCACCTCGGCGTTGAGCAGCTCGGTCATGAGGTCGTCGGACGGGTGCGACGCGCGCCACTCGATGTATTCGGCGAACATCGCGATGGATTGCTGGAAGACCATCGGGCTGATGTCGCCGGAACCACCCCGGTCCGAACTCACCGTGATCAGGGTGTCGTTGAGGTCCCGGATCTGCTGCTGTCCTTCTTCGGGAATGCCCAACAGATAGCCGATCGTCCGCATCGGCATGAAAGCACCCAGGTCGGCGACGAAGTCGAAGCCCTCGGCGTCCCGCAACGGATCCAATGCGTCGGAACAGAATCGCCGCACCAGGTCCTCGACCGCGACCATCCGGCGCGGCGTGAACACCCGCGACAGCAGGCGCCGATGCAGATCGTGCAGCGGAGGGTCCTCGAACAACAGGATTCCCGGAGGCACCTCGATGCCGCTGAACAGGATGTCGGCGGTGGTGCCGCGCCCCGACCGGTACGTCTGCCAGTCGGGCAGCGCCCGGGCGACGTCGTCGTAGCGGCTCAGGGCGTAGAAGCCGTGTTCGTCGTTGCGGTACAGCGGGGCCTCGGCGCGCATCCGCTTCCAGATGGGATAGGGATCGTCGTCGATCGCGTGGTCGAACGGGTCGTAGTACAGCTCGGCGGTCGGGTCGGTGATCACGATGAGAACGCCTTTCGCGCGAATCCGTGAGGAGTCATCTCGGCTGATTCGGGATACCGGGGAACAATTGCCCGGACGGCCCCTCGGTCACGTAGCCACCCAGCTTCGTCGCGAGGTGGGGGGCGAACACTGCGCCGTAGACCACGTGTCCGACGACGATGACCGCGATTATCGACAGGATCGCCGAGCCGAGTCGGCTCCCCGACCTGTTGTCCGACCACACCTCGATCACGTTGCGCCCCTGAGCATCCGTGCGCCCGAGCAGGTAGGTGAACACCATCATCTGCACGCCCATCGCGATGGCGTCGTAGATGGGGTACTGGTGCCTGCCTCCCTCGAACAGGCCGAGTCC
Source organism: Mycolicibacterium chubuense NBB4 (assembly GCF_000266905.1). Next base: position 2,022,029 of record NC_018027.1, on the reverse strand, counting down.
GGGAATGACGTAGCCGTAGTAGAAGACCCCGAGTCGCGCGCCGACGAACGCGTTGAAGAACAGCGCCCAGCAGAATCCGACGACCAGACCGACGGCCAGCAGGGTCTGCGGCCGACGCCAGCCGAACCGTCGGACCAGCTGCCTGCCGAGGGCGGCGCCGATGACGGCAGGCAGCACGAAGTACGCGATGTACCCGATGGGCACCGCCGACGGCAGACCGCCACCCCACGTCATGTTCAGCGGCCACCACGACGGCATCCTCGGCAGCGCCGGAGGGAACTGCGCGTACACCGCCCAGTCGTAGGGAGCTTCGATCCAGGAGAACGAGAGCGCCGAGATCGACACCAGCAGCAGCGGATGGATGCGTCCGCGGCGGACGCTCAGATACACGCCGGCAGCGAGGAACACGATTCCCCCGATGTAGGCGAACGCCTGCCCTGCATACAGCACCGGCGTCATCTGCGTGCTCACCGCCCGCGAGCCTCGGGATCGAGAAGCACGACCACACCGACGATCACGACGATGAGCCCGAACAGCGTTCCGAGCATGATGACGGCGCCCACTGCACCCCTTCCGCGTGGCCCACGAGACTTTTAATAGTGCACACTATTAAAAGGTGGCGGTCAAGGACGACTATCGTGAAAACCCGTGTCCCAGCGAGCTTCCAAGAAGGCTCCCCGCGTGCCCGCCCGCCGTCCTCGCGGAGAGGTGCGCAGGCTCCTCCTCGATGCCGCGCGAGAGCGCTTTGGCAGCCGGGACTACCGCAGCACCACGACCCGCGAGATCGCTGAAGCCGCAGGGGTCAGCGAGTACCTGTTGTTCCGCCACTTCGGCTCCAAGGCAGACCTTTTCCGCGAAGCACTCGTCGTGCCCTTCACCGACTTCGTCGACGACTTCGGCGCCACGTGGCGATCCGTCGTGCCCGAGGAGACGTCCGAAGAGGAGTTGTCCCGCCAGTTCGTCGGTCGCCTCTACGACGTGCTGGTCGACCATCGGGGACTCGTCCTGACGCTCGTCGCCGCCGACGCACTCACCGAGGAGGAGATCGAGAGCGCCGGTATCGCCGACATCCGCCGCGCGCTCACGGTCCTCGGTCAGATCAGCGCCGAAGGCATCGAGCTCCGCGGGATACAGTCCAGTCAGCCGGATTTGCCCGCACATTCGACGGTGGCGATGATCGTCGGCATGGTGGCGCTGCGGTCGACCTTCTTCGGGAACACACCGCCGCCGCGCGAGGCGATCGTCGACGAACTCGTGCAGGCGACCCTGCACGGCTTTCTGCATCGCCCCGACTGACCGGGTCCTATCCCCCGGGTCCGTTGGGCCATTTGAGCAGCGAGCCCGCGTCGACGCGGATGTGTTGTCCGGTGATGTAGCGGCTGTCGTCACTGGCCAGAAACACCCCGAGGTTGGCCATGTCCTCGGGTTCGACGTACGGGATGGGCATCGCCTGGAAGAGACTGAACAGCGGCTCGGCGTCCTCCCGCGTGGGCACCTTGCCCTCGGCCTTGAGGTCCGGCCGGAACACCCCGTACATGCCCTCGTTCTGCAGCAGGTGGGTGTTGCAGTTCGTCGGATGGATGGCGTTCACGCGGATCATCCGCGGCGCCAGGTGAAGACACATCTCGTCGACGTACTCCATGACGATGCGCTTGCTCCACCCGTAACCGGCTCCCCCGGGCCCCATGTCGGGACTGGTCGTGGTGCCACGGATCATCCCCGCCGTCGACCCGGTGACGATGATCGACGCCCCGTCGGGCAGATGCGGGATGGTGACCGCGACGGTGTTCATCACGCCGAGCAGGTCGACATCGGAGGCGTCGACGAAGCCCATGGGATCGGGATTGCCCATCGCCATGGGAAGGATGCCGGCGTTGGCCACCACGATGTCGAGTCGCCCGAGGTCGGCGATCCCGGCCTCGACGGCGTCACGCAGTTCGTGGCGCTCGCGGACGTCGGCGATCCTCGCCACGACACGGCGCCCGATCTCCTTGACCGAGCGCTCGGTCTCCGAGAGATCGTCCGGTGTGGCCAACGGATAGGGATTGGACGGGATGTCGCGGCAGATGTCGACGGCGATGATGTCGGCGCCTTCTCTGGCCATCGCGATGGCATGGGCGCGGCCCTGCCCGCGCGCCGCCCCGGTGATGAACGCGACCTTGCCCTCGAGTTTTCCGGTCATGTGGTGCTCCTCTTCTCGGCTCAGCCGACGGGTTCGAACGTGATGTGCAGTTCGCTGAGACCGCGCATGATGAACGTCGGCTCGTAGGCGTACCGGCGGTTCCCGGCGGGGCCGTGATGCTCCTCGGAGATCGTGATGTCGCGCATCCGATCGAGAATCCGTTCCAACGAGATCCGGCCCTCGGCGCGGGCCAGAGGTGCTCCCGGGCATGAGTGGATGCCGCGGATGAAGGCGATCTGCTCGCGCACGTTGGGCCGGTCGGGCCGGAACTCGTCGGGGGCGTCGAACTTTCGCGCATCGCGGTTGCAGGCGCCGGGCAGCACCATGACGGTCGTGCCGGCGGGCACCGCGACATCGCCGATCCTCGTCGAGGTGCGTGCCATCCGGAAATGCGACTTGACCGGACTCTCCAGTCGCAGCGTCTCTTCGAGGAACGCCGGGATCTTGCTGCGGTCCGCACGCAGCATCGCCTCGAAGCCCGGGTTGTCGCCGATGAACCGGACCGCGGAGCTCACCAGCTTCGTCGTCGTCTCGGTGCCGGCCGCGAACAGAAACGTCGACAGGTTCATCACGTCTTCGATGTCGGGGGTGGAGCCGTCCTCGTGTTTGGCCAGAGCCAGCTCGGTCAGCACGTCCTCCCGAGGCTCGCGTCTGCGGTCCTCGATGTAGCTGTGGAACTTGTCGTTCAGCCACTCCAACGGGTTGTGTGTCGTGGGCGCCTCCTTGCCGAGCTCACCGACCGTCTCGAGCGCGAACGCCGCCTTGAACTCCTCGTGGTCCTCGAGCGGCACGCCGAGCAGATCCGCGATGACCAACAGCGAGAACGGCTTTGCGTAATCGGCGAGGAACTCGGCCTCGCCGCGCGCGAGGAACGTGTCGAGCTGTCGATCGGCCAGCCGCCACATGAAGTCCTCGTTCTCCTTGAGGCGTTTCGGTGTGATCAGCCGGCTCAACAGGCCCCGGGTCCTGGTGTGCACCGGTGGGTCCTGCGAGGTGATGTGCTCGGCCATCGGGACCGCAGCGCGGTGCCGTTCGATCAACTCGGTGACGTCGTCGCTGTCCCCGGGACCGAAGGGCATACCGGAGAACGGGCCGGCGACCGACACACACGACGAGAAGGCCGGGTTCTTGTACACCGACAGGGCCTCGTCATATCCGGTGACGGCCAGCACACCGAACGGGGTCGCCTGCGAGACCGGGCATTTGGCGCGCAGATGGTCGAAGTACGGGTAGGGGTCGGGTACCAGTGACTCGTCGGTGAAGTAGTCGACAGTCTCGTAGTCGATGTGGTCGCTCACTCACCTGCTCCTCGTCGAGTCGAACAGCACCGGCAATGACGTCGGGGACCGGAATACCTGACCGCGGATGTGCGGGTCGTCAGCGTCTGGGTCCAGACGCAGGTTGGGCAGCCGGTCGAGCAGAAGGTTGACGGCCGTGCGCATCTCGAGGCGGGCGAGGTGCATCCCGAGGCAGACGTGCACGCCGTGGCCCCAGCCGAGATTCGCCTTGGGCTGCCGGAAGATGTCGAACGTGTTCGGGTCGTCGTACCGGTCCTCCTGGCGATTCGCAGCTCCCAGCATCGGCATCACCGTCGCCCCGGCCGGAATCTGCACCCCGCCCAGTTCGGTGTCGCGGGTGGCGACACGCGTGATGGTGAGAAGAGGAGATTCCCACCGGACTGCCTCCTCGATCGCCTGCGGCAGCAGCGACCGGTCAGCCTTGATCGCTTCGAGCTGGGCGGGATTGGAGAGCAACGCGAACAGCAGGCTGCCCAGCGACCGATACGTGGTCTCGACGCCTGCGGGCAGCAGCAGCCGCAGAAAGGAGTAGATCTCCTCGTCGGTGAGCTTGGCTCCGTCGATCTCGGCCGCCGCCAGCGCGCTGATCAGATCATCCTCGGGTTCAGCGCGCCGCGCGTCGAGGATCGGCGCGAAGTACTCACACAGGGCAGCCGAAGCGGCAAGTCCGCGTTCGGGATTCATCAGCCAGCTCAGCAGGGAGATCGACCACCGCTGGAACTGCGGGTAGTCCTGCTCCGGCAGTCCCAGCAACCGGGCGATGATCTGACTCGGGTAGTCGAAGGTGAACTCCTTGACCAGGTCCGCTTTCCCGTTGGCAGCGAATTTGTCGATCAGGTTGTTGGCCACCCGGCCGACGAGTTCGTCTTCCCATCGTGCCAGCGCCTTCTGCGTGAACGCTTTCTGCACGAGCGCCCGCAGGCGGCCGTGCACAGGCTCGTCCATGCCGAGCATCACCCTCTCGCCCAGGACGGGACCGAAGGCGGCGATGACGCTGGCCGACGAGAAGGTCTCGTTGTCGCGCAGCATCTGCTGGATCTCCTCGTGCCGGTAGACGATGAACATCGGCAGCGATTCTTCGTGGGGCAGCGCCCCGGACGTCTCCAGGCGCTGCACCGGTTCCTCGCGACGCAGGCGGGCCAGCTCGGTGTACGGGTCGCGCACATCGCCCGAGATCGCGTCGTCGAAGGACCCGAAGTCATCGAGGTCATCAAATAACTGAGACAAAAGCTTCCTCCTTGGGGTGCAGAACTAATCGGCTGGAAAGGCGACGGACTTGATCTCGGTGTACTGACTGAATCCCGCGAGTCCGTTCTGCCGTCCGACGCCGCTGTGCTTGTAACCCCCGAACGGGGTGTCTGCGCCGTAGCCGGCGGTGCCGTTGAGGCCGATGAACCCCGCGCGCAGCCGACGGGCGACCCGCAGTGAACTCTCCAGCGAACTGGACATGACATTGCCTGCCAACCCGTACACGCTGTCGTTGGCGATGCGGATCGCGTCGTCTTCGTCCTCGTAGGGGATCACGACGAGGACGGGTCCGAAGATCTCCTCCTGCGCGATGGTCATCGAGTTGTCGACGTCGGTGAACAGCGTGGGGTTCACCCAGAACCCCTTGTCGAACTGCTTCGGCGCCTCGGTGCTGCCGACGAGGAGTGTCGCGCCCTCATCCACTCCCTTGTTGATGTAGCCGAGAATGCGTGACTGCTGCTTGGCCGAGATGACCGGACCGCAGATGGTTCCGGGATCCTGCGGGTCACCGGCGGGGATGTTCTCGTAGAGGCCCTTCAGGATCGCCACGCCCTCCTCGTAGCGCGGGCGCGGCAGCAGCATCCGGGTCGGCGCGGCGCAGCCCTGGCCGGCGTGCATGAGCGGTCCGATGCCGATCAGGCAGGCGGTCGAGAAATCGGCGTCCTCCAGCACGATCGTCGCCGACTTGCCGCCGAGCTCGAGGAACAGCCGCTTCATCGTCGCGGCGCCCTTCTCCATGATCCGCGTGCCCACCGTCGTGGAGCCGGTGAACGAGATCATGTCCACCTTCGGCGACAACGTGAGCTCCTCGCCGACGAGATGATCCGAGGCGGTGACGACATTGACCACACCGGCCGGGATGTCGGTCCGCTCGGCGATCAGCCGACCGATTCTCGTGGCGTTGAACGGCGTATCGGGGGCGGGTTTGAGCACCACCGTGTTTCCCGTCGCCAGCGCCTGTCCGAGCTTGTTGATGGTGACTTCGAACGGGAAGTTCCAGGGAGTGATGGCGCCGACCACACCGACCGGCTCGTGCCACACCTTCCTGGTCGTGTTGACGCCGGTGACCGAGACGACCGCGTCGCCCAGATCGGTTTCCCACGGGAAGGTGTCGATCAACCGGGCCGGATACCGGAGACCGTCGGCGAACGGCGCGTCGAGCTGGGGGCCGTGCGTGACCGCGCGCGGCGCACCGACCTCGCGGATCAGTTCCTCCCGCAGCTCCTCCAATTCACTCGCGATGGCCTCGTGCAGTTGTTCGAGGCAGCGCTTGCGGAGTAAGCGGTTGGTCGACCAGTCGGTCTCGTCGAACGCGCGACGGGCGGCGTCGATGGCTCGGTTCATGTCGGCCTTCGACGCGTCGGCGACCTCGCCGAGAACCTCTTCGTTCGCCGGGTTGATGTTGGCGAACGAGCCCGCTTCGCCGTCGACGAGCTTGCCGTCGACCAACATTCGGGACTCGAAGGACACGTTCGGCGGTTCAGTCATCGTCTTCTCCTTGCCGTTCGGACTGACTCGAGCGCGAGAACCGCGTCGCCAGCGTCGCCAGCCGCATCAGGACCGGCTGCGGAACCACCTTCGCCGCAGCCACCATGGCGCGCTGAGGAGTGGTCAAGGGCCAGGCACCATCCCGCATCGCCCCGTGCCTCGGAATCCCCATGACCACCCGCGACACGTGGTGCATCGCAGCGGCGGGGAGCATCCTGTTCGAGACCAACAACATCGATGCGTCAGGCCCCACCCCGCGGCGGCGGAAGGACGCTGTGTCCTCCAATGCCTTGAGCAACCCGTCGGTGAATCGCTCTGGAGGCCGTGCCAGGCGCATCGCGAACCGGCCACGGGTGTCCATCGTGTTGTGAATCCGGGCGTAGGGACCGGTGAAGTCCCGATCGTCGGTGGTGCCGGCATCCGTGATGATGTCGGTGTCGTAGGTGCCCGTCACCAAAACCGTGACCCCGAGCCCGAAGGGCGCGATCTCGCCCGCCATCGACTCACCCCAGCGCTCCAGCGCACCCTTGGCCGCCGAGTACGGTGCGATCGCCGGCTGACCGCGCACACCGCCGGCACTGGACACCAACACGATCCGCCCGCGACCCGCCTGGCGCATCGACGGCAGCAGCGCCTTCGTCAGCGCCACGGGGCCCATCACGTGGGTGGCGAACATCCGCTGCCACAGGCTGATCTCCGCCTCCTCCACCACCCCTGCGGCGGAGATCCCGGCGTTGTGGACGACGCCGTACGGTGCACCGACCGTCTCCAGGACCGACTTGGCCGCCGCCGCGATCGAGGCGGCGTCGGTGAGATCGAGCTGCACACTGATCAGCCTGTCGTCGTGCTCGCCGGCTCCGGTCGCCTCCCGCAGCACCGGCATCGCGTGATCCGGTGTACGCATCGCCGCGACCACGCGCCACCCCTCGCGATACAGACGCACGGTCGAGGCGAACCCGAGCCCGCGGGAAGCGCCGGTGATGAGCACGGTCCTGGGCTCGGTCATGGTCGGGTGTTCTCCGGCGCGCACGCCCCCTCGCCCGGCGGCGGCGGTTGGACGTCGGGGCGGCCGTCGGGCAACGCGTATTGCCAGGTCGACCACTTGCCCACCGAGAACGGTCCCTCGGCGCCCGCCTTCTCGTAATAACCTTGCGGGTCGAAGACCTTGGCCTCGGGATACGGCCACGGGCAGGCGACCGAGGTGGCCTGACCGCTGGCCTTGATGGCCCAGAACCACCCGCCGTAGACGAAGTACGACAGGTTGACGATCACGAACATCACCAGGAACGTGCCGAGCACCGGCCTCGTCGGGAACAGTTTGGCCTTGGCGGCGAGCTTTTCCGCCACCGACTTCCCGGTGTCGTCGCGGTAGACGAGGATGGCCGCCGGGATCATCACGAACGTCACCGACAGCGACTCCCAGAGCAACGGGAACTGGAAGGTGGAGCCGGCGAAGATCGTCCCGAACGGAATCGCCTGCGAGTAGATGTAGAGCCCCGTGCGCACCAGGCTGACTTCCAGCATGGCGTCGAAGACGAATCCGATCACCAGCACCAGTGCGCCCAGACTGAGCAGCGGATGCCTGCTGACGAAACTCTCGGGTCCGCGCTTGGCCTGCAGCTTGCGCAGAATCCAGATCGCCGGGAAGTACGGGCCGAAGTAGAAAGTCACGTAGCCGAACACGATGAACGGTTCGACGGTCGGCGACATCATGATCAGCGGCCAGCTCTCCGGCCAGTGCAGCAGGATCGGGTTGTAGACCGCATACGGCGACCAGTTCATGATCGGGTCCTGCCAGACGATCAGCGTGGTCACCAGCACCATCAGCAGGACCGGGCTGCCGGGGTTGCGCCGCCAGCCGCGGATGAAGACGACGGTCAGTACCAGGACCATGATCCCGGCACCGACTTGCGGAATGATCTGCCAGTGATCGAATGCCGTGAGGAACCCGACCGGACGGGGCCGTCCCTCGACGTTCGGGTTCGCCACGCGCGGGTCGACGTCCGTCCGCCCGACGGCGGCGAACAGGCCGAGGAAACCCAGCCATGCCAGCAGGGAGATCACCCGCCCCCAGTTGGGGCCCTTACGAGTCGGTGAATCCTGCTTCTCGTCAAGCGATTTGGACTCCTGCGTGGTCACGTCAATCCTCCCCGAATCGGTCGACCAGGTGTGAGTTGACGCCGTCGGCGTCTAGCGTGCGTGCCACCAGATAGCCCGAGCCCATCCAGGCCCGGCGGGTCCACTTGCCCAGGGACACCCGGGTTCCCGGGGCACCCGAGGCGGCGGGCAGCATCTTCACCCGCTCCAATGCCTCCTTGACTCCGCGCGGGCTGAGCGGATGAGCGTCGGTGAAGGCCCGCACGAGGGTGGCGGCGACGTCGCGGTTGACCACCGTGACGCAGTATTCGGGACGGCTGCCGTTGTACTTCTCGGCGTACTGGTCCAGGAAGCTCTGCCCGATCGGGTTGCCCTCGTCGTACTGATCGACGCCGACCCAGCCCATGAACGCATTCCACATGATCGGGTTGACCCACGCATTCTGAAACGCGGTGGTGGTGAATCGCGGAGGATCCCAGCTCAGGCTCTCGAGTGCAGGATTGATGAACACGATGCCGAACCCGAAACCGAGGTGCACGATCGCCTCGGATTTCGCCTCGTGCAGGGTCTGCACGGCCGCGCCGATGTCTTGGGCCGTCTGGGCGACCGGAGCTTCGGCCACGATTCGAAGTCCCTTGCGGCGGCACGCACTTCGCAGGTTCTTCAGATAACTCTCGCCGATGAGGTTCTGCTCGACCAGCACGCCGATCTCGGTGAGTCCACGCTTGGCGATGAGATCCGCCAGGAAGATCGGCTCGTCGGTCATCGATCCCTGGGGAAAGGCGAACGTCCATTCACCGAGCCAGTCATCGGTGCCGGTGACACTGATCGCGGGCACCTTGAATCGCTCCTCGATCGCCTCGCGCAGCGGTACGCAGTTGTCGGTGATGTTCGGCCCGAAGACGACGAGGCAGCCTTCGTCGACGAGCTCGGCGTAGGCGTCGATGACCGCCTTGACCGACCCCTTCGGCAGGCCCTCGACCTCGCGGTAGATCATCTGCACCGGGCGGTCCATCAACCCCTGCTCAACCGCCTCGGAGAACACGAGGTCGAACGTCTGCGTGAAGGAGGCGAACAGCTCCTCCGGAAACCCGGGCGGCAACGTGAAGTCCATCAGATAGCCGACTTTGATGGGCTCCGCAGTGCTCTCGTAGGACATCTGACCTCCTCGGCAGACGTGCGGTCGGTCGGGGTCAAGGCCCAAACCTAATATTTGTTCAGACCCTAGCCGTGGCGCCGCACAGCGTCAATCACCCGGCCGCGCCTGCTGATCGAGGTAGACGTCGATCATCTCGACCAGACCCCGGCTGACCGAGGCGTCATCGGTGAGCGGACCGGCCACCGCCGCCCTGGCCGCCTCGCCCAGGCTGAGCCCCTCGGCGGTCAGCAGACCGGCCGCAATGAGGACGCGGGTGGACGCGACCTCGCGCAGCCCCCCGGTCTCCAGCCGGCGTATCGCCTGACCGAAGCGCACCAGCGCAGCCGCCGTCGCGGTGTCGACGCCGGCTTCGTGCGCGACGATCGACTCCTCGAGATCTGCTGCCGGAAAACCGAATTCGATCGCGACCATCCGCTGCCGGGTGGAGTCCTTGAGGTCCTTCAACACGCTCTGATAACCCGGGTTGTAGGACACCACCAAGCCGAATCCCGGCGCTGCATCGAGCGTCACGCCGAGGCGCTCGATCGGCAACTGGCGACGGTAGTCCGCGAGCGGATGCAGGACCACGGTGGTGTCCTGCCGGGCTTCGACGACCTCGTCGAGGTAACAGATCGCACCTTCGCGCACGGCGCGGGTCAGCGGTCCGTCCACCCAGACCGTCTCGTCGCCCCGCAGCAGGTACCGGCCGACGAGATCGGCGGTGGTGAGGTCGTCATGGCAGGCGACGGTGATCAGCGGCCTGCCGAGGTCGTGCGCCATCGCCTCCACGAAGCGCGTCTTGCCGCAGCCGGTCGGACCCTTGAGGACTATCGACAAGCCCTGGCGGTAGGCCGCCTTGAAGACGGACTCCTCATTGCCCACCGGCGCGTAGTAGGGACGCGACGCGTCGGCCCGCGCTTGCGCGCCGTTCTGTGACGCGAGCCCGGCTGCAAACCCTGATGCCGACCCCGATTCGCTGGCCATCGCTTCCCTTCCCTTCCCGCATTCTCGCGGCGCCTGAGCGGCGAACTCGAGCCTAAACGGAACAGATATTTGTTTTCAATACCGTCATGCCACGCGTCGTCGGACCTCCGCGGCACGCAGCGCGGATCGAAAGAGTGGACCGATCACGCCGGGCAGCTGGTCCGGGCGCCCGACGGTCGCGTGCGCCGCGCTGCCGAACACAGCGCGAAGGGACGCGACATCGGTGCTCGCGCCCACGGTCAAGCACACACAACCCGTCCCGCGGCGGCGCGCTTCGGTCAAGGCGCGGCGAGCGTCGGCGGCGCCATAGGCGCGCTCATAGCCGTGGTCGTAGGCCAGTCCGTCGGACAGCACCACCAGAAGCCTCCGCGAGGTGCCGCCACGGGTTGCGAGGACTGCCGACCCATGGCGGATCGCGGCACCGAGCCGCGAGTACGCGCCGGGCTCGAGACTGTTCAGCCGCCTGCTCACCCGGGCATCGAGGTGGTCATGGAACCGCTTGACCGGCACCATCGTCACATCCTTGCGACCCTGGGAGAAGTACGCATACAGCGCGACCCGGTCGCCCAAGTCGTGCAGCGCGACGGCGAGATTGGCGACCGCCTCCCTCTGCTGCTGGTGCACCGTGCGGCCGGCGGACCCCGGCTCGGCCGTGGAACCCGAGATGTCGAGCAACAACAGCACCGACAGGTCGCGCCGCCGGCGCAGGCTGTCGAGATAGACGGACTCGTCGGGCGTGGAACCCGCCCTCGACTCCACCCTCGCCTCGACGGCGGCGTCGACGTCGATATCGTCACCCTGGGACTGCCGATGGCGGCGGTGCAACCCCATCCCGAGCCGGGCCAGCGGCCGGCGTACTCCGATCGCACTGTCGATGCCCTGCGGCGCGGACGCTTTCACCCGCGGTTCGACCTCGCGCACTGTGCACCATTCGGGCCGGTAGCGCTTACGCGCGACGTCCCACTCGGGATAGGTGAAGCCGTGGGCCGCGATGTCGGCGCCCTCCTCGGACGACGCCGACGCCAACGACGACACCGCGTTGACCCCGCGGGTGGCCGAGTTGATGCGATGCGTGGGCGAGTCGGCGCCCGGCGGTCCCCCACCGCTGCCTGTCTTGCGCGCCGACGACAACATCTTCTTCAGCCACTTCCCGAGGAAGCCGCCGCCACCGACCGGGCTGGAGAACAGGTCGGGATCGTCGGTGTCGTCCACCTCGCCGTCGTCGAGTTCCTCGAGTGCCTGCTTGTCGTCCCGGCGCCGCGGGACGTGTCCCGGCGTTTCCTGGTCCGCCTGCTGGGCGGAGCGGCCGACGGCGGCCAGCACCTTCTTCGGCCGGATGACCCCGAACACGACGGGCGGATCGGCCAGCGTCTCCTTGCCCGCCGCGATTGCCAGAGAGGTTGCCGCCGAATCACTCCGGCTTCCCGTGCGGCGATCGGCGAGCCCGCCGAGCACACCCGGCAGCAGGGATTCGATCGCGATGAGCGCGCGATGCCCCTCGACCGCGAGATAGCGCTTCGTCAGCCGGGAGTGCCGCACCAGGTCGCCCACGATCTCGGGGGCGAGGCTTCCCGCGGCGATCAGTGACGCCTGAACGGCCACCGATTCGAGACGTTCGCGCGCGCTCGCCGAGGTATCGACGAAGACGGTCTGGCCGTCGGTCCACGGCGGCTCGCCGGCTCCGGCGGGTGCCACCGCCACCGGCCGGCCGGCCAGCGCAGAGGCCAGCATCGCCAAGCCGGGATGTCGGTCCTCGTCTCGCTCGTCGGACACTCGGCTCCCTACCCGTTGATCGCCATTGACCAAATATCTGTTCCACCGTAGAGTTCCGGCCGACTGGAGTCAATCAACCAAGAGGTCGCCGAAGAGACGTGGATTTCTCGTACCCGGAAGAGGCGGAGCAGTTCCGCACAGAACTGCGCGCATGGCTGTCAGCGCACCTGACCCGAGCCGTAATCGACAGCAACGACCGGCGCGGCGCCGACGATGCCGCGTTCGAGACCTTACGAGCATGGAACGCCACGGTCGCCGACGCCGGCTGGGCCGCGGTGTCCTGGCCCAGCGAGTACGGCGGCCGTGGCGCATCGCCGATCGAACAGCTGGTTTACGCCGAGGAGATCACCCGCGCGCGAGTTCCGCTGCCCCTCAACACCATCGGGATCAACAACATCGCGCCGGCGATCATGCAGTACGGCACCGAAGCGCAGAAGCGCGCGCTGCTCCCCCGCATGCTGAGGGCCGACGACATCTGGTGCCAGGGCATGTCGGAACCGGAAGCCGGATCGGATCTCGCGTCGCTGCGCACCGCAGCCGTCCGCGACGGCGACGATTTCGTCGTGACGGGCCAGAAGATCTGGACCTCACTCGGACACCGGGCGAATTGGTGTCAGCTCTACGTGCGCACCGATCGGGAAGCACCGAAGCACAAGGGGATCTCGTGTCTGATCGTGGACATGTCATCCCCGGGTGTCGAGGCCCGACCGCTGATCACGCTCAACGGCGACAGCGACTTCGCCGAAGTCTTCTTCAACGACGTCCGGGTCCCTGCCGAGGCGCTGCTCGGGCCGCTGAACAAGGGGTGGCAGGTCGCCACGACCACGCTGAGTTTCGAGCGCGCAGCGGCGGCACGCCTCTACGCGGAGATGCAGGTGCGTCTGCACGACCTCGTCGCCGACCTCGGTCACCGCGACCAGCACGGCAGATCGCTGCTCGACGATCCCGCGACGCTGCGCCGTCTCGGTGAACTCGACGTCCGCATCAAGAACTTGGAAGTGCTGTGCCAGCGCTCGGTCTCAGCGGGCATGCACGGAGGCGACGGCTTCGCCACCGCGAGTCTGGCCAAATCCGTCTGGGGTGAGATCGGCCAGGACATGGCCGCGCTGGCGTTCGACACCCTCGAACCGAACGCGGCCGACGGACGGTGGGACCAGTTCCGGCTGACGTCGCGCGCGTTGACCATCGCCGGGGGCACCACTCAGATCAACAAGAACATCACCGCGCAACGCGTGTTGGGACTGCCCCGCTCATGAACCTCGAATACACCGACGAGCAGGTGGCACTGCGCGATACGGTGCGCCGCTACCTGTCCGAGAAGGCGAGCGTCTCGGGCCACGTCCGGGCGATGCTCGACGATCCGACCGGCACCACCGACGCTGTGTGGCGGGGTCTGGTCGACCTCGGCACGACGTCGCTCCTGGTTCCCGCCGATCGCGGCGGCGACGGCATGTCGATGACCGAGGCCGGGATCGTGAGCGAGGAGCTGGGGGCGGCCCTGCATCCGGGACCCTGGTTGTCCAGTGCGGTGGCCGCGCCGCGGGCACTGGCCCACTTCGGCGCCGACGGCACGCGTACGTGCGAGCTCTTCGCCGCCGTCGCCGACGGCTCCGTGATCGCCACGGTCGCGGTTGCGCCACCAGGCGATGCGGCGCTCGCCGCGGACCTCCATGCCGATGGTGCGATCCTTCGTGGCGAGATCGCCCCTGTTCCCGACGCGGCCGCCGCCCACGTCCTGCTGGTGGCCGGATTCGGACCACACGCGAAACTGTTTGCAGTGGAACTGAACTCGCCCGGCGTCGACGTCGAGGCGATCCCGGATGTCGATCCGACCCGCAAGAACTTCCGGGTCGTCTTCACCCGTGCGGCCGCCCACGTCGTCGCCGAGTCCGACAGCGTGAACTCCGCGGCGGAGGCCCTTGTCGACGACATCATCATCGCGCGGGCCGCCGACGCACTCGGTGCGGCCCGGCAGGTCCTGCAGATGACCGTCGAGCACGCCAAGGTGCGTCGCCAGTTCGGCGCTGCGATCGGCAGTTTCCAAGCGGTGGCGCATCTGTGTGTCGACATGCACGAGACCGTGGAGCTGGCACGCAGCGGACTGATGTACGCGCTCTGGGCGGCGGACCATGCCGGCCCCGGGGAACGGCGCCGCGCCGCACTGCGGGTCAAGGCATTCGCGGGACAGCTGGCCGCCGTCGGCGACCTGGCGATCCAGGTCTGCGGCGGAATCGGGTTCACGTGGGAACACGACACCCACCTGTACCTCAAACGCCTGCTGAGCTTCAGCAGGTTCCTGGGCAGCCCGGGCGGCTACCTCGAGCAGGTGGGACGCGAACTGGCAAGGGGTAGGGCATGATCGATTTCACCGGGCAGGTCGCCGTGGTCACGGGCGCAGGGCGCGGACTGGGCCGGCTCTATGCGCTCGACCTGGCACGCCGGGGGGCATCGGTCGTGGTCAACGACCTCGGCGGCACGATGCACGGTGACGGGTCGGACTCCGCCGTCGCCGACCAGGTGGTCGAGGAGATCGCGAAGGCCGGCGGCCGGGCCGTCGCATCCCACGACTCCGTGGACAGCCCCGAGGGCGGACGGGCGATCATCGACACCGCAGTCGAGCATTTCGGGCGTCTCGACGCCGTGGTCAGCAACGCGGGCATCTTCAACAGCATTCCCTTCGAACACCTCTCGGCCGACGACTGGCGACGCATGCTGCGGGTCCATCTCGACGGCGGCTTCTACCTGAGCCAGGCCGCGTACACGGTGATGATGGAACAGCGGTACGGCCGGTTCGTGTTCATCTCCTCGTCCGCCGGCAACTTCGGGCAACCGATGGAAGCCCACTACGCGGCGGGCAAGACCGGACTCGTCGGGCTGTCGAACGTGATCGCCATCGAGGGCGCCGCCCACGGCATCACCTCCAATACCGTCCTGCCGACCGGCTTCTCGCGGATGGTCACCGAGACGGTCGGCGACGAGAAGTTCCTCACCGAGTCCGGGTTCATGCGGGCGATCCGGCCCGAGCTCGTCGTCCCTCTGGTGACCTTCCTCGCCAGCCGCAACTGCACGATCACCCACCGCAGCTACTCGGCGTGCGCGGGACGTTACGCACGGGTCTTCGTCGCACTCGGCGACGGCTGGCTGGCGGACCCGGACACCGATCCCGCGGCCGAGGACATCGAGACGCAGCTGGAGGACATCTCGTCCACCGAGTCGTTCATCGTGCCGGAGTCGATCGTCGACGAAGTGCTGCAGGTGTGCGACCGGCGCGGGATCAGCGCGATGCCCGACGGCGCCGACGTCGCGTTCCCCGAGGCCACGGCACGCGATCGGTAGGATCGAGCACCGTGCAGCAATCTTCGGGCAGCGGACGCTAGCGATGGCGGGCGCCGACGCCGCCGGGCGTCACTCCACACGCGGCCGTCGCGCCGGGTCGACACGCGGCTCGGCGAAACTCTCCGCCGTCTCGGAGACATCGTCGACCGATGCGACGCGGCGCACCGAGATCCTCAAGACGGCGAACACCGTCATCGCCACGACAGGCCTGCGCAGCTCACTCCAGCAGATCGCGGACGCGGCGGGCATCCTTCCCGGCAGCCTGTACCACCACTTCGAGTCCAAGGAAGCCATACTCGTCGAGCTGATCAGGCTCTACCACGCCGACCTGGACCGCATCGGCGACGTCGCGCTCGAACAACTCGACGAGGCCGAGCCGGGAACGGTGTCCGAACGGATCACCGCTCTGGGATGTGCGATCGCCCGCTGTGCGGTCGAGCATCGCGCCGCGCTGCAGATGTCCTTCTACGAAGGACCGAGCAGCGATCCCGAGCTCATCGAGCTGACCGCCCGCCAGCCGACGAAGATCCAGGCGGCGATGCTGCAGACCCTGCGGGCCGGCCGCTGGAGTGGTGACATCCGCGCCGACGTCGACCTGCCCACCCTGGCCGACCGGCTGTGCCAGAGCATGCTGCATGTCGGTCTCGACGTCATCCGGCACAATGCACCGACCGATCAGCTCGCGACGCTGAAATGCCGGATCGCGTTGGAAGGCCTGGCCGCCGAGCCGCCCTCCGACGCGGACCTGGATCGATCGGATGCGTTCGTGCTCGCGGACAACATCATCGAGAGCTGGGTCGACACCGAAGGCGACACCGACCTCAAGGCTGCGCACGTGCGCGCCGTGGCCCGCACGGAGTTCGGCCGTCGCGGTTATGAGATGACGACGATCCGCGACATCGCGTCCGCGGCGGGTCTGGGCACCGGGACCGTCTACCGGATCATCGGCTCCAAGGACGAGCTGCTGATGTCGATAATGCTGGAGTTCGGTCGCAAGGTGGGCGGTGCCTGGGCGGACATCGTCCGGTCGAAGTCCACGACCGTCGAGAAGCTCGATGCCCTCAGCTGGCTGAACATCAATGCGCTCGACCAGTTTCCCGACGAGTTCCGGATCCAACTCGCGTGGCTGCGCCAATCACCGCCGGACTCGGCGAATCCCGCCTGGTCGTTCACCACCCGCATCCGCCAGATGAAGGCCCTGCTGTCCGAGGGCATTCGCGCCGGCGAGATACACATCGACAGCGCGGACGCCGACATGCTGACCCGCTGCATCATCGGCGAACAATGGATTCCCGAGAACATCCTCGCCGAGATCGGTACGCGCAACGCGTTGATCCTCGCGCGCGACACCGTGTTACGAGGCATCGCAGTCCGTCGTTCGTGACCGCGTCCCGACCACCCCGGGCCACCGCATCCACCGCGGCTGCATCGACGCACGCGTATTGACCAAATATTCGGTCCGCACTATCGTCGGCAGAGGGACGGTCGCCCGAGAACACCGGCGCCGCCGCGGCGACTTCTCTTCGCCGTGGATCCGATATCCGCCCTGTAGAGGGAAATCACGCGACCCGCGAGGAGCGCACGATGGACATGAACGACTTCGTACTCGTCTCGGTGGACGACCATCTGGTGGAGCCACCCGACATGTTCGAGGGACACATACCCGACCGATACAAAGACGATGTGCCCAAACTGATTCAGCGTGCCGACGGTACCGACGCGTGGGTCTTCGAGGGGCAGGAGGCCACCAACGTCGGTCTCAACGCCGTCGCCGGCCGGCCGCCCGACGAGTACGGCGCCGAACCGACGAAGCTGAGCGAGATCCGCGAGGGCTGCTACAACATTCACGAACGAATCCGCGACATGAACGCCAACGGCGTTGCCGCGTCGCTGAACTTCCCCTCGTATCCGCAGTTCTGCGGTCAGTACTTCGCCCGGGCCCGGGACAAGGACCTGGGCCTGGCGGTGCTTCGCGCCTACAACGACTGGCACATCGACGAATGGTGTGGCACCTACCCCGGCAGGATGATCCCACAGTCGCTGCCGCCGATCTGGGATCCGCAGTTGATGGCCGACGAGGTGGTGCGCACCGCCAAGAAGGGATGCCACGCGGTCACGTTCTCGGAGAATCCCACGAAGCTCGACTATCCGTCGCTGCACGACCCCCACTGGGATCCGTTCTGGCAGGCGTGCAGCGACACGAACACGATCGTGAACCTGCACATCGGATCGTCGTCGAGCGTCGTCATCACCTCCGTCGACGCGCCCGTCGACACGATGATGACGCTGCAACCGATGAGCATCGTGCAGGCGGCCGCGGACCTCATCTGGTCGCCGACCCTTCGGAGGTTCCCAGACCTGACGTTCGCGCTGTCGGAGGGCGGAATCGGCTGGGTGCCCTACTTCCTCGAACGGATCGACCGCGTCTACACGATGCACCGAGCCTGGACCCATCAGAATTTCGGGGACAGGCTGCCGAGCGAAGTGTTCCTCGACCGCATCGCGCTGTGCTTCATCGACGACGACTTCGGGGTGCAGAGTCGCGACAAGCTCAACCTCGACATGGTGACGTGGGAATGCGACTACCCGCATTCGGATTCCACCTGGCCGGTGGCACCGGAGTCCCTGGCCCTGTACCTGGACGGCGTCAGCGATGCCGACGTGAACAGGATCACCCACGAGAATGCGTTGCGGCTGTACGACTTCGACATGTTCAGGCATCTGCCGAAGGACCAGTTGACCGTGGGTGCGTTGCGCGCCCAGGCGACGGACGTCGATCTCGGATTCCGCTCCTCGGAACGCCTCAAGAAGACGGGCACCGACACCGTGACCGTGCTCGACCTGGCGAAGGGACTCCCCACCTGAGTTTGTCGAAGCTGCAGGCCTTCGACCGGCGGTTTCCCGCGATCGTCAGAGACGGAAGACGACAGTCGTCTGATAGCGTGGAGCAAACATTGGGTCACCGTGGCCGCGACCCAGCGGTCATCTTGGAGGTGTCGTGGGGCGTCCGCAGGTGGCGCGTGCCGGCCGCGCCGTCGACGGCGGCTCGCGGCGCACCGAGATCCTCCAGACCGCGGCTTCGTTGATCGCCACATCCGGCCTGCGCACCTCGCTGGGTGAGATCGCCGATGCCGCGGGCATTCTCCCCGGAAGCCTGTACCACCACTTCGAGTCCAAAGAAGCGATCCTGGTCGAGCTGCTGCGTGACTACCACGCCGACCTCGACCGCATCGCCGAGCAGGCGCTGGAGCGACTCGACGACACACGGTCGAGGTCGGCCTTCGACAGGATCACCGATCTCGGCGTCGGCATCGCACGGTGTGCCGTCGCGCACCGTGCGGCCTTGCAGCTCTCGTTCTACGAGAGCGCGAGCACGCACCCGGAGCTCACCGAGCTGACACAGCGCCGGCCGACAGCGGTGATGGATGCGATGCTGCAGACCTTGCGGGCGGCGAGATGGGATGGATACCTGCGCGCCGATGTCGATCTCCCGCTGCTCGCCGACCGGGTGTGCCAGACCATGCTGCAGGTGGGCCTGGACGTCATGCGCCACAACGCCGCAACCGACAAGGTCGCGATCCTCATGTGCCGGATCCTGCTCGAAGGCCTGGCCACTGGGGCGCCCACCGACGCTGAACTCGACAGTTCGGCGGCTTTCACGGCGGCCGAACAGGTGATCGGCACGTGGCGCGACGACGCCCGGGCAGACGACAAGGCAGCGCGCGTCCGTGCCGTCGCCCGTAGTGAATTCGGCCGGCGCGGGTACGAGAACACCACCATCCGCGACATCGCCGCCGCGACCGGTCTGGGCACCGGCACCGTGTATCGGCTGATCGGCTCGAAAGACCAACTGCTGGTGTCGATCATGCAGTCGTTCGGCGAGAAGATCGCGGCCGGCTGGACGGAGGTTCTGCGGTCGGACTCGTCGGTGATCGAGAAGTTGGACGCCCTGAGTTGGGTCAACACGAACGTCCTCGATCGGTTCGGTGACGAGTTCCGCATTCAGCTCGCCTGGATGCGGCAGTCGCCCCCGGACACCCCGAATCCCGGATGGATGTTCGCCGCGAGACTCCGCCAGATCAAGTCGCTTCTCACAGAAGCGATTCGGTCGGGTGAAATCCGTATCGACAGCCGCTCGAAAGAGATGCTCGCACGATCGGTGATCGGCATCGGCTGGGTGCCGGAGAACATCCTTCGCGAGCGGGGAACGCGCGCCTCACAACTGCACGTCCGTGACACGAGCCTGCGTGGCGTGATCCAGCGGTAGGGCGTCGACGCTTCGTCGCGCGGGCGCTTGCGCACCGGGTCAGCCGAACGCGTGACGGGGCAGAGTGTTCGGTATGTCGAGCGAGCTCAACAGGCCGGGCGGTGCGTCGACGACGAACGGGATCGCGTTGACCACGCGCATCGCCGTCGCCGCCATCGCGGCCCTCCCCGCACCATGGCCCTCGGCGGCACCGAGAGTCATCGCGCAGTGGATGTCGGGCTCGCCTGCGATGTCCACGCGGTAGGTCGCATCGAATTGCGAGGCAGGCCAGTCCGGAGCGACATCGCGGGACATCCGGATGACGTGTTCGAGCACGATCGCCTCGCGTCCGTTCACCACTCCCGCGGCGCGGGTGCGGACCGCGGCGCAGGTCCCCGCGGGGATCGTCCCGAACGCCACCTCGATGTCCGTGTCGGTGACCCGTCGGTCGAGCGATCCGCGGATCTCGGACACCTCGACGCCCAGCCCGTCGGCCACCAGATGGATCGGCGCCCGCCATGCCATCTCGATGAATCCCGGCGTCTTCAGCATCGGTTCGAAGTCCAGCGGCCTGCCGAAGCCCATGCCGTCCATCATCACGTCGGCCACGGGATAGTGGTCGTTGAGCGCGATCTCGGTCACCGTCAGACAGGTGATCCTCTTCGACTGGGTGGTCAGCAGCAGGGCGAGTTGGTCGGAGGCGAAGCCGGGGAAGATGCCGGAAACGTAGAAGGAGGCGCTTCCCGCCTTCGCCGCCGCCTCGAGCCGCCCTCGCGACTCGTCGGAGTAGTAGGCGGGCGGGTACACCAGGGCAGTCGAACTCGTCGACACAACGTTGATCCCGGCTTCGAGCAGACGCACGTAGTCAGGCACGGCCGCGGCGTCGCGTTCAGGTCCGCTGGCCGCGTAGACCACACAATCCGGCTCGAGGGCGATCAGCGCTTCGGCGTCGTCGGTCGCGGTCAGGCCGAGGGCCTGACAGCCCGCCAGAGTGCCTGCGTCGAGGCCGACCTTGTGCTCGGAGTGCACCCAGACGCCGACGAGTTCCAGATCCGGCCGGCGGGTCACCGCGTCGATCGCGATGGCGCCGACCCCTCCCGTCGACCACACCACGGTGCGCAGGGCGCTGGTCTTCGACACGCGACCTCCTCAGTTCGCCCTGGCTCGTCCGGCCGCCACGACGGCATGTTCCAGATACCGCCACGCCGTTTCCGGGGGCAGCCCGCCGCACAGCGGGTGCAACGGCAGCGGGCTGCCGGCCTCCACGTGTTCCGTTGCCTCGTCGAGGCACAACACCCGATATGGGCCCCGTTCCGCCCGCAGTGCGGACACGGTGAGCGCGCGGGAGATGCTGGCGACGGAGTCGTCACCGTGCCGGTACGAGGCCGCGGTCACGGCGTCGTGAAGCAGGTAAGGTCCGAGCTCCTGCCACGCCGCGTCCACGTCGTCGGCGACGAAGACCGCGGTCGGCTCGCCGGGAACCGGGAACCGGGCCACTCCGGGTTCGTGGCCGTGTGCCCGGCACTGGGATGCGTAGTACTGCCGGAGATCCTCGGACGGGGTCTGCGAGATGAAGCCGAGTCCGTGACGGGCCGCACGCCGCGCCGCTGCGCGTGTGCCGCCTGCGACGGCGATGAACGGCCCGGCCGGAGAGGCGCAGTGCGGCGTCACCGAGATGCGGCGCCCGTCGCGCTCGACGATGTCCCCGGAGAGCAGCCGCAGGAGCAGCTCCAGGTGCTCATCGGCGACCTTGCCCCGGTGATGCGGGTCGCAGCCGAAATGTTCGTACTCGTCGGGACGGTGCCCCAGGCCGAACACGAAGGACACCCGGCCGCCGCTCAGGATGTCGAGCGCACAGACCTCCTCGGCCAGGCGCACCGGATCCCAGAACGGAAGGGGCACCGCTGCCAGCATGATCATCAGGCGGGAGGTGCGGGCGGCGAGCGCCGCCGCCAGGATCTGGGGGGCGGCGAGGTGGCCGTCGTCGGTACCGTGATGTTCGGAGAGCACCGCGACCACAGCGCCCCGGTCCTCGGCCCACGCACACATCTCGACAGCGGCGGCGTACAGCTCCGGGTTCCGGGCCGCGCCGTCGCGGGAGCGGAGGTCGAACCGCAGCGTGAACATCAAACCCGCCGCGACGCCGCTGGTCTCACGACGGACAACTCTAACCTAACTTTTGTTCAGGTGGTCAACAGTTGGCCGACAGACCGTCAATGGGCGTTCGCTGAAACTGTCACTGCTCGGTGTGGTTTGGTGGGGACGCACCCTTGACCGCTCACGAACCAGGCTGTTAACTTGCGGAGCAAACGTTAGGTTTTATCGTGAGCTTCGAGGACATCGCCCCGTGACCGCAGCACGCCCGACCTGTTCTCGCTTCGGCGCTGCGCGGGTCGCGGAGACGCCTTCCGTGACTGCACCGGTCCATTGACGTCGCTGGCTGCGCGCCGGTATCGCAGGCATGACCGCCCTGCGGGTGGTCAACGCCGACCCGGATGTCGTTGCGGCACAACGTCGTCTCGGGAGGTGACGGAATGAGCAAGCGGCAAGCGCTGCGACCATTGCTCGGTCTGGCCGCCCTTGCCGTCGTCGCCGGCCTCGTTCTGTTGACGGCGACGCTGTTCCGGGGCGGCTTCACCACGAGCATCCCGGTCACCGTGCTGTCACCCCGCGCGGGACTGGTGATGAACCCCGATGCCAAGGTGACGCTGCACGGCGTCCAGGTCGGCGCCGTCACGTCGATCGACGACCTGCCCGACGGGCAGGCCGCCATTCGTCTGGCGATCGAACCCGGGCGGCTGTCGATCATCCCCTCCAACGTCTCTGTCGACATCTCCTCGACAACGGTGTTCGGCGCCAAGCAGATCCGTCTGGTTCTGCCCGACAACCCGTCACCGGAGCCGATCCGCCCGGGCCAGACCCTCGGCGCCGACCACGTCATGATCGAAGTCAACACGATCTTCCAGCAGCTCGTCACGGTGCTCTCGACCATCCAGCCGGAGAAGCTCAACGAAACGCTCGGCGCCATCGCGGCTGCCCTGCACGGCCGCGGTCAGCAGCTCGGCGACACCCTGACCCGTCTCAACTCCTTTCTTTCCCAGGTCAATCCACATCTCGGCGCGCTCTCCCACGATCTGGCGGCCGCACCCACCGTCCTCGCGGCCTACGCGGACGCGGCGCCGAACCTCCTGTCGGTCGCCGAGAGTGCGACCGACATCAGCAAGACGGTCGTCGAGAAGGCCGACGACCTGGATGCGTTGCTGGTCAGCGCAACCGGACTGGGTGACATCGGAAACCGCGTGCTGACCCGAAACGGCACACCGCTGGCCCAGGTGCTGCATCTTCTCGTCCCCACCACCTCGCTGACCGATCAGTACCGGGAGGCGCTCAACTGCGGTCTCGGAGCCCTGCGGGTGATGGCGAGCAATCCACCGCTGAACGAGCCCGGCGTGGAAGTGCTCGCCGGGTTCTTCTGGGGCCAAGATCGATACCGCTATCCCAACGACCTGCCCAAGGTGGCGGCCAAGGGTGGTCCGCAGTGCACCGACCTGCCGAAGGTGCCCTACGGGAAAGCCCCGCCGTTCGTCATCTCCGACACCGGCGCCAATCCGTGGAAGTACGCCAACCCCGGCGTCGTGCTCAATTCCGACCTCCTCAAGCAGATCCTGTTCGGGCCCATCGCCGGACCGCCACGCAACAGCGCCCAGATCGGCCAGCCCGGATGAGGCAAGGCGGCGCGGCGACCCTGGTCAAGTTCGCGGCCTTCGCCGTGGTCATGGCCTTCCTGACGGTCTGCCTGTTCGCGGTGTTCGGTGAGTACCGCTCCGGCGCGACGAACACCTACACGGCGGTGTTCACCGATGTGTCCAAGCTCAAGGCCGGTGAGAGCGTCAGATTCGCCGGGGTGAAGGTCGGCAGTGTCCGCGGATTGTCGATGCAGCCGGATCAGACGGTCGTCGTGACCTTCGACGCCGACCGCGCCATCGCGCTCACCGAGGGGACGCACGTGCAGGTGCGCTACCTCAACCTCGTGGGAGACCGCTACCTCGATCTCGTCGACGCGGAAGGATCCAACCGAATCCTGCCCCCCGGTGCTCGGATACCGCGCACGCATACCGCGCCCGCGCTGGATCTCGACCTCCTGCTGGGCGGACTGAAGCCCGTCATTCGCGGCCTCAACGCACAGGACGTCAACGCCCTGGCCGCGTCGCTCGTCCAGATCATCCAGGGTCAGGGCGGGACCATGGAATCGCTGCTGTCCCGCACCTCGTCGTTCTCCCAGGCGCTCGCCGACAAGAGCCAGGTGATCCAGCAACTGATCGACAATCTCCGCACGACGCTGAAAACGCTGTCGGCACAGGGCACTCAGTTCTCCGGAGCGATCGACCGTCTGGAGAAGCTGATCACGGATCTGGCCGCCGACCGTGAACCGATCGGAACGGCGATCGACTCCCTCAACGCAGGAACCCGGTCGATGGCCGATCTGCTCACCCGAGCTCGCCCCCCACTCGCCGGCACCATCGACCAGCTCAGCCGGCTCGCACCCAACCTCGCCGAAAAGCAGGACCGCATCGAGACCGCGCTCGTCAAAGCCCCGGAGAACTATCGCAAGCTGGTCCGCATCGGCGCCTACGGCAGTTTCGTCAATTACTACATCTGCTCGCTCGCCGTGCGAGTCACCGATCTGCAGGGCCGCACCGCGAACTTCCCCGTCTTCAAGCAGGACGGCGGGAGGTGCGAGGAGAACTGATGGGCAAATACCGTGGGGCCCCGGTGATCCGGGCCGGCATCATCGGAATCGTCGTGGCCGTGCTCATCGTCGCCGTCGGATTGGCGCCCGAACGCCTGATCGGATGGGCGACCTCTCTGCGCTACCAGGCGCTGTTCGCCGACGCGAGCGGGCTCGCCACGGGCAACGACGTCACCGTCGCAGGCATGACCGTCGGCAAGGTCACGGGAATCCGGTTGCAGGACCCCGACGCCCTGGTGACGTTCACCGTCAACGGCAGCGTCGTCCTCCGCGACAAGACCACCGCCCACATCCGCACCGGCACCCTGCTCGGCGAACGGACCCTGACCCTGGAATCCGCCGGTGAGGACACGATGCACCCGATGGACACGATCCCGCCGTCGCGGACCTTCTCGCCCTACTCCCTGACCGACGCGGTCGGCGAACTCACCACCAACGCGGCCGGTACCGACACCGCCGACGTCAACCAGGCGCTCGACAGCCTGTCTGCGACCATCGACCAGATCGCGCCACAGCTGGGTCCCGCCTTCGACGGCCTCACCCGGATCTCGGCGGCCCTCGAAGAGCGGAACACCGCGCTCGGCCAGCTGTTCGGCAGCGGCCGTGACGTCACGGAGATCCTCGCTCAGCGCAGCGACCAGATCGCCACACTGATCGTCAACGCCGACGATCTGGTCGGCACGCTGTCGGAGCGACGGTCGGCGATCGTCGAACTCCTGGCGCACACCTCGGTGATGGCGCGCGAGATCTCCGGGCTGGTAGCCGACAACGAGAAGGAGCTCGCGCCGACGCTGGACAAACTGAATTCGGTGCTGGCGATGCTGGAGCGTCAGCGTGACAACATCGCGCTGGCACTGCCCCGTCTTGCCAAGTACGAAACCACCCTCGGCGAGACGGTGGCCAACGGGCCGTACTACAGCGCCTACATCCCCAACCTCGACCTCCCGCCGGTCCTACAGCCCTTCCTCGACTACGCGTTCGGCTTCCGGCGCGGCGTCAACGCCGGACAGCCGCCGGACAACGCCGGGCCGCGCGCCGAGATCCCGTTCCCCTACAACGGCATTCCGCAGGAGACTCAACTGGGGCCGCCACGATGACGCGCACCCGGCTGACCACGCTGACGGCACTGGCCCTGGTGGTGCTCGTCGTCTTGTCGGCCGCGTTCATCGTCACCCGGCATCTGTTCCGGCCGACGACGGTCACGGCCACCTTCACCAGTGCCAATGCGATCTACCCGGGCGACGAAGTGCGCATCGCCGGCGTCCCCGTCGGCACGATCTCGTCGATCCGGCCCGACGGCAGACGCGCACAGCTGACGTTGGCCGTCGACCACGGCGTGCGAATTCCCGCCGATGCCAAGGCCGTCATCGTCGCCCCCAACCTCGTGGCGGCCCGGTTCGTCCAGCTCACCCCGGCCTACGACGGCGGACCGACCATGGCCGACGGCGCGACCATTCCGCTGGAGCGGACGGCGGTCCCCGTCGAGTGGGACGAGGTCAAGGAACAATTGACCAGGCTCGCAACCGATCTCGGACCTCACGGGCCGACGGACACGAGTTCGCTGGGCCGGTTCATCAACAGCACCGCCAACGCGATGGACGGAAACGGTGACAAGCTCCGCCAGACCGTGCACGAGCTGGCGGGCATCAGCAGGATCATCGCCGACGGTAGCGGTGACATCAGCCAGATCATCGAGAACCTCCAGACGTTCGTCGCGGTGTTGCGCGACAGCAACACTCAGATCGTCCAGTTCCAGGACCGCCTGGCGAGCCTCACCAGCGTTCTCGACGGCGGACGGAGCGATCTGGACGCGGCGCTGACCAATCTCTCCAGCGCGGTGGCCGACGTCCAACGATTCGTCGCCGCCAACCGCGACAAGACCTCCGAACAGATCCAGCGCCTCACGAACGTGACACAGAACCTCGTCGACCACCGGGGTGACCTCGAGCAGGTCCTGCACGTCTCGCCGTCCGCGCTCGCGAACGCCTACAACATGATGGACCCGCGGACCGGCGGAGCGAGCGGCGTTTTCGTGCTGAACAACATGTCGAACCCGACGTTGTTCCTGTGCGGCATGATCTCCGCGCTCGAGAACGTCACCGCGCCGGAAACGAGCAAATTGTGCTCGCAGTACCTCGGGCCCGCACTGAACCGGGTCAACTTCAATTACCTTCCCTTCCCGGTGAATCCACTGCTCACCGCCGCTCCCTCACCGGGCAAGCTCATCTACACCGACCCGAAGCTGCGGCCCGGAGGTTCGGGCACCGTGTCCGGGCCGATGCCCGTCGACCCGCGGAACTCGGCCTATGCCGGGGCTGCGCCGCCGCCTCCGCCACCCGCCGGCCCGGCCGCCCCGCCTCCGCCAGTGCCGCAGTCGCTGCCTGACCTGTTGTTGCCCGCGGAGAGGCCGTCGCCATGAGACACCGCACCGCCGTCCTCGCCGCCCTGGTTATGACCAGTGTGTCGTTGACCGCATGCAGCTTCGGCGGAGTCAACTCCCTTCCGCTGCCCGGAACGGTGGGACATGGCCCCGGCGCCTCGAACTACACCGTGCAACTGGCGAATGTCGGTACGCTGGAAGCTAATTCGCCGGTGATGATCGACGACGTCGTGGTCGGCAGCATCCGCAGGATCGGTGTCGTCGCGCGCCACGCCCAGGTCGACATCTCCGTCGAACCCGGCGTGCGGGTACCCGCCAATGCCACCGCAGCCGTCGGCCAGACGAGCCTGCTCGGATCGATGCATCTGGAACTGGCCCCGCCCGCCGGGCAGCAGCCGATCGGCACTCTCCCGTCGGGCGCGGACATCCCCCTCGCTCGCTCCTCGAGCTATCCGTCCACGGAGCAGACGCTGGCGGCGTTGTCATCGGTCGTCAACGCCGGGGGGCTCGGACAGATCGGCGACGTCATCCACTCGCTGAATGCCACCTTCTCGGGCCGTGAGACCGGCATCAGGGACCTGCTGTCGAATCTCGACACCTTCGTCGGAACGCTGAGCGAGCAGCGCGACGACATCATCGCCGCGGTCACCGAGTTGAATCGTTTCTCGGCGACGATCGCCCAGCAGAAGGACACGCTGTCCACCGCCCTGCACGACATCCAGCCCGCCCTCGATGTCCTGCGCAGGGAACGGCCGAGGCTCACCGCGGCACTTGACTCGCTGCACCAGTTCTCCGACACCGCCCGCCGTGTCATCTCCGACGTCCAGGACGACCTGGTCACCAACCTCGGCCACCTGGGCCCGACGCTCAAGGCACTCGCCGACATCGGCCCCGACATCGACAGCGCCCTCGGCTACGCGACGATCTTCCCGCTCAACCAGAATCTCATCGACCGTGGCATCCGCGGTGACTACATGAACCTCTTCGTCACCGTCGACCTCACCCTCGACCGGTTCAAACGCGGACTCCTCGCCGGCACGTCGTTCGGCGACGAGAACGCCCCGCTGGTCCCCGCGCCCGGTGATCCCGGCTACGGCTCCTACTACCTGAAGAATCCCGCGGGAGAGGCGGTCGCACCGCCTCCCGGCGTGAAGGGACCCGACAGGTTGCCGCCGCCACCGGGGGAAGGAGGCGGCTGATGTTCACCCGACTCGTCAGGATCCAGCTCGTCCTGTTCACCGTCGCCTCGGTGGTCGGCATCTCGGTGATGGTGGTCAACTACCTCAAAGCGCCGACGATGCTGGGGCTCGGCCGGATCACCGTGACCATGCGGCTGCCCGATGCCGGCGGGCTCTACCGGTTCGCGAACGTGACCTACCGCGGCGTCCAGCTCGGCAAGGTGACCGCTGTCGACGTCAACGCCCGCGGAGCGGTCGCGACGTTGTCGCTCGCCACGTCTCCGCAGGTTCCCGCGGACCTTCGGGCGGCTGTCCGCAGCGTGTCCGCCGTCGGCGAGCAGTACGTCGACCTTCAACCGCGGACCGAATCCGGGCCGTATCTCCATGACGGATCGGTGATCCCGGAATCGGACACCGTGATACCTCAGCCGGTCGCGCCGATGATGGAGAAGCTGAGCGCGCTGGTCACCAGCATTCCCAAAGATCGGCTGGGCCAACTGCTCGACGAATCCTTCACCGCGTTCAACGGCGCGGGCCCCGATCTGCAGTCGCTGTCCGATTCGATCGCCCGGATCGCGACCGACGCCGACGCGACCGCTGGGCGCACCGCACAGCTGGTCGACGACGCTCAACCCGTGCTCGACGGCCAGGTCGTGGGTGCGGACGCACTGCGGACGTGGTCGCAGCGGCTGGCAGGCGTGAGCCGCCAACTCGTCGCCGACGACCCGCACGTCCGCACCCTGCTGGACACCGGACCCGCTGCGGCACAAGAGGTTTCACGACTACTCGGCCAGGTCGAACCCACGCTGCCGGTCATGCTGGCGAACATGACCTCGCTCGGACAGGTCGCCGTCACCTATCATCCCGGACTCGAGCAGCTGCTCGTCCTGCTCCCCCCGTCGGCAGCGATGTACCAGTCGGCCACTCCCTCCAACAACCCCACCGGCCTCCCGCTCGGCGACTTCAGGATCTCGATCGATGATCCCCCGGCCTGCACCGTCGGCTTCCTGCCGCCGTCGCAATGGCGCTCCCCTGCCGACACGTCGACCATCGACACCCCGGACGGCCTGTATTGCAAGCTGCCTCAGGATTCGGCGATCGCCGTCCGCGGCGCCCGCAATTTCCCGTGCATGGACAAGCCGGGCAAGTACGCCCCCACGGTCGAGATCTGCAAGAGCGACAAGCCGTTCCAGCCACTGGCCGCCCGCGAGCACGCGACCGGCCCCTACACGTTCGACCCGAACCTCGTCTCGCAAGGTGTGCCGCCCGACTCACGCGTGGGTGAAAACGACACCATCTACGGGCCCGCGCAGGGAACGCCACGGCCACCGCTCACCCCCGCGCCTACCGCACCGCCCGCTCCCCCGGCGGCGCCGTCGGTCGCCGTCGCACACTACGACCCGGTGACCGGTCTCGTGGCGGCACCGGACGGCACGGTGTTCGCGCAGACCGATCTCGGCGCGTCCGGCCACCCGCACTCCTGGCAGGACCTCGTGCTCCCGCCGACAGAGGGGGCCCGCCGGTGACACCGCTTCTGCGCACCGCGTCCGTGCTCGCCGCCCTCACGATCGGCGTCGTGTCACCTGCGGCGTGGGCCGCCCCCGACGACGTCGCGCTGAACGGGACGTTCACCGCGGTGTCTGACGGCCAGTACGCCAAGACCAACGAGAGCTTCCGCAACGAGGCGACCGTGACCGCCACCTGGACGATCACGTCGTCGTGCACGACGTTCCAGGACTGCACCGGCACATTGAC
The DNA here is from genome assembly GCF_000266905.1 of Mycolicibacterium chubuense NBB4. The sequence continues at coordinate 1,992,176 of NC_018027.1, read as the reverse complement.
CAGCGACCAGGGCTGGACCGCGCAGCTGGTCTACGCCAGCCAGCGCTGGCGGGCCACCCGCACGATCCCGAACTGGGAGCCCTGCCCGGACGGCACCGCCGCGCCGGGCACGCAGACGTTCACGTTCTGGGCGAAGCGACTCGACGCACCCGACCGCGACGACCGGCTGATCGGCTGGGACGAGACCGTGGGGCCGAGCGGGGCGTGCGGTATCAACCGCTGGCTGACCATCCGGATGCCCCTGACGGTGACCCGGATCGGGTGAGCTACTCGGGCAGCCGCAGCTCGGGCTTCTCGACCTCTTCGATGTTCACGTCCTTGAACGTGATGACCCGCACGTGCTTGACGAACCGCGCCGGGCGGTACATGTCCCACACCCAGGCGTCGGAGAGGCGCAACTCGAAGTAGACCTCGCCGTCGGAATTGCGCGGCAACAGTTCGACGCTGTTGGCCAGATAGAACCGGCGCTCGGTCTCCACGACGTAGCTGAACTGGCCGACGATGTCCTTGTACTCGCGGTAGAGCGAGAGTTCCATCTCGGTTTCGTACTTCTCGAGATCTTCGGCACTCATCGGCTCAGCTGTCCTTCATGTAGGTCATATATGTCGGAGTCCATTGGGCCCAATGGGCTCATCTTTCCCCACTCCAGTTCTTCATGCTCCATCGGTTCCCCGATTACCAGCCGTCGCACGTTGATGAACGAATACCGGTGCTGGCTCGACGGTCCGAGCCGAGCCAGCGCGGCGCTGTGCGCCCTGGTGCTGTACCCCTTGTGCTCGGCGAATCCGTATCCAGGGTGCTCGGCTTCCATCGCGACCATCAGCCGGTCACGGCTCACCTTGGCCAGCACGCTGGCCGCCGCGATGCACGCAGCCGCGGCATCGCCGCCCACGACCGGCAGCGAGGGCACCGGCAGACCCGGCACCCGGAACCCGTCGGAGAGCACATACCCGGGCTTGACCGGCAACCCGGCCACCGCCCGTCGCATCCCCTCGATGTTGGCGACGTGCACCCCGCGCCGGTCCACCTCCACCGACGGGATGAAGACCACGTGGTAAGCCAGCGCGTACCGGCGGATCAACGGAAACAACCGCTCCCGTTCGGTCTCGTTGAGCCTCTTGGAATCGTCGAGCGCCGAGAGGCTCTCGAGCCGGTTCGGGCCGAGGACGCAGGCCGCCACCACGAGCGGACCGGCGCAGGCACCGCGCCCCACCTCGTCGACGCCGGCGACCGGGCCCAGCCCCGCGCGGTACAGGGCGGACTCCAGGGTGCGCAGACCTGACGACTTGCGGATGACCGTTCTCGGTGGCCACGCAGCGGGCAAAGGTCAGCGCCTCCCGTCAACTCTGTGGGTCGACCGTGTCCACGCCACCCCACCGTGACGGTGGCCACGCGATGAACCGGGCCTTCCCGATGACATTGTCCACCGGGATCGTCCCGGCGGTGGGGTCACCGGTGCACAACAGGCCCCGCTGCACGTCGGCGGGCTCATTCGTGCAGTGCGCGCGGGAATCGGCCGAGTGGGTGCGGTTGTCGCCCATCACCCACAGCCGGCCCTCGGGCACCTTGACCGGGCCGAACTCGTTGCCCAGGCACGGGTAGACAGCGGGATCGGCGTTCAGCGTCTGGGGATCGAGATACGGCTCCTTGAGCGGCTTGCCGTCGACGGTCAGCCCGGTGGTGACCCGGCACTCGACCGTCTGCCCACCCACGGCGATCACGCGCTTGACCAGATCGTTCTCGTCGGGCGGGACGAACCCGACGAACGACAGGGCATTCTGCACCCATCGGATCGCGGTGTTGTCCGACCGGATCGACTTGTAGCCGATGCTCCAGTTCGGCGGACCCCTGAAGACGATGACGTCGCCGGGCTTGGGCGAGCTGAAGTCGTAGGTCAGCTTGTCGACCATGATGCGATCGCCCACGCACCCGTTGCAGCCGTGCAGCGTCGGCTCCATCGACTCCGACGGAATCAGATAAGGCCGCGCGATGAACGTCAGCATCACGTAGTACAGGACGACTGCGATGGTGATCAGCAGAGCGGCTTCGCGCAGCGCACCCCGCTTCTTGGCGGGCGCCTCCCGCTCCTCTTCGGATTCCGCGTCGGCTTCTCCGGAGGCCACGGGATCGGGGTTCTCGAGCGTCCGCTCGGCTGACGAGTCGTCGGATTCCGACGTTCCGCTGGGTCCGGTCACGTGATCAGAGTAGCCAGCGTGCCAACGGTCCCCCGGTGTGGGAGGTCAGCGCTTCTCCTTGATCTTGGCCTTCTTGCCGCGCAACTCGCGCAGGTAGTACAGCTTCGCGCGGCGCACATCGCCGCGGGTGACGATGTCGATGTGGTCGATGTTGGGCGAATGCACCGGGAAGGTGCGCTCGACACCGACGCCGTAGCTCTCCTTGCGCACCGTGAACGTCTCACGGACGCCGCCGCCCTGCCGGCGGATCACGACGCCTTTGAAGACCTGGATGCGCTCCTTGGAGCCCTCGATGACCTTCACGTGCACGTTGACGGTGTCGCCGGGGCCGAAGTCGGGGACATCGTCGCGCAGCGACGTCTGATCGACGAAATCGAGCGTGTTCATCGGTGACACTTCCTTGTTGTTCGCGGCACCGGGCAGCGTCGTGGGTGACGCGCGCAGAGCCGAGGTGATTCGGGCGTCTGAGTGAGTCGTGCGGCGGAGCGTCTCCGGCGGTGCACAGACAACTGCCCAATTGTGCCAGACGAAGGCCGGAACCCTGAAATCCGGTGCGCCGAGGCCCGCGCCGGCTGCTGACCACATGGTAAACACCACAGCCGGACATGAGGCGGTCGCAGTTTGCGGCGTCTAACCTTGACGGTCTGGATTCACGGGGCGACGGCGACCCTGATCGCGGGCAGTGCGGGACCGACAACACGGAGGGTGACCGATGCGACGGCGGCCGCTGAGGCTGGTCACGACGACCGCAGCCCTCGGCGTCACGATGATGGCGCTCGGCGGGTGTGAGGCGCAGGTGCACGGGTCGACGCCGGCGTCGCCGGGTCCCCGGCTCACCGTCGTCGCTCCGCTCGGCACCGCGGCGCCGCTGCCGGACGCGCCGCCCGATCAGGCGACGGCCACCTTCACGGGCCTGGCCGGCCGCGAACAGCAGGCCACCGCCGAGGCCGCCAACGCCGGCGCGGACATCACCGCGGCCGTCCTCGACCGCCGCACGGGGCAGCTGGTGACCAACGGCAACGACCGGCCGATCGCCATCGCGTCGGTGGTCAAGCTGTTCATCGCCGACGATCTGCTGCTGCAGGTGGCCAACGGTCAGACCACACTGTCCCCGGACGACCGCAAGATGCTCGACGTCATGTTGCGGGCGTCCGACGACAGCGCCGCCGAGGTGTTCTGGGACCGCAGCGGCGGTAGCGACATCATCAGCCGGGTCGTCGACCGCTACGGGCTGACCTCGACGCAGGCGCCCTCCAACGGACGGTGGTTCAACACCATCAGCACCGCGAAAGACCTGGTGACCTACTACGACAAGCTGCTGGCGGGCACCGGCGGGCTGCCACCCGAGCAGGCGAGCATCATCCTGGCCGACCTCGCCGCATCGACACCGACGGCACCCGACGGCATGGTGCCCGGCGGCGTCTACCCACAACGCTTCGGAATCCCGGAGGGTTTGCCGAACGACCCCGTGGCGGTCAAGCAGGGTTGGATGTGCTGCATCGGCTCGGACTGGATGCACCTGTCCACCGGCGTCATCGGCCCCGATCGCCGCTACGTGATGGCGATCGGCTCGATGCAGGCCACCGATCCCGACGACGCCCGCGCGACGATCACCCAGGCGGTCCGGAGGATGTTCCCGGGAGGCCGGATCTAGCTGCCGTCCGAGTCGGCCAGCAGGTCGGGACGGCGTTCGCGCGTACGCTGCAGGCCTTGCTCCCGCCGCCAGGCTTCGATGCGGGCGTGATCGCCGGAGAGAAGGACGTCCGGCACGTCCAGTCCGCGCCAACTCGCCGGCCGGGTGTAGCTCGGCCCCTCCAACAGGCCCCCCACCGCATCGGAATGGGAATCGTCGCGGTGCGACGCGGGATTGCCGAGCACCTCGGGCAGCAGCCGGACCACCGCCTCGATCATCACCAGGGCGGCCGATTCACCACCCGGCAGCACGTAGTCCCCGATCGAGACCTCTTCGACCCGCATGCGACGCTCCGCGTCGTCGACCACCCGCTGGTCGATGCCCTCGTAGCGGCCACACGCGAACACCAGGTGTTCCTCGGTGGTCCATCTCTGCGCCGTGGCTTGGTCGAAGCGCCGACCCGCAGGCGAGGGGACGACAAGAAGTGTTCTCTCCGAACAGATCTCGTCGAGCGCCGCCCCCCACACCGGCGCCTTCATCACCATCCCGGGCCCGCCCCCGTAGGGCGAGTCGTCCACCGAACGGTGCACGTCGTGCGTCCAGCGACGCAGATCGTGAACGGCCAGCCCGACGATGCCGGCGTCGATGGCCTTGCCCGGCAGGGCCTGCCGGAGCGGTGCCAGAAACTCCGGGAAGATGGTGATGACGTCGATGAGCACGGCCGTCGACCCCCTACAGCTCGAGCAGACCCTCGGGTGGGTCGATCTCGATGGCCTTCTCGGCCAGCGACACCGACACCACGATGGCGGAGACGAACGGCACGAGCACCTCACGGTCCTCGGCGTCGCGCACGGCCAGCAGTTCACCCGCCGCCGTGTGCAGGACCTCGGACACGGTGCCGACCCGGCGTCCGTCGACGGTCGACACCGCCATGCCCTCGAGTTGGTGGTCGTAGAACTCGTCGGGGTCATCGATAGGGGGCAGCGCACCGGAGTCCACGAGGAACACCGTGCCTCGCAGACGGTCCGCGGAGTCGCGGTCGGCGACGCCTGCGAACCGCATCAACAGCCTGCCGCCGTGCGCGCGGACCGACTCGACGGTGTATTCACGTTCCGCTCCGCCGCGTGGGGCGCGGCCACGAAGCGTGCCGCCGGGAGCGAACCGGTTCTCCGGATCGTCGGTGCGGATCTCGACCACCACCTCGCCGGTGACGCCGTGCGCTTTGACGACCCGCCCGATCACCAGGTCCATCGCCAGTCGCTACTGGTCGGTGTCCACCACGTCGACGCGGATGCCGCGTCCACCGATGCCGGCCACCAGAGTGCGCAGCGCGGTGGCGGTGCGGCCGCCCCGGCCGATGACCTTGCCCAGGTCGTCGGGATGGACGTGCACCTCGACGGTGCGGCCACGGCGGTTGGTCACCATGTCGACCCGGACGTCGTCGGGATTGTCGACGATTCCGCGGACCAGGTGCTCGACGGCGTCGACCACGACAGAACTCACGGCCGGGCTCAGCTCTCGCTTGCGGCGTCGGCGCTCTCGGTCGCGTCGGCGGTCTCGGTCTCGGCCTTCTCGTCAGCCTTCTTGGCGGGCGCCTTCTTCTTCTTCGGCGTGGTGGCCTCGGTCCCCGGACCGCCGTCGGCCTCGGCCAGCGCCGCGTTGAACAGGTCCAGCTTGGACGTCTTGGGCTCCTTGACCTTCAGCGTGCCCTCGGCGCCGGGCAGGCCCTTGAACTTCTGCCAGTCACCGGTGATCTTCAGCAGCTGCAGCACCGGCTCGGTGGGCTGGGCACCCACTCCCAGCCAGTACTGGGCGCGCTCCGAGTCGATCTCGATGAGGCTCGGCTCTTCCTTCGGGTGGTACCGCCCGATGATCTCGATGGCGCGCCCGTCGCGGCGGGTGCGCGCGTCGGCGACGGCGATGCGGTACTGAGGATTGCGGATCTTGCCAAGCCGGGTGAGCTTGATCTTGACAGCCATGAACGACTACTCCTACTGGGTTGCCACGCTGCAATTCAGCGATGCGGGCGGGTTGCCCGATCCGGTTTTGCCTTACGTGTGTGACCGCGGCCCGGCGCATCCGGAAAATCCCAGAAGCCGCACGCGGACAGCGGCCCATTGTGCCAGAACCGTGGCCACCGGGAGAAATCCATGTCAGTCTCCACGACATGGACGATGCCGCCGCCCTGATGGAGATCGAGTCGATCAAGCGGCTGAAGGCCCGGTACTGCCGCTACCTCGACACCAAGGACTGGGCGGCGTGGCGCACCCTGTTCGCCGACGATTTCCGCAGCGACACCGCCCAAGCGGGCGGCAAGGTGATCGTCGGCGCGGACGAGTTCGTCGCGTTCACCCGTGCGAGCCTCGGCGACCGCGCCACCGTGCACCAGGTGCACGCCCCGGAGATCGAGCTGACCTCACCCACCACCGCGCAGGGCGTGTGGGCTCTGGAGGACGTGGTGCGACTGGCTCCCGGGGTGAACCTTCGCGGTTACGGCCACTACCGGGAGACCTACGAGAAGGCCGACGGGCAGTGGGTCTTCACGGCGTCCACGCTGACCCGGCTGCGGGAGGACATCTTCAACGTCGCCGTCTCGCTCTATCTGTCGCCGCGGATCAAGCGGACCGCCGAGGCGCTGGCGCGCCGGGTGGTGCGCTGACACTCACACGAGCTTGTCGAAGCACTTCTCCTCGACCCGCTTGCTCATCCGCCACCCCTGCTCGGTCCGGACGAACTCGTCGACGTACCAGATGCCGACGAAGTAAATCTGCCCGGAATCGCCGCCCATTCCCATCGGGTTGAAACAGATCGCCCTCGACGTCGCGGTGTCGCCGGCCGGATCACGGGAGATGCGGACGTCGACGTTGCCGAGCATGTGGTAGTACGCCGGGAAGTTGGGCAGCACCTCTTTCAGCCACGCCTTCACCTCCGGGAAACGGCCGTCGACCCCGCCGGTCACGCGGTAGTCGATGTAGGCGTCCGGCGTGAACACCGCGTCGAGGTCGTCGAACCGCTTCCGGTCGATCGCGGTGGAGTAGTCGATCAGCAGCTGCTGGATTTCCAGCCGGTCGGAGATCTCCTCGAGGCTCAGCATGGGTTGATTGAACACGATGGACGGACCCCGTTAGGCTCGGCCGTCATGACGAGGCTTCTCGCGCGCCTGGGGGCCGCGCTGTGCCTGACCGTGATCATCACCGGCTTCTCCGCGCCGACGGCGGCGGCCGTGCCGGTGTCGGGGATCAGCCAGCCCATCGGTTCAGTGCCCATTCCCGACGGACCCGCGCAAGCATGGATCCTCGCCGACATGGACACCGGCGCGGTGCTGGCCGGGCGCGACCAGAACGGCCGCTACGCGCCGGCGAGCACGATCAAGGTGCTGCTGGCGCTGACCGTCCTCGACGAGTTGCCGCTGGACGCCACGATCGTCGCCAACGACGCCGACACCCGCGTCGAATGCAACTGCGCGGGGGTGACTGCCGGGACGACCTACACGGCGCGCCAGCTTCTCGAGGCGCTGCTGCTGGTGTCGGGCAACGACGCGGCCAACACCCTGGCCACCATGCTCGGCGGACACGACGTGGCGGTGGCGAAGATGAATGCCAAAGCTGCCCAGCTGGGCGCGGTGGGCACGCACGCCGGATCGCCGTCGGGCCTCGACGGTCCCGGTATCGACATGTGGTCCTCGCCGCACGACCTGGCGGTGATGTTCCGCGCCGCGATGGCCAACCCGGTCTTCGCCCGGATCACCGCGCAGCCCACCGCGGTCTTCCCGACCAGGACCGGCAACGTCGTGCTGGTCAACCAGGACGAACTGCTCCACCGCTACCCCGGCGCTTTCGGCGGGAAGACCGGATACACCGACCTGGCCCGCAAGACGTTCGTCGGCGGTGCGACGAGAGGCGGCAGACACCTCGTCGTGGCGCTGATGTACGGCCTGGTCAGAGAGGGCGGGCCGACGTACTGGGATCAGGCGGCCGCTCTGCTCGACTGGGGTTTCGCGCTCGGGCCGAACGCGGGCGTCAGCCGGCTGTAGAGCGGGCGCACCGATACCCGATGGAGATCTGATCGCGCGCTGCGCGAGTCCCGGCGCGACTAGCGTCCCCACCCGTGCGAAGACGGTTCGCGGGGCTGGCGCTCGCCCTCGGCGTGATGTGCCCGGCCGCCCTGACCGTCGGCGCGCCCGCGGTGTCCGCACAGCCCGATGTGGAACCCGCCGCCGCCCCATCGCTTCCGGACGGACCGGCCAAGGCCTGGCTGGTCGCCGACCTCGATTCGGGCCGGGTGCTGGCCAGCCGCGACGCGTACGGCAGCTACGCCCCGGCGAGCACGATCAAGGTGCTGCTGGCGATGGTGGTGCTCGACCATCTGCGCCCCGACAACTTCGCGCGAGCCAACGCGTCGCACGCGAACGTCGAATGTTCCTGTGTGGGACTGCAACCGGGCCAGGCCTACACCACTACGCAGTTGCTCTCCGGCCTTCTGATGGTGTCGGGCAACGACGCCGCCAACATGCTCGCCGACATGCTCGGCGGCCCGCAGGCGGCGGTCGCGGCGATGAACCGCAAGGCCGCCCTCGTCGGTGCACGCGCGACCAAGGCGGCCTCGCCGTCCGGACTGGACGGGCCCGGCTGGGAATCGCTGACCACCCCGCACGATCTCGCGGTGATTCTGCGTGCGGCGCTGAAGTATCCGCTGATCGCCCAGATCATGCGCTCGCCGACCGCGCCGTTTCCCGGCAAGACGCTGCACAATCAGAACGAATTGCTGAGCCGGTACCCCGGCGACCTCGCCGGCAAGACGGGGTTCACCAACCTCGCCCGCAAGACCTACGTGGGCGCGGCGCAGCGCGGCAACCGCAGGCTCGTGGTGGTGCAGATGTACGGCACCGGCGACCTCTACGGGCAGGCGATCGACCTCTTCGACTGGGGTTTCCGGCAACCGTAGGCGCTCCGCTGCGCGCGTCAGTAGACCACGCCGCGCAGGATGACCCGCGCGGGCGCGTTGACGACGGCCGAACCACCGCGCGGGTCGTCGGCGTAGCACACCAGGTCGGCCGGCGCACCGTGTGCGAGTCCAGGCCGGCCGAGCCAGTCGCGGGCGGCCCAGCACGCCGCGCCCAGCGCCTCGGTCGGGCTCATCCCGATGCTGCGCAGTGCGTCGATCTCGTCGCCGATGCGACCGTGGGTGATCGTGCTGCCGGCGTCGGTGCCCGCGTAGATCGGGACGCCGGCCTCCCGCGCGGCGGCCACCCGCGGGTAACACTGCTGGTAGAGATCCCGCATGTGCGCGGCGTAGGCCGGGTACCGGACCGCCTGGTCGGCGATGCCGGGAAAGTTCTCGACATTGATCAGGGTCGGGACCAGCGCGGTGCCGTGCTCGACCATCAGCTCGATGGTGTCGTCGGTCAGCCCGGTGCCGTGCTCGATGCAGTCGATGCCGGCGGAGATCAGGCCCGGAAGGGCGTCTTCGCCGAAGACGTGCGCGGTTACGCGGGCCCCTTCGGCGTGCGCGGCGTCGATCGCCTCTTTGAGGACGAGGTCGTCCCACAGAGGCGCCAGGTCACCGATCGAGCGGTCGATCCAGTCGCCGACCAGCTTCACCCAGCCGTCACCTCGGCGGGCCTGCTCGGCGACGATGCGGGGCAGCTCGGATTCGTCCTCGACGTCGACGGCGTAGCCCGCGATGTAGCGCTTGGGCCGGGCGACGTGCCGGCCGGCGCGGATGATGCGCGGCAGGTCGTCGCGCTCGTCGAGGCTGCGGGTGTCGGTCGGGGAACCGCAGTCGCGCAGCAGCAGCGCGCCGACCGAGCGCTCGGTCTCGGCCTGTGCGACCGCCTCGTCGAGGCTGACGGCACCGCCTGGCACGGGCCCGAGACCGACGTGGCAGTGGGCGTCGACCAGGCCGGGCACGATCCAGCCGCCGTCCCCATCGGCACCGAAGACGGTTTCGGCTCCGCCGACCGGCTCGGCGCTGAGCCGGTCGCGGACGATCCACCACTCCACCGGCTCGCCGTCGGGCAGCCCCCGCCCCCGGACGTGAAGCGGCGCACCCATCAGAGTCTGCTCTTCGCGCGAGCGCTCATCGCTAATTCTTCGGGAACTTCAACTTGCTCAGGTCGATGTCGGCCAGCCCGGGCGGTAGCTCGTCGAGCCCCTTGGGCATGTTGGACAGGTCCGGGAAGCCCGGTGGCATTCCGGCCATCCCCGCACCGAGCGGGTTGCGCACCTTCGGCGGCGTGGGTCCCCGGCCGCCCTTCTTGCCCTTCCCGGCCTGCTTGTTCTTGCCCTTGCCCGCCTTGCGACTGTTCTTGCGGCCGAACGGCATGCCCATCTGGCCTGCCATCGCCGACATCATCTTGCGGGCTTCGAAGAACCGGTCGACGAGCTGGTTGACCTCCGAGACCGTCACACCCGAGCCGTTGGCGATCCGCAGGCGACGGGAGGCGTTGATGATCTTCGGATCGGCACGCTCCTGCGGCGTCATGCCGCGGATGATGGCCTGCACCCGGTCGAGCTGGCTGTCGTCGACGGCGGCCAGCGCGTCCTTCATCTGCCCGGCGCCGGGCAGCATGCCGAGCAGGTTGCCGATCGGGCCCATCTTGCGGATCATCAGCATCTGCTCGAGGAAGTCCTCGAGCGTGAGTTCGCCGCTGCCGATCTTGGCGGCGGTGGCCTCGGCCTGCTGGGCGTCGAAAACCTGTTCGGCCTGCTCGATGAGCGTGAGCACGTCGCCCATGCCGAGGATGCGGCCGGCCATCCGGTCGGGGTGGAAGACGTCGAAGTCCTCGAGCTTCTCGCCCGCCGACGCGAACAGGATGGGAACACCGGTGACTTCGCGCACCGACAGCGCGGCGCCGCCGCGCGCATCACCGTCGAGCTTGGTCAGCACGACGCCGGTGAACCCGACGCCCTCGCGGAACGCGTCGGCGGTGGCGACCGCGTCCTGGCCGATCATCGCGTCGAGGACGAACAGCGTCTCGTCGGGCTGCACGGCGTCGCGGATGGCCGCGGCCTGGTTCATCAGTTCTTCGTCGATACCGAGCCGTCCCGCGGTGTCGACGATGACGACGTCGTAGTGCTTGGCCTTGGCTTCCGCCAGGCCCGCCGAGGCCACCGCGACGGGGTCGGCGGTGCCCTTCACCTCTTCGGCACCGGGTGCCGTTCCGGGATGCGGGGCGAAGACGTGCACCCCGGCCCGCTCGCCGACGATCTGCAGCTGGTTCACCGCACCGGGGCGCTGCAGGTCGCACGCCACGAGCAGCGGCGTATGTCCTTGGCGCTTGAGCCATTTGGCGAGCTTTCCGGCCAGCGTCGTCTTACCCGAGCCCTGCAGGCCGGCCAGCATGATCACCGTCGGAGGGGTGCGGGCGAACGCGAGCTGGCGGGTCTGCCCGCCGAGGATCCCGATGAGCTCCTCGTTGACGATCTTGACGACCTGCTGTGCGGGGTTGAGCGCGGCCGACACCTCGGCGCCTTTGGCCCGATCCTTGATGCGGGCCACGAACTGCCGGACCACCGGCAGGGACACGTCGGCTTCCAGCAGCGCCAATCGGATCTCGCGCGCGGTGGCGTCGATGTCGGCGTCGGTCAGCCGGCCCTTGCCCCGCAGGCCCGAGAGTGCGCCGGTCAACCGGTCGGACAGGGATTCAAACACGGGCCAAGCCTACTTGGCGCCCGGCGGCGCCACCGCAGACGCCTCGGGGCGCATCAGCCGGCCTCTTCGACCTTCTTCGCCGGCGGTGCGGGCAGCACGGCGAACAGTTCGCGCTCCAGCGCCTGACGCACGGCGCTCTCCTTACCGGTCGGCACCACGACCCCGAACGCGTCGACCACCGAGGACCCGAGTGTGGTGACCTTGGCCCACGCGATGTCCACCCCGGCGCGTTCGAAGACCGCGGTGAGCACGCTCAACAGGCCGGTGCGGTCGGTGGTGCGGATCTCGGCCACTGCCCGTCCGGGTCCTGCGCCGTCGTGCCACAGCACCCGCGACGGCGCGGCGGGCGCGTTCACCGGGACGGCGGCGCGCACCTCCCCGGCGCGGCCCGGCGCGGGAGTGTCGGCGGCCTTGCGCTGCAGCGCGCCCAGCACGTCGAGGTCGCCGTCGATCGCGAGGATCAGCTGCTGCCGCAGCAGTTCGGCCGCCGGCGGCGAACCGAAATGCGGCGACACCACGAACGTGTTGATGGCAGAGCCCTCGTGACCATTGACCGACGCCGAATGCACCCGCAGCGAGTTGAGAGCCAGTACCCCGGCGGCTTTGGACAGCAGGCCGCGGCGGTCGGGGGCGATCATCGTGACGTGGTAGATGTGGGGCGTGTCGGCCGGCGTCAGCTCGACGTGCACGCCGACCTCGGCTGCCAGTGAGATGAACCGGGGATCAACGGGATCGGGGTGAGGCAGCGGCTCCCCCGCCATCACCAGCCGGCAGCGCCGGACCAGGTCGCCGATCAGCGACGCCTTCCAGTCACCCCACACGCCGGGGCCGGTGGCCAGCGAGTCGGCCTCGGCCAGGACGTGCAACAGCTCCAGCACGGCCAGGTCACCGTCGATCGCGTCGACCACGGTGGCGATGGTCTTGGGATCCTGCAGGTCGCGCCGCGTGGCGGTGTGCGGCAGCAGCAGGTGGTGCCGGACGACCTTGGACAGGATGGCGATGTCCGACGGCCACAGCCCGAGCCGGTTGCCGATCTGATTGGCCAGTTCGGCGCCGATGACACTGTGGTCGCCGCCGCGGCCCTTGCCGATGTCGTGCAGCAGCGCGCCGAGCACGAGCAGGTCCGGCCGCGACACGCGGGTGGTGAAAGCGCTTGCCCGCGAGACGGTTTCGACGAGATGGCGATCGACGGTCCAGATGTGGACGACGTCGCGGGGCGGAAGGTCGCGCACGGCGCCCCATTCCGGGAACAACCGGCCCCACAGCCCGGTGCGGTCGAGCGCTTCGATGGTGCTCACCGCCGACGGACCGGCGGCCAGCATCACGAGCAGGTCCTTGAGCGCCTGCCGCGGCCAGGGCGTGCGCAGTTCCGGCGCCGTCTCGACCAGCCGGCTCAGTGTCGAGGCCGCCATCGGCAGGCCCGTGGTCGCCGAGGCGGCGGCCACCCGCAGGATCAGCCCCGGGTCGCGCTCGGGGCGCGCGTCGCGGGCGAGGATGACCTCGCCGTTGAACTCGATGACGCCCTCGTCGAGCGGACGGCGGACCGGCCGGCGCAGCGCCGACAGCCCGCGTCGCGGCAGCGCGTTGGCGGCGGTGCGGATGCCGGCGTCGACGTAATAGCTGACGGTGCGTGCGGCGTCGGAGAGCATCCGGGCCAGATCGAAGCGATCTCCGATGCGCAGCGCCGCGCCGATCTCGTCGGCGTGCTGCGCCAGCAGCAGTTCCCGGCCGCGGCCGGCCACCCGGTGCAGTTCTGTTCGGACGTTGAGCAGGGAAAGGTGCGCCCCGCCGAGCGTTTCGGTCGGCGACACCAGCGAGCGGCTCGGATAGACGTCGGCCAGCTGCGCGATGGCCAGCGCATTGAGCAGCTGGACGTCGCGCAGACCACCCCGGCCGCACTTGAGATCCGGCTCGGCACGATGGGCGATCTCCCCGCTGCGCTGCCAGCGGGCCCGGGTGTGCTCGACGAGTTCGTCGAAGCGCGAGGCGATTCCGGTGCGCCACTGCCTGCGCGCACCTCCGATGAGCAGGGCCGACAGGTCGGCGTCGCCGGCGATGTGGCGGGCCTCGAGCATCGCCAGGCCGGCGGAGATGTCCTCACCGGCGACCTTGAGCGCCTCGGGCACGGTACGGACACTGTGGTCGAGCCGGATGTTGGCGTCCCACAACGGGTACCACAACAATTCCGCCACTTCGCCGACCACGTCGGGCGGCATGTTGTCGTGCAGCAGCATCAGGTCGAGATCGGAATACGGCAAAAGCTCGCCGCGACCCAGGCCGCCGGTGGCGACGATCGCGAAGCCACTGGTGGCCGTGATGCCGATCTCGGTCGCCTTGGTGGTCAGCCAGAAATCGTAGAGATCCAGCAGCGCGTCACGCAGGGCGGCGGCGTCGAGCTGGCGTGCCCCGCCCGTCACCAGCTGCTCGGCGGCTGTCGCGAGATCGGTTGCGGGACGGGACGTTCCCGCCGCCGGACGCTTCCATCTGGGAGCTCCGGCGGCGGGAACGGACTTCCGCTCGGTCATGAGTTGTCCTCCCGGCACTTGACGATCCAGCGCTCACACGGCCCTAGTGCCGGGAGACGACTTCTCATACCGCAGTAGGGATCAGAGGGCGTCGGCCCCCCGCTCGCCGGTGCGCACACGCACCACGGTCTCGACCGGACTGACCCAGACCTTGCCGTCGCCGATCTTGCCGGTGCGGGCGGCCTGCACGATGACGTCGACCACCTTGTCCACGGCCGCGTCCTCGACGACGACCTCCACCCGCACCTTCGGAACGAAATCCACCGAGTACTCCGCACCGCGATACACCTCGGTGTGCCCCTTCTGACGACCGTAGCCCTGGACCTCGCTCACGGTCATCCCGAGGATTCCCGTCTGCTCGAGACCGGTCTTGACATCTTCCAGCGTGAACGGCTTGACGATCGCAGTAATCAGTTTCATGTTCCCTTATCCCTCCACGCCGGGGTGACGACCGAGTGCCGATCCGGCTCCGACAGTCGCGAAGTCGTATCCGGTTTCCGCGTGCTCCGATTCATCAGCTCCGGTCGATTCATCTTCCTCGGTGAGGCGCAGTCCGACGGTGTACTTCACGATCAACGCCAAGATAGCGGTACCAATGGCCGAGTAAAGCAGAACCGCCCCGGCGCCGACCGCTTGCCGCCACAGCTGATCGAAACCGCCCCCGTAGAACAGGCCCGCGACGCCGGCACCGGCCTGCGGTGCGGCCAGGAAGCCGATCAGCAGCGTGCCGACGATGCCGCCGACGAGGTGGACGCCGACGACGTCGAGCGAATCGTCGTATCCCAGTTTGTATTTCAGGCCGACGGCGAGTGCGCAGAGCACACCTGCGATGGCACCGATCGCGAGCGCACCGAGCACGTTGACCGACGAGCACGACGGGGTGATCGCGACCAGGCCGGCCACGATGCCCGAGGCCGCACCGAGCGAGGTGGCTTTGCCGTCGCGAACGCGCTCGGTGAGCAGCCAGGCCAGCATCGCCGCGGCGGTGGCCACGGTGGTGGTCACGAACGTCGAACCGGCGAGGCCGCCCGAGGAGGTCGCGGAACCGGCGTTGAAGCCGTACCAGCCGAACCACAGCAGACCCGCGCCGAGCATGACGAAGGGCAGGTTGTGGGGCCGCATCGGCGTTCCCGGCCACCCCTTGCGCTTGCCGAGGATGATCGCGAGGACCAGGCCCGCGGTACCGGCGTTGATGTGCACCGCGGTGCCGCCGGCGAAGTCGATCGCGGCCAGTTTGTTGGCGATCCACCCGCCGTTGGCGGCGGTCACTCCGTCGAAGGAGAACACCCAGTGCGCGACCGGGAAGTAGACGATCGTCGCCCACAATCCCGCGAACAGCAGCCAGCCGCCGAACTTGATGCGGTCGGCGACCGCACCCGAGATCAGCGCGACGGTGATGATCGCGAACATCAACTGGAATGCCACGAACACCGTGGCCGGGAGGGTGCCGACCAGGGGGATCTTGACCGCGTCGGCGGCCGCGACCCCGGCGGCGGGGTCCGCGGCGACCGCCGCGGAGGCATTGCCGCCGATCAGACCCTTGAGGCCGAAGAACTGCGTCGGGTCGCCGAACAGGTTGCCGACGTCGTTGCCGAAGGCCAGCGAGTAGCCGTAGAGCACCCACAGCACGGTCACGACCCCCATCGCGGAGATGCTCATCATGATCATGTTGAGCACGCTCCTGGCCCGCACCATGCCGCCGTAGAAGAAGGCCAGGCCTGGCGTCATCAGCAGCACCAGCGCGGCGCTTGCCAGCATCCACGCGGTATCACCGGTGTCCGGTACACCCATCGTCGGGAATTGGTCCACTCGCAGATTCCTCCTTCGACACGCCACGGTCGCAACGATTTACGACCGTTGACCTGGTCTGAAGACAATGCGCAGTGGTTGTTTCGTAGACAACGCGCTCGCGTTTCGCCTGTGTGAACGGATGGCCGGTTCAGGTTCCACCCGTGTTACATCTGGCGCTTTGGTGCCGCGACGTGCCCGTCAGCCGAGCAGTGCGTCGACGAATGCCGCCGGTTCGAAGGGAGCCAGATCGTCGGGCCCCTCCCCCAGTCCGACGAGCTTGACCGGCACCCCGAGTTCCTGCTGGACCCGGAACACGATGCCGCCCTTGGCGGTGCCGTCGAGTTTGGTCAGCACGACACCGGTGATGTCGACGACCTCGGCGAAGACCCGTGCCTGCGGCAGGCTGTTCTGCCCGATCGTGGCGTCGAGGACCAGAAGCACCTCGTCGACGGCGGCCCGGCGGCTCACCACGCGCTTGACCTTGCCCAGCTCGTCCATGAGGCCGGTCTTGGTGTGCAGGCGCCCTGCGGTGTCGATGACGACGACGTCCGCGCCCGACGCGATCCCGGTGTCGACGGCGTCGAACGCGACGGAGGCGGGATCTGCCCCCTCGGGACCGCGGACGACCTGCGCGCCGACGCGCGACGCCCAGGTCTGGAGCTGGTCGGCTGCCGCGGCGCGGAAGGTGTCGGCCGCCCCGAGCACGACCCGGCGGCCGTCGGCGACGAGCACGCGCGCGAGCTTGCCCACCGTCGTGGTCTTGCCGGTCCCGTTGACACCGACCACCAGCAGCACCGACGGCTTGTCCTCGTGGGGCAGCGCCCGGATCGAGCGGTCCAGATTCGGGTGCAGCTCCGAGATCAGCACGTCGCGCAGCACCGCTCGCGCGTCGGCCTCGGTGCGGACACCGCTGCTGGCCATCCTGGCCCGCAGCGCGGTGACCACGGACTCCGTCACGACCGGCCCGAGATCGGCGATCAGCAAGGTGTCTTCGACCTCTTCCCACGACTCCTCGTCGAGGTCGCCCCCGCCCAGCAGTCCGAGCATGCTGCGACCGAGCGTGTTCTGCGACTTGGCGAGGCGGCCGCGCAGCCGGTCCAGGCGGCCCTCGATCGGCGCGATGGCCTCCACCTCGGGCGCCGCCGCGGCGGGCGCCTCGACCGGGGCGGCCGGCTCCTCGGCCGGCGGCGCCTCCTCGGCGGGCAGGGCCGGCGGCGGCGCCGGCACCGGTGGTGGCGGCGCCTGCACCGGCGGTGGCGGCGCCTGCACCGGCGGCTCGGGAAGCCTGACGTCGGCGATCGGACGCTTGGGCGCATCCCGGGGGATGGTGGCATCATCGCCGACGGCGGGTAGGCCGCTGGTGTCCAGGCGCTCCGGCGCGCGCGGAGGTGCCGTCGGGGGCCGAACCGGGGTTTCGGTGGGCGCCGATGCGGTAAAGGTGATGCCCGAGGTCGCGGTATAGCCGCCCGAGCGATCGACAGGAGTGGCAGTGTCTGGAGCCGACAGACTGATGCGGCGGCGGCGGTACCGCACGAGTCCCACGACGAGCGCAATGATCAGCAGTACGGCGATGACCGCTATCGCGATCCACAGACCTTCAGTCACCACGCCATTGTCGCAGGGGCCCGGAGAGGGCCACAGCCGGTGACACCCGACCCCGTGTCCGCGATGCGGCACCGCAAGCGCCGCCACATCGACGTCTGTCTGACCGAGGCGGTCGACTACCAGACGGTGACCACCGGCTTCGAGCGCTATCGGCTGCCCTACAACGCGCTGACCCAGACGAACCTCGACAGCGTGGATCTGGGCACCCAGTTCTTCGGATCGCGGCTGCGCGCGCCGGTGTTGATCGGAGCCATGACCGGCGGCGCCGAACTGTCCGGGATCATCAACCGCAATCTCGCCGCCGCGGCCCAGCACCTGGGCATCGGCATGATGCTGGGCTCCCAGCGCGTCATGATCGACGACGCCGCCGCCGCGACGAGCTTCGACGTGCGCGACGTCGCCCCCGACGTCCTGCTGATCGGGAACATCGGGCTGGCACAGCTCGACGCCGAGCTGGTGCCCGGCCTCGCCGCCGCGCTGAACAAGGTCGGCGCCGACGGCCTCGCGGTGCACACCAATCCGCTGCAGGAGGCGATGCAACACCACGGGGACACCGACTTCTCGGGGTCGATGGAGCGGCTGCGGGACGTGGCCGGCGCGCTGGAGTATCCGGTGATGCTCAAGGAGGTCGGGCACGGGATCGGCCGGGCGGCGGTCGAGGAACTCGCCGACTGTCCCCTGGCCGCGGTCGACGTCGCCGGCGCGGGCGGCACGTCATGGGCGCGCATCGAGCAGTACGTGCGGTACGGCGAGGTGCGCTACCCCGCGCTCGCCGAATGGGGCATACCGACCGCGCAGGCGCTCACCGAGGTGCGGCAGGCACTTCCCGGCATGCCACTCGTCGCGTCCGGCGGCATCCGTACCGGAATGGACGCGGCCAAGGCGCTCGCGATGGGCGCCGAAGTCGTCGCCGTCGCCCGGCCGCTTCTGGCGCCCGCCATCGAATCCGTTGACGCAGTAGTGGATTGGCTCCAGCACTTCATCGACGAACTGCTGGTCTGCCTGCACGGCAGCGGCGCGGCCGACCTTCCGGCACTGCGCCGGCGCGGCGTGACACCGGTGTGCTGAGCGGCCACCTGCGTCAGGACGGGCTGGCGATCAGCTCCTGGCCCCGCATCCGCTGCGAGATCACCGTGGTGATGCCGTCACCGCGCATCGTCACGCCGTAGAGCGCGTCGGCGACCTCCATCGTCGGTTTCTGATGGGTGATCACGATCAGCTGCGAGCGTTCCCGCAGCTGCTCGAAGAGGCTGATCAGGCGGCGCAGGTTCACGTCGTCGAGCGCCGCCTCGACCTCGTCCATCACGTAGAACGGCGAGGGCCGCGCCCGGAAGATCGCGACCAGCATCGCGACCGCCGTCAAGGACTTCTCGCCGCCGGAGAGCAGCGAGAGCCGCTTGATCTTCTTGCCGGGCGGCCGCGCTTCGACCTCGATCCCGGTGGTGAGCATGTCGCCGGGGTCGGTGAGCAGCAACCGGCCCTCGCCGCCGGGGAACAGCGTCGCGAAAACCTGGGTGAACTCGCGCTCGACGTCGGCGTAGGCCTCGGTGAACACCTGCAGGATGCGGCTGTCCACGTCGGCGATCACGTCAAGCAGGTCCTTGCGGGCGGCCTTGACGTCCTCGAGCTGGGTGGACAGGAAGTTGTACCGCTCCTCCAGCGCGGCGAACTCCTCCAGCGCGAGCGGGTTGACCCTCCCGAGCTCCCGGAGCTCCTTGTCGGCCCGCTTGGCGCGGCGCTCCTGCGTGGCGCGGTCGTAGGGCATCGGTGCGGGGGCGACCACCTGTTCCCCGCGCTCCCGCGCCTGCTCGTACTCGGCCATCTCCAGATCCGAGGGCGGCAGCGCGACGTCGGGGCCGTATTCGGCGACGAGGTCGGCGACGGCCATCCCGAACTGCTCGAGGACCTGCTCCTCGAGCTGCTCGATGCGAAGCGCCGCTTGGGCTTTGGCGACCTCGTCGCGGTGCAGCGCGTCGGTGAGCGCGGAGATCCGGGTGGTGAGTTCGGCGACCTCCTCGCGGGCCTTGGCCAGCGCCGCAGCGCGGACCTGACGCTCGGCGGCGACCTCGTCGCGGATCCGGGAGGCCACGGCGACCGCTGCGCTCAACCGCTGCGCCACCAGGCGGCCAGACTCGGCCACCGCCGCCGCCATCGCCGCCGCATGCACCCGCGCCTCGCGGGCGTGCTGGGCGCGGATCCTGGCCTCACGTTCGGCCGCCGCGGCGCGGCGAAGCGAATCCGCCCGTCCCCGAACGGCGTTGGCGCGCTCTTCGGCGGTGCGCACCGCGAGCCGGGCCTCCACCTCGGCCGAGCGGGCGGCCTCGGCGGCGGCCGTCGACTCCTGACGATCGACGGGGGCCGCCTCGAACATCGGCTCCTGCTGGGCCTGGCTCAGCCGCTGCTCGAGCTCGCCGAGTTCGGCGACTGTCTGGTTGCGGCCGGTCTCGAGGTCGTCGCGCTGCTTGATCAGCCGCTGCCACTCGTCGTCTGCGGCGCGCGCGTCCTGGCCCAGCCGGCCGAGTTGTTCGTAGATCGCGGAGATGGCGGCGTCGGATTCGTTGAGTGCCGCCAGCGCCTGTTCGGCTGCGTCCTGGCGGGCGGACTGCTCGGCCAGCGCACCGGAGAGCGCTGCCGACAACTCGCCGGTCTGCCGTTCGGCGGCGGCCAGTTCGGCGCGCGCCTTGTCGACCTCGGACTGGATCTCCAGCGTGCTGGGCTTGCGGTCGGACCCGCCGCTGACCCAGCCCGCACCGACGAGGTCACCGTCCTCGGTCACTGCCCGCAACTGTGGCTGGGCGGCAACGAGTTTCAGTGCGGTATCCAGATCGGTCACCACGGCCACCCCGGACAGCATCGCGGTGACCGCGCCGTGCAGCCGCGGCGCGGGGTCCACCACGTCGACCGCCCAGACAGCGCCCGGGGGCAGCTCCCCGGTCACCGCCGCGGCGGGCGCCTGCCAGTCGCCGAGCACGAGCGCGGCCCGCCCGCCGTCGGACTCCTTCAGAACGGTCATCGCCTCGCGGGCGGCGGCACTGTCCTCGGCGGCCAGCGCGTCGGCCGCCGCACCGAGCACCGCGGCAATGGCCGACTCTTGACCGGCACGCACCTTGACCAGGTTGGCGATCGATCCGAAAATCCCTGTGCTGCTGTGGTTTTCCTGCAGCCAGGCGGCACCGTCCTTGCGGTCCAACCCGACCGACAGCGCGTCGATCCGGGCCTGCAGCGAGGCCACCCGCCGTTCCGCGGCCCGCTCCGCGGCCTGCAGTTCGGCGACCCGTTCGTCGGCGAGCCGCAAGGCGGCCACCGTGCGGTCGTGGTGTTCGTCGAGCCCGACCTCGCCGGCGTCGAGTTCACCGACGCGGGCCTGCACGGTCTCGAACTCCGCCTGCGTCTGCTGGGCGCGGGCGGCCGCGTCGTCGATGCCCGCGGTCAGGCGGGCCACGGTCTCGTCGATGGACTCGACCCGGGTACGCATGGTGTCGACCTGACCGGACAGGCGCGCGAGCCCCTCGCGGCGGTCGGCCTCCGCGCGGGCCGCCGCCATGTGGGCGCGCTCCGCTTCAGCGGCGGCCTGCTCCCTCTCGGCCAGTTCGGCGCGCGCGGCCTCCAGCCGCGCCCGGCACTCCTCCAGCTCCTCGAGCAGCGCGCGCTCCTGCTCGGCGACCTCGTCGGCCTGGGCGTCGAGCTCGTCGGGATCGGGCCCGCCGGAGGTGTCGGGTTCGGCGTCCAGATGCTGGGCGCGCTCGCTGGCGATGCGGACCGTCGCGCCGACCCGTTCGGCCAGCGCCGAGAGCCGGAACCACCGCTGCTGCGCCGACTCGGCGCGCTCGCTGAGCTCCCCGACGGCGCTCTCGTGGGCGTCGAGTTCGATCGTCTTCTCGTCGAGCCGCCGGCTGAGCTCGTCGTGTTCACGCCGGAGCGCGGTCTCGGCCTGGTTGGTGTCGTCGAACTCGGCCTTGCGGGTGACCAGATCGTCGGCAGCCAGGCGCAGCCGGGCATCCCGCAGGTCCGCCTGGATGGTCTGGGCTCGCCGCGCCATCTCGGCCTGCCGGCCCAGCGGCTTGAGCTGGCGGCGCAGCTCTGTCGTCAGGTCCGTCAGACGGGCCAGGTTCGCCGACATCGAGTCGAGCTTGCGGACGGCCTTTTCCTTGCGCTTGCGGTGCTTGAGCACACCGGCGGCCTCCTCGATGAAGGCGCGCCGGTCCTCGGGGCGCGACTCGAGGATCTCGGAGAGTTTGCCCTGGCCGACGATGACGTGCATCTCGCGACCGATGCCCGAGTCGGACAGCAACTCCTGAACATCCGCCAAACGGCAACGGCTGCCGTTGATCTCGTACTCGCCGGCGCCGTCGCGGAACATGCGGCGGGTGATGGACACCTCGGAGTACTCGATCGGCAGCGCGTTGTCGGAGTTGTCGATGGTCAGCGTGACCTCGGCGCGGCCCAACGGCGCCCGCGACGACGTGCCGGCGAAGATGACGTCTTCCATCTTGCCGCCGCGCAGCGTCTTGGCGCCCTGCTCGCCCATCACCCAGGTGAGCGCGTCCACGACGTTGGACTTGCCGGAGCCGTTGGGTCCGACGACGCAGGTGATCCCCGGTTCGAACCGCAGAGTCGTCGGCGAGGCGAAGGACTTGAAGCCCTTCAGCGTCAGACTCTTCAGATGCATGACGCGTTACCCTACCGCCGAGCGGGTCAGCGCTCGGTGAAGCCGGTGAACGCGTCGGCCGGTGCGGACCAGTCTGCGATGACCTTGTCGACCTGACCGGGCGTGCCGCCGCCTTTCAGCAGGTCAAGCAACTTTTCGCAGGCATCGCGTTGCCCCTGTGCGACCACCTGCACCCGCCCGTCGGGCCGGTTCGACGCGAAGCCGGTCAGGCCCAATTCGAGCGCTCGCGAGCGCGTCCACCAGCGAAAACCCACCCCTTGGACGTAACCGTGCACCCAGGCCGTCAGGCGGGCGTCATTCTCTGCCAACGTCTTTCACCTCAAATGTCACATTCGTTCCATTCTTCAACGTGCGCCCCACCGTGCACACCTGCTCGATGGCCCGGGCGACCACGGTCAGCAGCCGCGACTTCTCGTCGTCGCTCAAGCCGGACAGGTCGATCTCCAGTTTCTCCTCGAGCAGCGGGTAGCGCTCCTGTTCGCGGTCGGCGGCTCCCGACACCCGGATCGTGGCGGGATAGTCGTCGCCGAGGCGCCGGCGCAGTGGGTGATCGCTGGACAGCCCAGCGCACCCCGCCAGCGCGATCTTCATCAACTCACCCGGTGTGAAGACGCCCTCGACGTCCTCGGACCCGATGAGCACCTCCGCACCGCGCGTGCTGCGGCCCGTATAGCGGCGCACTCCGGTGCGCTCCACCCACAGTTCAGTCACGCCTCATTCTTACAACCCGCGCCGAAATTGCATTCCATGAGTCGAAGTGCGAGTGAGGCCCTCGCGGAATGCAAGTTCGGCGGAAGTCAGCGCACGCGGGGACGTGGCTGGCAGCGGGGGCAGTAGAACGACGAGCGGTTCATGAACTTCTCGCGCCGCATCACCGCGCCGCAGCGCCGGCACGGCTCGCCCTCGCGGCCGTAGACGTCCAGCGACCGGTCGAAGTAGCCGGACTCGCCGTTGACGTTGACATAGAGCGAATCGAACGACGTCCCGCCCTGGCCCAGCGCATCGGTCATCACCACGGCGGCCGCGTCGAGCAACTCGGCGAGCTTCGGCCGCGACAGCCCCGACGCCAGCCGCGCCCCGTTGACCTTCGCACGCCACAGCGCCTCGTCGGCGTAGATGTTCCCGATGCCGGACACCACGGTCTGGTCGAGCAGTTGGCGTTTGATCTCGGAATGCTTGCCGCGCAACACGTTCACCACGCGATCGCGATCGAACTGCGGGTCCAGCGGATCCCGGGCGATGTGCGCGACCGGCGCAGGCACGTCGGTGCCGTCGACGGTCACGAGGTCGGCGATCAGCCACCCGCCGAAGGTGCGCTGGTCGACGAAGCTCAGCGTCGTGCCGTCGTCGAGCAGCGCCGCGATGCGCAGATGGTTCTCGTTGGGCACGGGACCCAGCAGCATCTGCCCGCTCATCCCGAGGTGCACGACGAGCGCGCCGCCGTCGGCCAGCGTCAGCCACAGGTACTTGCCGCGCCGGCCCGTGCCGGTGACCGTCGCGTCGAGCAGGCGCGCGGCCAGGTCCGCGGGTCCGGCCTCGTGACGGCGCACGGCGCGCGGATGGTGGACCCGGACGGCCGTGATGGTCTTACCTGTGACGTGCTCGTTCAATCCCCGCCGGACCACCTCGACTTCAGGCAGTTCAGGCATCCGGCTCACTCACCGTTGAGTGCGTTCCAGGCCGCGGCGGCCGCCTTGAGTTCGGCTTCCTTCTTGGTCCTGCCGATGCCCTTGCCGTACTCCACGTCGTTGATCACGACCGTCGCGGTGAACTCCTTGTCGTGATCGGGCCCGGTGGAGGTGACGAGGTAGGTCGGCACGCCCAGCCCCCGCGCGGCAGTGAGTTCCTGCAGGCTGCTCTTCCAGTCCAGCCCCGCGCCGAGCGTCGGCGCGGTGTCGAGCAGATCGGCGAACAGGCGCAGGATGACGTCCCGCGCCACCGTGATGCCGTGCTCGAGATAGATTGCGCCCAAGAGGGATTCGACACCGTCGGCGAGGATGCTGGACTTGTCCGCGCCGCCGGAGTTCTCCTCGCCGCGGCCGAGCAACAGGTAGGCGCCCAGCCCTTTGTCCGACAGGTGGCGACCGACGTCGGCCAGCGCCTGGGTGTTGACGATGCTCGCGCGCAGCTTGGCCAAATCGCCCTCGGAGCGGTCGGGGTGACGGTGGTAGAGCTCCTCGGTGATGGTCAGGCCCAGCACGGAGTCGCCGAGGAACTCCAGCCGCTCGTTGGTGGGCAGTCCACCGTTCTCGTAGGAGTAGCTGCGATGTGTGAGCGCGATCGTGAGCAGCTCACCGGGCAGGTCTACACCGAGCGCTTCGAGCAACGGCGCGCGGTCGGTCGTCACGACTCGTCTCCGGCACTCTTCTCGCTCAGCTCGGTGAGCTTGGCCCAGCGCGGGTCGATCTGCTCGTGGTGATGCCCGGGTTCGGCGGCGGCCAGCGGCACACCGCAGTCCGGACACAGCCCGGCGCAGTCGGGGCTGCACACCGGCGAGAACGGCAGGGCCAGACCGATTGCGTCGATGACGGGCTGCTCGAGGTCGACAGTCTCTGCGCCGCCCCCGTACCCGACGCGGGGCAGCTCGTCGACTTCGGTGGTCTCGTCGGTCGTGCTGTCCGGATAGGCGAACAGCTCGGTCAGGTCGATTTCGACGTCACCGGTGATGGGTGTCAGACAGCGGGCGCACTCCCCCGCGGTCGGACCCGACACCGTGCCGCTGACCAGCACCCCCTCCGACACCGACTCCAGCCGCAGGTCGAGCTCGAGAGGCGCGCCCTGCTCCACCGCGATCAACTCGAGCCCGATCCGGAACGGGCTCGGCACGACGGTTTCGACGGTCATCATCGAGCCGGGTCGGCGGCCGAGGCGGGAGATGTCGATCACCAGCGGCGACCGAGCTTTCCGGTGCGCCGCATTCGCATGCGTCGCCATCCTCGTATCGTACGGCGGGCCGAGCGACCGGTTTGCACGGCGTCGCGCCCGGGCCGGCCGCGGCTCAGCGGGCCGCGTAGTCGTGAGTCCCGGCGGCGGTGCGCAGTTGGTGGCGGCCACGGCCCACCGAGCGCAGCGTCCCGTTGAGGAAGTCTTCGAACTCGGCGAGTTTGCTGTCGACGTAGATGTCGCACTCGCCACGCAACCGGTCGGCCTCGGCGTGCGCCGAATCGATCATCCGGGTGGCCTCGGCTGTGGCCGTCGCGACGATCTCGGTCTGCGAGACCAGCCTCTGCTGCTCCTTGATACCTTCCTGCACGGCCTTCTCGTAGGCGAGGTTGCCGCTCTCGATCAAGCGGTCGGCCTCGGACTTCGCGCGGCCGGTGCTGGCCTCGTACTCCCGCTTCGCGGTGGCCGCGATGCGGGCCGCCTCCTCGCGAGCCTCGCCGACCATGCGTTCGCTGTGCTGGCGCGCCTCGCCGACCATCCGGTCCGATTGCGCCTTGGCGTCGGCGAGCAGGCGGTCGGCCTCCGCCCTGGCGTGGTTGACCATCGAGTCGGCCTCGGCGTTGGCCGTCGACACCGTCGACTCGGCGTGGTCCTTGGCTTCGCGCAGCAGCGAGTCGCGCGCGTCGAGCACGTCCTGCGCGTCGTCGAGTTCGCCGGGGATCGCGTCCTTGATGTCGTCGATCAACTCCAGGACATCGCCCCGCGGGACCACGCAGCCGGCCGTCATCGGCACGCCGCGCGCTTCTTCCACGATCGCGCCCAATTCGTCGAGCGCTTCAAAGACTCGGTACACGGCAGCACCCTCCAAGGCGTAGTTGTTGGTACCAGTGTGCCTCGTGTTACGCCTGTGACTAGTGTTTCTCCGCCGGTGTGTCGCGGACCCGTCAGCGCAGGGCGGCGCCGATGACGTCGCGTGCCCGGTCCAGCATTGAGGCGAAGGGGCCCACCGCGAAATTCAGCTTCGCCGACTCCACGCCGGGGTGGGGGCGGGTCGGGGCGATCGCCTCGGCCGCCCGCACGGCGGCGGCCATGCGCTTGAGCTCGCCCCCGTCGAGTTCTTTCGCGAGTTTGTCGAACTCCTCACGCTCCTCGTGCTCGGCGTGATCGACGACAGCGTCACGGAACGACGCGAGCTCGTCGAGGAACTCCTTCGAGGTGAAGTCCATGTTCTCGAGCTGCGACAACTTCTCTTTGGCCTCGTGCTCTTCGGCCAGCCGGGCATCGACGATCTCGTCGCCGCCGTCGACCTCCTTGCGCGCCCGCGGGTGCACGACCATCTCCTCGGCGGTCTCGTGTACCGCGAGCAGTTGCCGCAACTCGGTGAACGCCTTCTCGCGGGCCTCGTCGGACGAGGCGGCGAAGACCTCCTCGAACAAGTCCTTGATCAGATTGTGCTGGTCCTTGAGAAACCTGACGACATCGTCGGTCGACTGGACGAACGTTTCCACCATGGCGGGACACCTCCGGTGTGTCTTTGGTCTGGTGGCGCCTATGGGCTGTGCGCCTCCGACCTCAACGTACCCGCGGCCCCCGCGCTTAATCCCGCAGTTTGGCCTGCAGCCGGCGGTTGACCGCATCGGGCAGCAGCGCGGACACGTCTCCGCCGAGGGTGGCGACTTCCTTGGCCAACGACGACGAGACGAACGAGTACTGCGGCGTCGTGGCGACGAAGAAAGTGTCGACTCCGGCGATGTGCTTGTTCATCTGCGCCATCTGCAGCTCGTACTCGAAATCGGTGCCGGTGCGCAGCCCCTTGATGATCGCGGTCAGCCCGCGGTCCCTGACGAAGTCGACCACGAGGCCCTCACCCGACTCGACGCGCAGGTTCGGCAAATGTTCGGTGGCTTCGTTGATCATGTCGATGCGTTCGTCGACGCTGAACATTCCCTTCTTGCTGGGATTGACCAGAATCGCCACCACGATCTCGTCGAACTGCGCGGCGGCGCGTTCGAAGATGTCGATGTGACCGAGGGTCACCGGGTCGAAGGATCCCGGGCACACCGCTCCGCTCATGAATGCCGACCGTAGCAGGCAGGTCCGTGCGCCGGCGCGATCGGCGGTGTCGCACGGCCGCGCCGATGGGAGCGGCAGCGACGGTGGTGACCGGCACTTCGATCGGGAATCTGGTTGCGGGCGAACAGATTCCGATCTGTGAGGTCACTCGCCGACGGAGGCGATCTCCAGCCTGGTGTCGCCGTAGCGCCGGACCTTCCACTCCGACCAGCCCTGCGGCCACCCGATCTGCGGACCGGACGCGGCGCGCTCGACGACGACGACGGATCCCGGCCGGACCCACCGGCGCTGCACCAGCGCATCGAGCACCGCCTCGACCTCCGACGCCGTGACCTCGTAGGGGGGATCGGCCAGCACCAGGTCGACGGGCCGGGCGGGTTCCGCGGCCACCACCGACGCCACGGCGCCCCGGCGCACCGCGGCGCCGCGCACTCCGAGCGCGGCGATGTTCTGCTCGATCACCGCGGCCGCCCGGGCATCGGACTCGACGAACTCCGCCGAGCCGGCACCCCGTGACAGCGCTTCGAGCCCGAGCGCGCCCGATCCGGCGTAGAGGTCGAGCACCCGGATGCCGGTGAAGTCGAGGCGCGCGGAGAGCAGGTTGAACAGCGACTCGCGCACCCGGTCGGTCGTCGGTCTCGTGCCACGCCCGGACTTGTGCTGCGGCACCGCGATCCGTCGACCGCCGAGTGAACCCGCGACGATGCGACTCAGTCGATCACCACCAGCAGGTCGCCCCCTTCGACCTGCGCGGTGTCGGAGACCGCGACCCGGCGGACGGTACCGGCCTTGGGCGCGGTGATCGCCGCTTCCATCTTCATCGCCTCGATCGTGGCGATGGTCTGTCCCGCCTCCACCGCGTCGCCCTCGGACACTCCGACGGTGACCACACCGGCGAACGGCGCGGCAACGTGGTCGGGGTTGGCACGATCGGCTTTCTCGGCGGTCGGCACATCGCTGGCCACGTTGCGGTCGCGGACGACCACGGGGCGCAACTGGCCGTTGAGGATGCACATCACCGTGCGCATGCCCCGCTCGTCGGGATCGGAGATCGCCTCGAGGCCGATCAGCAATTCGACCCCGCGCTCGAGGGTGACGCGGTGTTCGTCGCCGTGGCGCAGCCCGTAGAAGAACTGGTTGGCCGACAAGCTCGAGGTGTCGCCGTAGAGTTCCCGGTGCGCCTCGAATTCCTTTGTCGGCCCGGGGAACAGCAGCCGGTTGAGCGTGGCCTGACGCTTGGGGCCCGGCTGCGCCAGGATCTGCTCGTCGTCGGGGCTCAGCTCCGGCTGCGGCTTGGCCGGGGCCCGCCCGGCCAGCGCCTTGCTGCGCAGTGGTTCGGGCCAGCCACCCGGCGGGTCGCCGAGCTCTCCGCGCAGGAAGCCGATCATCGAATCCGGGATGTCGAATCGCGCGGGCTCGGCGGCGAATTCGTCGGCGGTGATGCCCGCTCCGACGAGTGCCAGCGCGAGGTCTCCGACCACTTTCGACGACGGGGTGACCTTGACCAGCCGGCCGAGGATGCGGTCGGCTCCGGCGTAGGCGGCTTCGATGTCTTCGAAGCGGTCACCGAGGCCCAGCGCGATGGCCTGCTGGCGCAGGTTCGACAGCTGGCCGCCGGGGATCTCGTGGCGATAGACCCGCCCGGTCGGGGTCGGAGGGCCGGCTGCCGCGACGTCGAAGGGCGCGTACACCTTTCGCAGCGCCTCCCAGAACGGCTCGAGGTCGCACACGGCGGACAGCGACAGCCCGCTGTCGTACTCGGTGTGCGCGGTGGCCGCGACGATCGAGCTCAGCGCGGGCTGGCTCGTCGTGCCGGCCAACGGCGCCGAGGCGCCGTCGACGGCGCTGGCGCCGGCCTGCCACGCCGCCAGATACGTCGCGAGCTGACCGCCCGGGGTGTCGTGGGTGTGAACGTGCACCGGCAGGTCGAACCGGCTGCGCAGCGCACCGACCAGCGCGGCCGCCGCCTGCGGACGCAGCAGGCCGGCCATGTCCTTGATGGCCAGCACGTGCGCGCCGGCATCGGCGATCTGCTCGGCGAGCTTGAGGTAGTAGTCGAGGGTGTAGAGGTTCTCCCCCGGGTCCGACAGGTCCCCGGTGTAAGACATCGCGACTTCGGCGACGGCCGTTCCGGTTTCGCGCACGGCGTCGATCGCCGGCCGCATCGAGTCCACGTTGTTGAGCGCGTCGAAGATCCGGTAGATGTCGATTCCGGTGGCCGTCGCCTCCTGGACGAACGCGTGGGTGACCGATTCCGGGTAGGGCGTGTACCCCACGGTGTTGCGGCCCCGCAACAGCATCTGCAGGCAGATGTTCGGCACAGCTTCGCGCAGCGCCGCCAGCCTCTCCCAGGGATCCTCCTTGAGGAAGCGCAGTGCCACATCGTAGGTGGCCCCGCCCCAGCACTCGATCGAGAGCAGTTGCGGGGTCAGCCGCGCGATGTAGGGCGCCACCATCAACAGCCCCGACGTGCGGATCCGGGTGGCCAGCAGGGACTGGTGCGCATCGCGGAAGGTGGTGTCGGTGACCCCCACCGACTTCGACTCCCGCATCCACCGGGCGAACGCCTCGGGCCCGACCTCGGCGAGCAGATGCTTGCTGCCGCGCGGTGGCATGGCGTCCAGGTCGATCTCGGGCAGCTTGTCCTGCGCGTACACCGGCGACGGGCGGGGACCGTGCGGCTGGTTCACGGTGACGTCGGCCAGATAGTTCAAGATCTTGGTGCCGCGGTCGGCCGGCGAGCGCGCGGTCAGCAGGTACGGCCGGTCGTCGATGAACGAGGTGTTGATCCGGCCGGCCCGGAAGTCGGGGTCGTCGATGACCGCTTGCAGGAACGGGATGTTCGTCGACACACCGCGCACCCGGAATTCGGCCAGCGCGCGGTAGGCGCGCCGTACTGCGGTACTGAAATCCCTTCCGCGACAGGTGAGTTTGACGAGCATGGAATCGAAATGCGCCCCGATCTCGGCGCCGAGCACGGTACCGCCGTCGAGGCGGATGCCGGCACCGCCGGGTGACCGGTAGGCGGTGATGCGCCCGGTGTCGGGACGGAAACCGTTGGCGGGGTCTTCCGTGGTGATCCGGCACTGCAGCGCCGCTCCGCGGATCACCAGTGCGTCCTGGCTGAGTCCGAGATCGGCCAGCGTCTCCCCCGACGCGATGCGCAACTGGCTGGCCACCAGGTCGACGTCGGTGATCTCCTCGGTGACGGTGTGCTCCACCTGGATCCGGGGATTGCACTCGATGAACACGTGGTGACCGCGTTCGTCGAGCAGGAACTCGACCGTGCCGGCGCAGGAGTAGCCGATCTCGCGCGCGAACGCGACCGCGTCGTCACAGATCTTGCGCCGCAACTCTTCTGGCAGATTCGGAGCGGGCGCGAGCTCGATGACCTTCTGATGGCGGCGCTGCACGCTGCAGTCACGCTCGAACAGGTGCATCACGTTGCCATCGGTGTCGGCGAGGATCTGCACCTCGATGTGGCGGGGGTTGATCACGGCCTGCTCGAGATACACCGTCGGGTCGCCGAACGCCGACTCGGCCTCCCGGCTCGCGGATTCCACCGCCTCGGTCAGCCCGGCGGGATCGGTGACGCGACGCATCCCGCGTCCACCGCCACCCGACACCGCCTTGACGAACAACGGGAACTCCATCGACTCGGCGGCCGCGACCAGTTCCTCGACCGACGCCGACGGCGCCGAGGACGCCAGCACGGGCAACCCGGCTGACCGCGCCGCTTCGATCGCGCGGGACTTGTTGCCGGTCAGCTCCAGCACATCGGCGCTGGGACCGACGAACGTGATGCCCGCGTCTGCGCAGGCCGCGGCCAGGTGCGGGTTCTCCGACAGGAAGCCATAACCGGGATAGACCGCGTCGGCACCGGCTTCCACCGCCACGCGCATGATCTCGTCGACGGACAGGTACGCCCGGACCGGATGACCGGTCTCTCCGATCTGGTAGGACTCGTCGGCTTTGAGCCGGTGCAGGGAGTTGCGATCCTCGTGCGGGTACACCGCGACCGTGGCGATCCCCATCTCGTAGGCGGCGCGGAATGCGCGGATGGCGATCTCACCACGGTTGGCGACGAGGACTTTGGAGATCCGACCGGTCACGGTTCACCTTAACCTCACCGATACCGGCGGCTCCGGCGTAATCAGATCAGAGTGGACCAGTAGTTCCAGAAGCGCTCGAGGATCAACAGGATGAGCGCGGTGAACCACAGCGCCACGATCGACCAGCGCCAGGTGTAGATGCCCCGGACCACGGCGCTGCCACTGCGCAGCGGCTGCAGCGCCAGGCCCGCGGACACCACCAGCAGCGGGATGGTGATGCTCCAGACCACCATGCAGTACGGGCACAGAGCGCCGATGCGATACAGGCTCTGGAAGATCAACCAGTGCACGAACACCGCACCCAGCAGCGTGCCCACGGCCAGGCTCACCCAGTACCAGCGCGGCAGCGACACCTTCCCGACGGCGAGCACGCCGGTGACCAGCACGACCGAGAACGCCACGATGCCGATCAGCGGGTTGGGGAAGCCGAACACCGACGCCTGCGGGGTGATCATCACCGACCCGCAGGACAGCACCGGGTTGATGCTGCAGGACGGCACGTAGTCGGGGTTGATCAGCATCTCGATCTTCTCGATCGTGAGCGCGAGCGCCGCGGTCAGGCCCACGGCACCGGCGATCAGCACCCACCACGCGCTGGGGCGGGGCACCGCGACCGCGGCCGGCTCGCCGGCCGGCGGGCCGGTCTGCTCGGCCGGATCGGTCGCGGTGACGGTCATGACGCCGGGACCGGGGCGGGTGCCGGCGGCGCGGTCTCGAGGCCCGGCACGTCACCGACGATGGACTTGATCTTGTTCACGAAGTCTTCCGCGGTGCTGTACTGGTAGTCCTCGCCGTTGATACGGACCGTCGGGGTGGCCTGGATGCCGGTGGCCGACGCGAGGCCTCGCACCATGTCGACGTAGCGGCCCTTGTTGATGCAGTCGGGAACGGTTCCCGAGGCGCCAGCCTGGCGAGCCAGCTCGATCAACCGGGCGTTGTCCGGGTAGGACGTGCCGGTTTCGCTGGGCTGCTGGGCGAAGAGTGCGGCGTGGAACCTGCGGAAGGCATCGACGGAATCGTCGGCCACGCAGTACGCCGCCCCGCCCGCGCGCGACGAGTAGTTGTCGTTCTGCGGCCGGTCCAGGATGCCGACCATGTAGTAGTCGGCCGCGATCGCGCCGGCATCGATCAGCTTGTTGACCGTGGGGCCGATCTGCTGCTCGAACGCGCCGCAGTGCGGGCACAAGAAGTCCTCGTACATGGAGACGACGGCCTTGGGTTGGTCGGTGCCCTCCTTCTTGATCACGCTGTTCGACGCGACCCGCACCGACTTGGTCTCCCCGGAGGTCGGCTTGTCGTCGGACGACATGACGATGTAGAGCACCAACGCGACCGCGAAGATCACGACAACCGCGGTCAGACCGATCTGGATGAGCAGGTTGCGCTTGCGGTCGGCTGCCTTGAGGTCATACCGCGCGTTCTTCTTCGGTTTGGTGGCCACGGGTCACAGAGTACCGGCGCCGCGGATGGCGCTTAGCCTTCGCGGGTCAGATGTGCGCGCATCGCCGAGATGAAATCCGCGGTGGCGCTCGCACTGGCCCCGCCCAGCGGGAAGAAGTTGGCGAACCCGTGCACGACGGATCCGTATTCGCGGTAGTCGACGGGCGTGCCCGCCTCGCGCATCGCGTCGGCGTAGTGGCGCCCCTCGTCGCGCAGCGGGTCGAAGCCCGCCGTGGCCACCAGCGCCGGCGGCAGCCCGGACAGATCGTCGGCGAGCAGCGGGGAGACCCGCGGGTCGGTTCTGTCGACCGGCGCCCCCTCGAGGAACTGGGCGGTGAACCAGTCCATGTCGCGCTGAGTGAGGAAGAAGCCGTCGGCGAACAGGGTCCGCGACCGCGTCTGGGCGGTCTGGTCGGTGACGGGGTACAGCAGCAGCTGCAGCGCCGGCAGCGGCGCCTTCTCGTCGCGGGCGCGCAGCGACACCACCGCGGACAGGTTCCCCCCGGCGCTGTCGCCGCCGACGGCCACGCGGTCGGGGTCGGCGCCGAGCTCGGCGGCGTGCTCGCGGGCCCACAAGTAGGCGGCGTAGGCGTCGGCTGCGCCGGCCGGCGCCTTGTGTTCGGGAGCGAGCCGGTAGTCGACCGACAGGACGTGGACCTCGCCGGCGCGGCAGATCTCCCGGCACAGGTCGTCATGGCTCTCGAGGCTGCCGATCACGTGCCCGCCGCCGTGGTAGAAGACCAGCAGTGGCGCCCCGGGCCGGGATGTCCGGTAGTGGCGAGCCGGCAGCGGCCCGACCTCGCCGGTGACGGTCAGGTCGGTGACTTCGGCCACGGGGATGCGGCGTTTGAAGCTGTCGGCGAGCAGGTCGAGCTGCGTGCGCGCGGCCACGTGGTCGTCGTCGGCGACCAGGCCGTGGAGTCCGAGCGCCTTCTGCCCGGCGAGCATCAGCTGCAGTGTGGTGTCGAGGGTGTTGCCGTCGATCGTGATGGACCGCCCGCCTAGCAGCAGACGCTTGACCGGCTCGGGGATGCGCGGCAGCCCGCGCAGCGTCAGTCCGGCTACCCGGTTGGCGATGGCGTCCGCCGCCCCGGTCGCCCGTCGTCCTGCAGGCGCGGGGGTGACGGCGTTCGCCGACCCCGGTGATCCTGTCGCGGTGTCCGTCATCACAGCTCCCCTCGTTCGATGCCGACCATACCGCCGGCCCACGACCGTCCCGGCGACCGGCAGAGGACGGGACGCGAAACCCCGCGGACGGTGCAGATTAGGAGCCCTATGGGTGCGGCAATATAGTCATCGTCGGTGTCCCCCGGACCCACCGCGAGTGATTCGACGGGGCCCGACCGACGAAGACTCCGCTTCAGCAAAGAAGGTGCCATGACGTCTGCGGCCGCGATTCCCACCGTCACGCTCAACGACGGTCACACGATGCCGGTGATCGGCCTCGGGGTCGGTGAGTTGTCGGAGGCCGAGACCGAGCAGGCGGTGTCAGCCGCCCTCGAGGCCGGTTACCGGTCCATCGACACCGCGGCCGCCTACGGCAACGAGGAAGCGGTCGGGCGTGCGATCGCCGCCTCCGGCGTGCCCCGCGACGAGCTGTTCGTGACGACCAAGCTCGCGACCGATGACCATGGCTTCCAGTCGTCCCAGGACGCCCTCAAGGAGAGCCTGCGCCGGCTCGGCCTCGACTACCTCGACCTCTACCTCATCCACTGGCCCGCCGGAGAGCACGGCGCGTACATCGACAGCTGGGGTGGCCTGATGAAGGCCAAGGAGGTCGGTGACACCCGCTCGATCGGCGTCTGCAACTTCCATGCCCAGCATCTCGACGACATCATCAGCCTGTCGTTCTTCACCCCGGCGATCAACCAGATCGAGCTGCATCCGCTGCTCAACCAGGCAGAGTTGCGCGCCGTGAACGCCGAGCACGGCATCGTCACCGAGGCGTACGGCCCGCTGGGTGTCGGCAACCTGCTGACCAATCCCGCGATCACCGCCGTCGCCGAGGCTCTCGGCAAGACCCCCGCGCAGGTGCTCATCCGCTGGAGCATCCAGCTCGGCAACGTCGTCATCCCGCGCTCGTCCTCGCCGGAACGCATCGCGTCCAACCTGGCCGTGTTCGACTTCGAGCTGTCCGACGAACAGATGGCGACACTCAACGGGCTCGACGACGGCACTCGCTTCCGTCCGGATCCCGAGACCTACACCGGCAGCTGAGATTTCGGCCTCAATGCGGAGCCTCGGTGGGCATCGCATCATCACCGTCCTCAGCGGTGGCGTCGACGCCCGCCCCTCTGACCGGTCTGCCGACCGGAACTTCTCGGGCGTCGGCGAGTTCGTCATCGATTCGCAAGCGCCCAATGGATAGTTCGCCGATCTTGCCAGACTTACTGCGTAGCGAGAGCACGCCTTCGACCGCCACCACGACCAGAAGCGAGACTCCGAAAGCCGGGTAGAGCACTCCGAGCGCCACAGCGATGACGGCGACGGCGACACGCGCCCGCCTCGGGGTCTCAGCTCTTGTCGCGGCATTGGCGTGCGAGGGCAGGCCTGTGGTGCCGGCGGGACGTCGTTTCCACCACATCAGCAGGCCGGTCGCGATCATGGTCAACACCCCCAGGCACGCAACGGTGGCGGAGATCCGGGTCAGCACGCCCATCTGGTTGCCCATGTGCATCGCGATACCGAAGCTCGTGGCGCGCGACAGCGCGCCGTCCTGGGCAGCCGTGGCGTTGGCGATCGTCTGCCCCGTGAATTGATCGAGGTACAGCGTGCGCTGCTCGGAGAGGCGCTGCGGCCAGGCGTTGACCACTGCATAACTGCCGTAGGTGGTCTCGCCGTCGGCAGTCGAGTTCGTCGGCGGGATGATTGCGTAACCGGGCACCATGTGTTCGTCCTTGGCGATCCGGTCGATATCGGCCAGCGACAGCGGGACCGCTACCGGGCCCCCGGATTGCGACGCGTACACCGGATCGTTGGTCGCGGCCCAGGCGATCCGGCGGCCTAGCCGGTCGTAGTCACCCATGGTGGCCGGGGTCGAGGGCGCGTCGACGCTCAGCCCTGGCGCGACGGTCGCGGAGAACGCACGCCAATTCTCACCCCAGTACCGCGACCAGGTGAGGCCCGACAGGATGTAGCAGATCAGGATGACGGCGATGATCACGCCGGTCAGCGCGTGCATGTCCCGCCATCGAATCCGGCCGCCCTTGTGCCACCGCACCTTCAGCACCGGCTTGGCCCCCTCGATGGCCCTGGGCCACCAGAGGTACAGCCCGCTGCCCAGCAGAACGAGGATCCAGACCGCGGTCACCTCCATCCAGAGATTGCCCAGCCCGACCGGAATCGTGGCGTTGGGATAATCCGACGGGTTGACCAAGTGCCCGAGCGAGGGCAACAGGATCTTGGGGCCGTCGTTACCGAACATCCGATGCGTCTGGTTCGCCAAGCCCACCAGACCGGACAAGGCGCTGCGCTGACCGAGGTACTCGCCGGTGTAGGGGTTGACGAACACCTCGGTCAGGTTGCTCTCGCCCTGCGGGTATCCAGGAGCGTTCGCCGGTAGGAAGTCCACGCGCGTCGAATGATTCGCGGCGTCCGGCGGGGTAACGGCGTCGAGCCTGTAGTCAGCGCCCACCTGCTGTTGCGCCACGGCGACCTGCTCGTCAAGGGGAATGGTCCTCGACCCTTCGGCCACGACCAACAGGTTACGGTTGAGCAGATGATCGATCGGCTGGCTGTAGAGGATCACCAGGCCCGAGAGCGCCAGCACCACCAGCACGGGGGCAGCGAACAATGCAACCCAGAAGTGCAGTCGCCAGATCCGGCGCAGCACAGCGGCGTCGGCACGCCGCGTCGAAGTGACTGGTGAGCTCATCGCGTCCCCTCAGGCAGGTGAGGTCTGCGATCACGGCGCAGACGTGACTTAGTCGTGCGAACCATCGCTTTGGTTCCGCGACGTCGTGAGACGACCGATAGCGCCGACAGCGTCCTGGCTCTGGCTCATAGCGCTCGGCGGTCTTTACCTGTGGATCAGTAGGTACCAACGAATGCGGTCGCAGGCTTCGCCGGACGCGCGCCTGCTCGCGATCGGCCGCACCGCGCGAGGTCGGCACAGGACTCTCAATCGGCATGGTGGGGTGGGTATCTGGATCGCATCCGGATTGGTCTCCCTGTCCGCGACCGGGCTCACCTGGTCGACCTACGCAGGCGCCAACATCGTCGACCTCCGCGCAGCCTTGGCGTGGACGACACCGCCGGTCTCCACAAAGCCGACCGGCGCGACCGAACCTGGGACCACGCAGGCGCATTCCGGCCACGGCGCTGTCGCCCCGAATTCCGGCGGCGCACCCCGTGTGGACGAACTGGATAGGGTCGTGGCGGCCGCCCGCACGGCGGTCGACGTGATCGCCGCGGCTGTGGCGCGTCGCGGGACAGCGCCGTGAGCGCGAAGCCGAAACCTTCGCGCAGTCGTGAGCGACTATAGGGAGATGAACTGCGAGGTGGCCCGGGAGGCGTTGTCAGCCCGGATCGACGGCGAGCGCGAACCCGTGCCCGCCGCCCGCGTTGACGAGCATCTCGCCAACTGTCCGCAGTGTCGGACGTGGTTGGAGCAGGCCACGATGCAGTCTGCCACCCTCAAACGCCTGGCCCAGCCGCCCACAGTGCTGGCGGCCGCGCCGCCGCGGCGGGCTCCAGCGATGCGTACGAGCAGGCGGTATTGGCCCCGTTCGGCCC
Source organism: Mycolicibacterium chubuense NBB4 (assembly GCF_000266905.1). The sequence continues at coordinate 1,954,863 of NC_018027.1, read as the reverse complement.
TGGCGGGGGTCGGCGTCGCTCAAATCGCTCTCGGTGCCGCGCAGGCGTTTGGATGGAGCGCCGGCCTGTCCGGGGGGCACGGGATGACCGCGGGCGGCCACCTGTTCAACGAGTCGACCGCGTGGTCGATCGCACTCGGTGTCGTCATGATCGGCGCCGCGCTGCGACCGGGCGCCGCCGCAGGCCTGGCGAGTGTGTTGAGCGTGTTCGCCGGCGTCCTCGCCGTCTACGTCACCGCCGACGCCATCTCCGGCGCGGTCACGGCGAGCCGGATAGTGTCCCATCTGCCCCTCGTGCTCGGCGCCGTTCTGGCAATCCTGGTGTGGCGGCGCGGCTCGAAGCCGGCGCCTGCTCCAAGCGCTGCCGCGCTCGAAGCTGAGATCGTGTTGCCGCGCAACGCCTCCCGCGGCAGGCGGCGTGGCCATCTGTGGCCCACGGACGACTCGGCTGCCTGACCGCTACAGCATCACGCCGAACATGATCGCCATACCGGCCGCCATCATCGCCTGGCACGCGATCCCGAAATGCCGGTGGGCGACCGTCGAGGGGTCACTGCTGCGGACCCTGAAGTAGCGGTACAGCCACCAGAGCGCAGCGACGACGAATCCGACGGTGCAAAACCAGTTGAGCGCGCCGATGAACGGCGGATCGGGTGTCTGGACCGTCCTCTCGGCCATGCCGGGCATGCCGGGCATCGCCGACGTGTGGTGCCCGGCGTGACCGCCACCACCGCCGCTGTGGCCATCGGCGGGCACTGGAAGCAGGCTGCCGCTCATCGCCAGATACATCCACGACATCGCCAGCATCATCGCGGCGTGATAAGCGTCGGCACCGCGGTGTCCGGATTCGACCAGCGCCATTCCGACGAACCAGAGCGTGGCCGCCAGAAAGAACCACATGGGGCCGGCCGTCGGCAGTTCTGCGCCACGAGGCCACGCCATGACAGCCATCGCGATCGCCATCACGAGGTGCAGGAGGCGCCCGACGGTGTGGGCCCACGGCCGCCGTCCGATGGCGATCGCAAAGCCGCACTCGACAGCGCTGATGACGAAAAGTGCGGTGACGATCCAGCGCAGCAGGAGATCAGCGATCATGTGAGAGGGGCAGACCTTCGCTCGAGGGACGTGGGGGTTCGTGTGAATTGGTCGCACGCGCCTGGGGAAAAGTTCCACCGCCGCCGAGGGCCTACGACTGGCGGTCGTAGACTGGAGGCATCGGTCGCACACGTGAAGGGGCTGTGACGGTGAAGTCGAGCCTTGACTCGCGGCGGCGGACGGTCACCGCCCTCACGCCATGGCTGCTCGCCGCCGTGTTGGTTGCCGTTGTCGCAAGTCTGGGTCTGTACTCTCTGGCCTCAGGCGATCGGGTGTATGCCACGACGGGCGATTCGTATCCGGGTGCGCTCACTGCGGTGGTGGAACCCGCAGGGTATTTCACCGCGGCTCTCGCCGGAGCACTCACGTTCGGCGGACTGCTCTACGTCGTCATCGCCGCCCGACCCGACGAGGGCGGCGTGCTCGACGAGCGCGCCTTCCTCGTTCATGTGCGGGTCGAACGCGCGTCCGCCGCCTGGACCGTGGCGTCGCTGGCCATGGTCGTGGTGCAGGCCGCAAACGATGCCGGCGCGCCCGTCACGCGGGTAGTGACGAGCCCTGCGGTTCTCGAAGCTGTCCTCGCCTCGGAGATGGCCCGCGCATGGGTGGCGGTGACGCTCGCCGGCTTGATCGTCGCCGTGACGAGCCGCCTGACGGTGCGGTGGATTCCCCACGTCGTACTCCTGATTCCCGCCTTGATCGGCATTGTCGCGGTCCCGGTCTCCGGCAACGCTGGTCAAGGTCCCGACCACGACTACGCCACCAGCGCGGTGATCGTGTTCGCCACTGCGCTCGCGGTGTGGGCCGGTGTCAAGGTTCACGCCGCCGTCACGCCGCCGGTCGTGACGATCACCCGTCGCCTGCTGCTCACCGAAATCGTGAGCGGCGCCGTGGTTCTGGGATACGGCGCGATGCTTCTCGCCTTACTCCTCGGACCGGGAAATCCCGTACAGAACGCTTACGGCAGGGCTGCAGTCGCAGCCGCGTTCGTTGTCGCCCTCACCTGGATGAGCGATGTTTTCGCGTTGATCTCCGATCGGCGGGGCAGGCGCTCACACGGCGGACTGCGGCGAGTTTCCGGAGCCGTTGCCGGTGTCGCCACCGTGGCGCTGCTTGCCTCGATGGCGACACAGACGGCTCCGCGGTTCCTGTCCCACCGATTCACGCCGTGGGACATCTTCCTGGGGTACGAGCTACCGCAGCCACCCAGTGCGTGGACCCTTGCCACGGTGTGGCGGTTCGACACCCTCATCGGGGTCGCGGCAATCGTGTTGGCCACCCTATACGTGTGGGCGTTCGTCCGGTTGCAGCGTCGCGGCGACCGGTGGCCGGTCGGAAGGCTCGTCGCCTGGCTGATTGGATGTCTGGTTCTACTCCTCACCAGCAGTTCGGGCGTCAAGGCGTACGGCTCGGCGATGTTCAGCGTGCACATGGCCGAACACATGACGCTGAACATGTTCGTGCCGGTCCTGCTGGTCCTCGGCGGACCGGTAACGCTGGCCCTACGTGTGCTACCGGCTGCGGGCAAGGGGCAGGCGCCTGGCCCCCGGGAGTGGCTGTTGTGGATGATCCACTCCAGAGTCACGTCATTTCTCAGCCACCCCGTAATCGCGTTCGTCCTGTTCGTGGCATCGCTGTACGCGGTGTACTTCACGCCGATCTTCGACACCCTCGTGCGTTATCACTGGGGGCACGAGCTGATGAGTGTGCACTTCCTGCTGGTCGGCTACCTGTTCTTCTGGGGCATCATCGGCATCGATCCCGGACCGCGCCGACTGCCCTTCCTGGGACGACTGGGCCTGCTTTTCGCGGTGATGCCTTTCCACGCATTCTTCGGCATCGCGACCATGACCACGACCGGGACGATCGGCGAGCAGTTCTATCGTTTCCTCGACCTGCCGTGGTTGGCGAGCCGCGGAAGCGACCAGCATCTCGGTGGCGCGATCGCGTGGGGATCCAGCGAGCTTCCCGTGATCGTGGTGGTGGTCGCGTTGGTGGCGCAATGGGCACGGCAGGACCGGCGCGCCGCGGTGCGCGCGGACCGGCACGCCGAATCCGGCTATGCCGATGATGAACTCGATGCGTACAACGCAATGCTGCGCGAATTGGCGCGCAATCGACGCTGAGGGTACGTTCCTGCGGGCCATCCGTGATTGACTGCACTGCGAGTCAGTGATTCGACGCGAAAGAGGTTGGCCGCTGTGCATATTGAACCCGGGATCGTAGAGGGCTCCAAGATCGTCTTGAGCTACGTCACCGCTGCCGGTGCCGGCGCGTACGCGCTGCATCTAGCCCTGAAGTCGACCAAGGAGTCAGGCCTGGGAGCTCTGCTGATGCGCACGGTGCTGACCACGGCGCTGGTTTTCACCTTCTTCCAGGTGTTCCCGCACTATCCGGTCGGCATCTCCGAGGTGCATCTGATCCTGGGTTCGACGCTGTTCCTGATCTTCGGCGCCGCCCCCGCCGCATTCGGCCTGGCCTTTGGACTCCTGCTGCAAGGACTGTTCTTTGCGCCGTTCGACCTGCCGCAGTACGGGATGAACGTCACCACCCTGCTGGTGCCGCTCTTCGCGCTGCAGTTCGTCGCGCGCAAGACCATCGCCTCCGAGACGACCTATGTGGAGCTCAAATACCGCCAGGCACTTGCCCTCTCGACGACCTACCAAGCCGGGATCGTGTCGTGGGTGGCGTTCTGGGCGCTCTACGGCGAGGGCTTCTCCGCTGCGACCGTCACGGATGTACTGTCGTTCGGCGCGGCGTACGTAACGGTGATCATCATCGAACCGCTGGCCGATCTCGCCGTGCTGGCCGCGGCGAAGGGGCTGCACCGGCTCAGCAGCAGCCCGGTCGTGGAGAGGCGCCTGTTCCACCCCGCCTAGGTCGCACACCGGGCCCGTGGCGCGCGTTCGACAGCCGACAACCCACCCCGGACCCCGAACGCCTCCCCGACCTCGAGGGCGTGCCGACCGCACCGGCCGATGACCTCGCACTGTGCGCACATGAACTTGTCGCGTTGTTCTCGGTCAGGTCGTTGGCGGCGCTCTTCGCCGTCTCGGCCGATCGATGTCGGTCGCCATTCAGGACAGATCGGATCCGGAACTCGGCGAGTTCCGGACGCGCGAAGACGACGGCGACTTCGTCACAGACCGGAACCAACGGGCCCGGGTATCCGACCACATGACGGGTATCGCTGTCGTCTGGGCGAAAGGAACAGTGTTGACCGATCCGCGCAGCGGCTCCGTCGCTGAGATGCTCGCTGACATCGAGTCGCGCGTGCTCGAGGACATGTGGATCGGGCGAGGCCGTCGGCTGATCGTCGTCGCGCTGACCGCCCTTCTCCCGGTGAGCGTCGCTCTGTGGTGGACCGGCAACCGGAGCGCGCCGTCCGTCCACGATGCCGACAGAGTTTCGATCGTCGCGACAGTGGTACTGACGCTGCCGGTAATCACGTCCGCAGCCGCGTTGATCGTGAGACGCTTCCGCTATTGCTGCGCCGCCGCCTACACCGGTGGAGTGTCGGCTGTGATCGGGATCGGCGCCTTTTGGTGGCACCGGACCGGACAAGCGCAAGCCACGCCGCTATGGCTCTCGGTCGCCGACGTCAGCGTCGTCCTGCTGACCCTCGGATGGTTGTCGGTCGTCGCGACACCGATCGAGCGCTCGCAGCCGGAAATGAGGGCCTCCAACGCGGCAGATGACCGCTAAGCCCCCGGTACCGCCGTCAGTGTCAGGCGGGAACCTTACTCATCGGCTTGTCACAGCACATCTCGGTGTGTTCGCTCTCAGACGAGCATGGACACGCCTTCTCGTACTGCAGGACACAGCCACACTCGTCGCATTCGTAACGGTCGCCGGCCTCGCGCGCCATGGCACATCCCTCCTCGAAGATCCGCCTCTGCACCCGCTTGGCGATTCTGCTCCCCGACAGGCGGTTCCGCCGCGGAACGACGCAGAAACTCCCTTCGGACGCCGAGCCGGATGGGCAATACGGCGCATCGTCGGAATCATGTCGTTATCGATCGGCGCGTGACTCCGAAATTGCGGAGCCGCAAGCTGTTCGAGACGACGAAGAACGACGAGAATGCCATCGCCGCACCCGCGATCAACGGATTCAGCAGACCCGCGGCGGCGATCGGGATCGCCGCGATGTTGTAGCCGAAGGCCCAGATCATGTTCACCTTGATCGTGCGCATCGTGGCGGCCGCCAGATCCAGCGCCTGGGGAATGACGGCGAGATCCTCGCGGACCAGGATGATGTCGGCGGCGCCGATCGCGACGTCGGTACCGCGGCCGATCGCCATGCCGAGGTCGGCGCAGGCAAGCGCGGGCCCGTCGTTGATACCGTCGCCGATCATCGCCACCACGCGACCGTGGTCGCGCAGTTGCTCGATGACCTCGACCTTCCCGTCGGGAAGCACGTCGGCGATGACCTCGTCGATCCCCACGCTAGTGGCGACCGCCGCCGCAGAAGCCGGATTGTCGCCGGTCAGCAGTACCGTCCGGAGCCCTCGCGCATGCAACGCTGCCAAAGCGTCGGGTGCGGAACTCTTCACTTTGTCGGAAATGCTGATGACACCGCACGGGTTGCCGTCGATCTCGACGAAGACGACGCTCTCGCCGCGCGCCTCCGCCGCGCGACGGGCGACCTGCAAACAGGGCGCATCGGCACTCGAAACGATCCAATTCGGCTTGCCCACGCGGACAGTCCGACCGGCCACGGTTCCCCTCACCCCGCGGCCAGGAACGGCGACGAAATCGTCCACCTCTAGCCTTTGCTCGGTTGCGCCGGTGATGGCCAGCGCGACGGCGTGCTCGGAAGCCGATTCGACGGCGGCCGCGTAGGCGAGGACCTCGCCGCTGTCCCAGCCTTCAGCGGTGACGACGGCGCCGACGCTCAGTCGGCCGGTGGTCAGCGTGCCGGTCTTGTCGAAAACGACCGTGTCCACGGTGCGGGTCGCCTCCAGCGCCTTGTGCCCCTTGAGGAAGATTCCCAGCTGCGCACCCCGGCCCGAAGCGACCATCATCGCGGTCGGCGTCGCCAACCCGAGGGCGCACGGACAGGCGATGACGAGCACGGCCAGTGCCGCCGCGAACGCGCGGTCGGCTCCCCCGCCGGCGAACAACCACCCCACCGCCGTGAGCGCGGCGATGGCGAAGACCACCGGAACGAACACCGCGGAAATGCGATCGGCGAGCCGTTGGGCGTCGGCCTTCTGCGCCTGCGCCTCCTCCACGAGCCGGACCATCCCGGCGAATTGAGTGTCAGCTCCAACCGCCGCCGCCTCCACAATCAGCCGGCCGTCCAGGACGACGGTACCGCCGATCACGTTGCTGCCGGGCCTGACGCCCTGCGGCTTGGCCTCTCCGGTCATCGCGCTCATGTCGATGGCGGCCGAACCCTCGAGTACCAGACCGTCGGCGGCGATCGTCTGGCCCGGCCGCACCACGAAGCGCTGTTGTTCGGCGAGTTCGTCGGCCGGGATCGTCATCTCGGATCCGTCGCCGAGCAGCACGGTGACGTCCTTGGCGCTCAGCGCTGCGAGCGCTCGCAGCGCACCACCCGCCTGGGACTTGGCCCGGGCTTCGAAGTAGCGGCCCGCCAGCACGAACACCGTCACCCCGGCGGCGACCTCGAAATAAATGGCGTCGCTTCCGAGGATTGCCTGCCAGATCCCACCTGCGCGGCGGGTGTGACGCTCGCCGAACACGGTGTAGAGCGACCACACCGATGCTGCGGTGATCCCAACGGAGATGAGCGTCTCCATCGACGCAGTCCTGTGCCGCGCCTGTCGCAGCGCCACCCGGTGGAAGGGCCATGCCGCCCACGTGACCACGGGAAGCGCCAGCGCCGTGAGCACCCACTGCCAGCCCGTGAAGCGTGTGCTGGGGACGACGGCGAACATCACCGACAGGTCTGCGAGCGGGACGAACAGGACCGCGGCGACGGCGAGCCGGGTCAGCAGGTGCCGAGCGTGCTCGGCGTCGGGATCCACATCGGTGCCCAGTGCGGCCTGGCGGGGCTCGGCGTCGTAGCCGGCGCGCCTGACGACCTCGCACAGCTCGGTCGCGGACGGGTTTTCGCCTGCCTCGATCGTCGCCACCCGCGTCGCGAAGTTCACCGACGCGCGCACGCCCGGCACCTTGTTCAACGCCGACTCGACCCGCGCCGCGCATGCGGCGCAGGACATTCCCGTCAGGTCCAACTGCACCCGCCGAATGGACGGCATCACCTCGTCGGTGACGGTTGTCGGCGTCGACATCGTGGCGATCTCTCCTCCTGTGTTGCCCGGGGCTACGAGTACAGAGTCGTCGGAACGCGGCGACGAGTTCCCGGCGTCGATGACCTACGCTCTCCGATTGTGGCGACACGCGGCGACGATGACCAAGTTACCCACCTCGCCAAATTGGCAGGCAGGGGTGATCAGGCCGCGCTCACCCAATTCATCGCCCTCACCCAGCAGGATGTGTGGCGCACGGTCGCCTATCTGGCCGACCCCGGAAGCGCCGACGACCTGACCCAGGAGACCTTCCTGCGGGCGATGAAGTCGCTACCGCGCTTCAGCGGGCGCTCGACGGCAAAGACGTGGTTGCTGTCGATCGCCCGCCGCGTCGTGGTCGACCAGATCCGTTACAACACCAGCCGCCCGCGGCCGGCCCACATTGTCGACCTCGACGACATGCTCGACGGCACAGGTGGGGGTGCCCGCATCGAGAACATGGTGGAGATCCGGATCTTGCTCGAGGGCCTCGACCAAGATCGACGCGAGGCGCTGGTGCTGACGCAGGTTCTCGGACTCAGCTACGCCGAAGCCGCCGATATCTGCGGATGCCCGATAGGGACCATTCGGTCGAGGGTGGCACGCGCTCGGGATGATCTTGTGCGCGCCGCCTCTGAGCAGAACCAGGCCGGCTGATCGTGGCCCGCTGACGCGGCAGACATCTTGATCCGCATCAGCTGTTCGCTACCGACGTCCACCCCGACCGGCGCCGGAGCCTGTGACAGGCCGGAACGCGCCTGTGCACCTCAAGGGCAAAAGCCCCTAGTTTTGGCGCCGCCGCGGGCTGTCGAATGACACCACGCTCCCGATCACGGGCGCGCAGGACGTCGACCCGAGGTGAAGTCATGTCCATCAGCCGCCCCCTTGTCGGCCTCGCCGTTTGCGCCGCAGCCCTCTGGCCGTCGGCCAGCGGCGCACTCAGTGCCGACCAGCCTCACGTGACCGGGATCGTTCCCGCGACGGCATCTGCGACGACGACAACGGTGGCCCAGAACCCCGCGCAACCGTGGGACCCGGGCTGCTGGGGGCCGTTCTCGTGGAACAACCAGGGCTGCCAATGGGCGCCCACGATGGGCTCCAACGACTGGGTGCCCGACCCGTTCAGCCGCGGCGGGACGGGCTCCACGACGACGGGACGATAGCCGGCCCGCTCGACAGCGCAGCTCTCAGGACAGGGCGCTGCCCGCAAGCCAATCGCTCCACGACACACCCCAGTCGCCGTTCTGCCATACGGGCAGAGGTTCACCGCCGGTGTTGCGCACCTCGAAGACATCGCCCGGTTGCGAGAAATCGTAGAACCAGCGCGCGTTGTCGGCGTTGACGTTCAGACAGCCGTGAGAGACATTCGTGTTGCCCTGCGCCCACACGGTGCTTTCCAGCTGGTGCACGTAGATGCCGCTGTTGCTCAGCCGGACGGCGTAGTTGATCGTCTCCTTGTACCCGAGCCGCGAGTTGATCGGTAGCCCGTAGGTCGAGGAGTCCATGACCACCGGATTGGCTTTGTCCATCACCGTGTAGGTGCCCGGCTGCGTCCAGAACGAAATTTCCTGCCCGGCAACGGTTTCCGAACCTCCCATACCCATCGAGGTCGGTATGGTGCGAACGAGATCCCCGTTGCGATAGACGCTGATCTGTTTCGTCGCGTCGTCGGCGATGGAGACGTGCGACTCACCGATGCGGAACGAGACGCTCTTGTCCCCCTGGCCGTAGAGCCCGTCGCCCAGCAGGGCGCCGTAGATGTCGGCGGCGACGACCACCTGGGTGCCTGGGGCGTAATACTCCCGCGGCCGCCAGTGCGCGGTCTGGTCGTCCATCCAGTACCACGAGCCTTCCACGGGTGGTGTGGTCTTGACGCTCAGACGCCGTTGAGCCGCAGCGCGGTCGGCGATCGGTTCATCGAAACGGGCCACCACCACCGTGCCGACGCCGTAGGTGTTGCCGTCGACCAACGTCGCTCCGGACGTCGTGGTCAGCGACACCGCGGTCTGGTTACTGGGCGTCAGCGTGGTGAACGTCGACGTCTGTGTCGCGGGGACTCCGGTGGCCCCGCGACTCGACACGGTGATCGTGTAGGTGCGGCCGTACCCCAACGGTGTCGTCGGCTTCCAGACGAGGTTGTCGGGCGTCATCACCCCGGGCACGGTCTTGTTCTGCTCGTTGACCATCGTGACGGCCACGAGTTCGCCGCGTGTCGCGCCGACACGCACGGCGCCCGTCGGGTCCACTCCGCGCGCACCCGACGGCGGCGTCACGGTGACCAGGGCCGGGACCGCCGCCGGAGTACTCGGCGCAGAGAACGGGTCGGCGGCATCGCCCCCGTGACGGTTGGCGACCACCGTGACCACCGCGATCACCGCGGCGACCAGCACGACGGCGACGACGGCCAGGGTCGTCCGCATCCGTCGGGCCCGGCGAGCAGTATCGACCGACTCGACCGGCGCATTCAGGAAACCCTCCCGCGTTTCCGGCACGGTGTGCCCCCCGTCTGGCGTGTGAACTCTGTCGGCGCCGCGATGTGGTACCAAGAACCTTACGTATCTACGCCGTAGGTACGTAGATTTACGGTAGCACGGAGGTGGACGTGGGTGTTTCGCGAAGCGACAGTGTGACCAAGGATGTGTTGTTCATCGGCGGCCTCGTCGTGCTCGCCGTGGGGCTGATCCTCTACCTGGTCATGGGCGCCGACGACTCCGGAGCGTCGACTTCGGCCGAGGCCCCGATGTCGTCGGTGACCGCACCGGGCTCCGCCGGGGCGGCTGATCCGGCAGCCCCGGGCCCCGGGAGTGCGTCGACAGAGCGCCGGGTGGCCGGTGATCCCCTGGCACTCGGCGATCCGGGCGCTCCGGTCGTCATGGTGATGTTCGCCGACTACCGATGCCCGTTCTGCGCCAAGTTCAGCCGCGACACCGAACCCGAACTGATCCACCGCTTCGTCGATGCGGGCACGCTGCGTGTCGAATGGCGCGACTTCCCGATTTTCGGCGAGCAGTCCATGCTCGCCGCCCGCGCCGGTCGGGCGGCGGCGCAGCAGGGCCGATTCTGGGATTTCAATCGCGCGGTGTTCGCCGCGGCGCCGGAGCGCGGGCACCCCGACCTCACCGAGGCGGCGCTGCAGGATTTCGCTCGGCAGGCGGGTGTCCCCGACATCGCCGAGTTCACCGCCGGAATGAAAAGCACCACTTTCGACGCGGCGATCAACGAAGACCTGGCGCAGGGCAACCGAATCGGCGTACCGAGCACACCGGCCTTCGTGATCAACGGTAAACCGGTGCTGGGCGCGCAACCCACCGACGTCTTCGTCAGCGCCATCGACACGGCGTCGGCGGCGCGGTGAACGGCGTCGGCATCGCGGGCGCGTTCCTCGGCGGCGTCGCGTCGCTGCTGAGTCCGTGTTCGGCGCTGTTGCTGCCGTCGTTCTTCGCCTACGCGTTCGATCGCACCCAGCGGCTCGTCCAGCGCACGCTGTTCTTCTGGGGCGGACTCTGCGCCGTCCTGGTGCCACTCGGCGCCGGAGTCGGTGCGATGGGCAGCGCGTTGACCCGATATCGCGAACAGGTCACGGTGATCGGCGGTGTGATCCTCATCGCCTTCGGGATCATGACCCTGCTGGGCAAGGGTTTCGGACTGTCGGCGGCCTCACGGCTGTCGGCCCGCATCCGGATCTCGTCGACGCTCTCGGTGCTGGCGCTGGGTGCGGTGTACGGGCTCGCGGGTTTCTGCGCGGGGCCTCTGCTCGGCGCAGTCCTGACCATGTCGGCGATGGGGGCCGATCCGGTCTACGGCGCGCTGCTGATGGCGCTCTACGCGCTGGGGATGGCGGCCCCCTTGCTGGTGCTGGCCTGGACGTGGGAACGTTTCGCGCTGGGACGACGGTCCTGGCTCCGGGGCCGCGTCATCAGCCTCGGTCCCGTGCGGACACACACCACGTCGCTGATCTCCGGACTGGTACTCGTCGGAATCGGCGGCTTGTTCGTACTCACCGACGGCACGGCCAGCCTCGGCGGCATGTTGAGCGTCGACTCCCAGTACGACCTGCAGGTATGGCTGAGCCGGTTGACCTCGGCTGCCGACGATGTCGGCGTGCTGGCCGCAGTCGCCGTCGTGGCGCTGGTGTGGCTCGGCGTGCGGCTCCGGCGGCACCGCCGGGATGCGCACGGGCCCGCCGGCACCCAAGATGTCGCCGAGGACGCGTCCCGTGCCCGCGAGGGCACGTGACAGCGAGGACTACTATCGCGCTACGTAGCTTCGCGGCGACGATCGACAGGCAATGGGAGTGCGAATGGCGTTGAGAGAGTTCGGCGAACTCGAATCCGTCGTCATGCAGATACTGTGGGCGCGCGAGCAGCCGTCGACGGTTCGCAGTGTGCACGACGAGTTGGTGAAGCACCGGCGGATCGCGTACACCACGGTGATGTCGACGATGGACAACCTGTTCCGCAAGGGATGGCTGGTTCGGGAGAAGGTCGGACTGGCTTATCACTATCGGCCGACCATGAGCCGCGAAGAGCATTCCGCCCGGTTGATGCGCACCGTTTTCGAGTCCGGTGGCGACAGCGAGTTGATTCTCAACTTCTTCCTCGAGCAGATCGGTGAGGACGAGTCGGCGAGGCTCGGGGACCTGATGAAGAGATTGAGGACGGAGGGGTCGTCATGAACGCGGTGACCTTCCTTCTCACCTACGCGGTCGCATTGAGCTGGCTGGCACCGGCCGTGCTCGGCAGCCGTCTCGTCACCGACACCCACCCCCGCCTGGGCGTCGCCGCCTGGCTGGCGACCCTCGGCACGGCGCTGGGTGCGTGGGTGTGCGCCCTGGCGGTCGTCGTGTTCGGCGCGGTGCACAGCCTCGTGACGGACACCGCGTTGACGTTCTGCGTTCAGACACTGGGCATCACAAGCCATCTCATGCTGCCGTCGTCGCTCGCCACCGGGTTGGTCGTCGGCTTGCTCGTCGTCACCGCGACGGTCGCGGTGCACACCGCGCGGCGAGTGATCCTGTCGCTGATCGGCACTCGGCACTGCAACCGCGAGCACGCCGAAGCCGTGCGGATCGTCGGCCGTGCCACCGAGCACGGCGAAGTGGTGGAGCTGCCCGCGGACCGTCCGGCCGCCTACTGTGTGTCCGGCGCGGGCCGCCGCGCCATCGTCGTGACGACCGGCGCGCTGCAGCGCCTCGAGAAGCCCGAACTCGCAGCGGTTCTGGCGCACGAGCGAGCCCATCTGCACGGCGGCCACCACCACGTGATCGCGGTGCTCAACGCGTTGGCGGCGGCGCTGCCCCGGCTGCCGTTGATGCGCGCCGCGGCCGAGTCGGTGCCGATCCTGCTGGAGATGTGCGCCGACGACACGGCGGCGCGCACACACGGGCGCGGCACGCTGGCTTCGAGTCTGATCGCGCTCAGCATCGGCGGGCGAATGCGCGACGGTGTGCTGGCCGCAGCGGGTACCGCGGTGCTGCACCGCGTCGTGCGGCTCACCCGGCCGCCGGAACGAAAGCTGCACCGCACGCGGACAGCGGCGCTGGCAGTCGTGGTCACCGCAGCGTGTACCGCTCCGGCGATCGCGTTCACGTTGTGCGGCTTCTGACAGCCTGAATCGGATCGGCTGCCCGCCCTGGTCAGCCCCTTGTGCTTCAGCCCCGTGGACAGGTGCCGGTGGCCTGTCGCAGCACGGGTACCGAAGGCGCGTCCACCGGCAGACCGTATCCGCGCAGCACCGCGAGGTACTGCATCGCGTACTGGCATCCGAACGCCGCGTTCGGCGGCATCCACAGCGCGGGCTCCTTGTCGCCCTTGTCCTGATTCGCCCGGCCTTCGACGGCGAGCAGGTTGGCCGGATCGTTGGCGAAACGGACCCGCATCGGTTCGGGCCAGCTCCGCGCCCCGAGATCCCATGCCAGCGCCAGCGGCACGATGTGGTCGATCTGCACCGCGGCGCCGACCTGGCTGCCGCGCATGAACGGCACGGTGTCACTGGTGTAGGGGTCGCGCAGGGTCCCGGTGGCCACCGCGGTCGGGCATCGCGAGATCGCCACGTACGTCTTGTCGACGAGGTCACGGTCGAGGATGTCGTTGCGGGTGTCGCACCCGTTGTGCCCGCCCGGAGCGGTGTTGTCGTCGGTCCACGCGTCGCCGAAGGCGTCTCTGCGGTAGTCGTAGCTCCTGATCCGGGCCGGGATCTCCGGGATGCCGGCGAGCACGTCGACACCGGGAGCGACGGTGGGGATGTCCGCCTGGGCGATGAACCGCGACGGACTCTGCGGGGCGGAGGTGACCTGAACGGCGACGATCACCGAGAGGACTGCCGCCACCGTCAGCCACAGAGTCTGCTTGCGGCTCACGACATGTCCAGGAACTGAACGCGGTCGGTGTCGGTGAACGGCGCCGACAGCGACGCCAGCCCGGGGTCCTGCGTGTCGGACTCGTACACCGTCTCGCACAGCTCTCTCGCGGCGAGGATGATGTCGAGGTGGCGCGCCAGCGACAGGAACCGCAGCGTGATGGCGCGTCCGGACTGGCTGAAGCCGAGCACATCGCCTTCGCTGCGCTCGCGCAGGTCGAGGTCGGCGAGCGCGAAACCGTCCAGCGTGCCGGCGACGGCGGTGAGGCGTTGCCCCGCTTTGGATTTCTCGGGCAGGTTGGTGGCCAGCAGGCACAGGCTCGGGTGCTCACCGCGACCGATCCGGCCCCGCAACTGGTGGAGCTGGCTGATGCCGAAGCGGTCGGCGTCCATCACGACCATCACCGTGGCGTTGGGAACGTCGACGCCGACCTCGATCACCGTGGTGCACACCAGCACGTCGATGTCGCCCGCGCGGAAGGCGGCCATCACGGCGTCCTTCTCGTCGCTGGGCAGCCGTCCGTGCATGAGCCCGAGGCGCAGCCCGGCCAGCGGGCCGCGCTGCAGCCGGGCCAGCAACTCGACCACGGTGATCGGCGGCGGTCCGGCGTCGGCGTTGTCCTTCTTGCCCTTGGCGGGCTTGTCGTCTTCATCGATCCGCGAGGCGACGACGTAGGCCTGCCGTCCCGCCCGGACCTCCTCGGCGATCCGTTCCCACGCCCGGTTCAGCCACGCGGGCTTCTGGCTGACGAAGATCGTGTTCGTGGTGATGGGCCGGCGCCCGCGGGGCAGCTCCCGCAGTGTCGAGGTCTCGAGATCGCCGTAGACGGTCAACGCCACCGTCCGGGGGATCGGCGTCGCGGTCATCACCAGCAGGTGCGGCGTGAGCCCTTCAGGAGCTTTGGCGCGCAGTCGATCTCGCTGTTCGACACCGAACCGGTGTTGCTCGTCGACGACGACCTTGCCGAGCCGGTCGAACTCCACGGCGTCCTGCAGAAGTGCGTGGGTGCCGATCACGATGCCCGCCTCGCCGGAGGAGACCTCCCGGCGGACGTCGCGCTTCTGCTGTGCCGACATCGAGCCGGTCAGCAGCGCCACCCGGGTGGCGTCGTCCGCGGCCCCGAGCTGGCCCGCCGTGGCCAGCGGACCCAGCATCGCGCGGATGGACTGAGCATGTTGTGCGGCAAGCACTTCCGTCGGCGCGAGCAGTGCGCACTGATAACCGGCGTCGATCATCTGCAGCATCGCCAGCAGTGAGACCACGGTCTTGCCCGACCCGACTTCGCCCTGCAGCATGCGGTTCATCGGACGCGCAGCGGCCATCTCCCGGGAGATCACGTCGAGCACCTCGTGCTGACCGGCCGTCAGCTCGAACGGCAACTGGGCCGTCATCGCCGCCATCAGTCCGTCGTTGCGCGGCTTCGCCACGGGACCGGAACCACTGAGCTCGCTGTTGCGGCGCACGACCAGCCCCCACTGCAGACCGATGGCCTCGTCGTAGGTGAGCCGCTCGATCGCCCGCGCACGCTCACGTTCGTTCGCGGAGACGTGCACGGCGCGAAGCGCTTCGTCTTCACCCATCAGATCATGTTCGCGGACAAACCATTTCGGCAACGGCTCGGCGACGGGATCGAGCACGGCGAGCATCTGCCGCACGCACGCGTAGATCTCCCACGTCTGGAGCTTGGCGGTGGCCGGGTAGATCGGGAAGTAGCCCTTCTCGAACTCCGCGAGGAGGTCGTCACCCGTCGCCGCGGTCGCGGACGCGATGGACGTCAACGACTTCGTGCCGACGTTTCTGCCCCGGTCCGCATTGAGCACCATGAATGCGGGGTGGGTCAGCTGCATCGTCCCGCGGTAGTAACCGACCTCACCGGAGAGCATGACCTGGACTCCGGGGACGAGGGTCTTCTTGAGGTACTTCGGGTTGAAGAACGTGGCGGTGACCTTCGGCCGCCTGTCGCGCAACGTGACGACCAGGAACTCGCGCCTGGGCTGCCGGTTCGCGAACTTCGACTCGGCCTGGGCGATGTAGTCGACGAACGTGACGTGCTCGCCCTCTTCGAGGTCGAGCTCCTCGCCCTCGCCGCGCACTGTCATCGCATCGCTGTACTTGCGGGGGAAGTAACGCAGCAGGTCGCCGACCGTGACGAGGCCCAGGTGCTCGGCCAGCGGTTCTGCGGCCTTGCGCCCGATCACGAAATCCAGCCGGTCGGAGAGCGTCGCCATGCTCACTCCACCCCGATCAGGAGCGCATCGCCGCGATGGCCGGTGTGGAAGGTGACCATCTCGGTGCCCGGATGGTTGTCGCGCACATGGCCGAACAGCGCCTCACCCACCGCGGGGTCCACGCCGTCGCCGGTCAGCACGGTCACCAGTTCCCCGCCGGCGGCCAGCAGCACGTCGATCAGCCCGGCGCCCGCGGCCACGATGCCGTCGCCGACGATCACCACCTCGTCGCCGGCGATGCCCAGCCCGTCACCGGGCTTGCACGTCCCGGCCCACGTCAAGGCCTCCTCGGCGGCCATGCGCACCGATCCGTGCCGCACCCCCGCCGCCGCGCGGGCCATCGTGTAGCCGTCGTCGACGAGGCGGCGGGCCGGATCGTGCACGGCCAGCGCTGCCAGACCCTGCACCATCGACCCGGTCGGCACCGGCACCATGTCGATACCCCAGTCCGACGCCACCGCCCAGCCGGCGAGGAGCTCCTCGGCGGCGACGTACCCGTTGGGAAGCACCATCACCTGCGCCGCGCCGGTGTTCACCAGCGCATGGAGGAGCTGATGGGCGCTGATCGACTGCCCGGGTTCGGTGCGCATCACCTGGGCGCCCTCGCCGGTGAAGAGGCCTTCGGCACCGTCGCCGTCGATGATCGCCAGCACCGTGCGTTCGAGGCTGAACCCGCCCACCGGGTGCCGGTCGGCACCGCCGCTCAACGAGGTGATCTGGATCCGGCTGGGTGTGCCGACCGCCAGAGCGGCCTCGACCGCCGCGCCCGCGTCGTCGGCGTGGACGTGGACGGAGAACCGGCCGGCCGCACCGCCGTCACCGACGTCCGACGCGGCGGCGATCGCGACGGAGTCGCCCAGTTCGTCCAGGCGCGCGCGCAACCGCTCGGCGCCGGCCGCATCGCATCCGTCGAGCAGGTACATGACTTCGAACTGGGGCGGCAGCGACGTGGCGGCCGTGGCCGACACCTCTGCCGGCGACGGACGGTAGACGCCGCGCTGGGGAGTGTGCCCGGTCAGCGTCTTGGTCAGCGCGTCGAGCAGCACCAGCAGGCCACGGCCTCCGGCGTCGACGACACCGGCTTCGGCCAGCACGTCCAGCTGACTCGGTGTGCGGTCGAGCGCGCGGGCGGCCGCCTGGGCGCTCGCCGCGACGACCTCCGCGAGGTCCTCGTGCCCGTCGGCGGCGAGCTCGGCCGCGTCGGCGGCGTCCTGCAGCACCGAGACGATCGTGCCCGGCAGCGCCTGCCCCATCGACGTCACGACCAGGGTGATCGAGTGCCGGAGCGCGGCCGCCAGCAGGGCACCGTCGACGTCGGCGAGCACGCCGTCGCGGTCCTCGGCGGCAGCAGCCGTCACATCGGCGAGCCCGCGCAGGATCTGCGACAGGATCACCCCGGAATTGCCGCGCGCGCCCCGCAACGCTCCGTCGGCCATCGCGGCGGCGATCCCGGCGACGTCGTCGACGGTGTCGGCCGTGTCGGCCTGGGCCCACGCGGCACGCATGGTGAACAGCATGTTCGTCCCCGTGTCGGCATCGGCGACCGGGAAGACGTTGAGCCGGTTGATCTCCTCGGTGTGGGTGATCAGGTCTGCCACGGCGGCGTGCGCCCACGACCGCAGGGCGGAGGCATCCAGCCGCCGAGCCGACATCCCCACCTCCCAACGCATGTGGCGCCGGCGTCAGCCTAGCCATTCGCGCCGACAGCGCCGAGGATGATCGGCCGGCGCTGTGGATACCGCGGATACTGCCGGGGCGGCGGTTTTGGCGATCCCTGCGGCGGCCGGTATCCTGGTGCGGTTGTCGGGTCACGCCGCGCCCCGGGTGCGGCCCAGGCAAGGCCCGCCCCCAAGTACTGATTCGAGGAGTTCTCATATGGCTGCCGTGTGCGATATCTGCGGGAAGGGTCCCGGCTTCGGCAAGTCGGTGTCGCACTCCCATCGCCGGACCAGCCGCCGGTGGAACCCGAACATCCAGTCCGTGCGCGCGGTGGCGCGCCCGGGTGGCAACAAGCAGCGCGTGAACGTGTGCACCTCCTGCCTGAAGGCAGGCAAGGTCACGCGCGGCTGACGCCGGACCTCACGGCAGGCGCCAGTCCACGGGCTCGGCGCCCATCTGCGACAGCAGCTCGTTGGCCCGGCTGAACGGCCGCGACCCGAAGAACCCTCGGGACGCGGACAGCGGCGAGGGGTGCGCCGACTCGATCGTGGCGGTGTCGCCCAGCATGGGCTTCAACGTCGCCGCGTCCCGCCCCCACAGCACCGCCACCAACGGCTCCCGGCGTTGAACCAGTGCGCGGATCGCGCACTCGGTGACCGCTTCCCAGCCTTTGCCCCGGTGGGATGCCGGCGTGCCGGGACGGACGGTCAGCACCCTGTTGAGCAGCATGACCCCCTGCTCGGCCCACGGGGTGAGATCGCCGTTGGCCGGCAGCGGAAGGCCGAGATCGGCCTGGTATTCGGTGAAGATGTTGGCCAGGCTGCGGGGCAGCGGCCGCACGTCGGCGGCGACGGAGAAGCTCAGGCCGACCGCGTGGCCGGGCGTCGGGTAGGGATCCTGACCGACGATCAGCACACGGACCTGATCGAAGGGAAACGTGAAGGCCCGCAACACGTTGCGCCCCGACGGCAGATAGCCGTTGCCGGCGGCCAGCTCTGCGCGCAGGAAGTCACCCATCTTCGCGACGTCGGGTCGGACGGACTCGAGGGCGCTGGCCCAGTTCTGGTCGATCAACTCGTGGAGGGCGCGTGCTGTCACGAGAGGCCAACATAGCGGGCCGAGGCGGCTCAGTACGACTGCCATCCCGGCGTGCCTGCCCAGGCCGCCCCATCGACGGTGACCCGGCCGTCGCCCACCCCCACGACCCGCCCGATCGGCCGCCAACCCGGCGGCGGCGACGCGGGGAACGTAGCCACCAGCGCGTGATCCTCGCCACCGCCGAGCACCCACTGCCGCGGATCGGCACCCACCGCCGCGGCCGCGTCCGTCACGGCGTCGATGTCCCCGTGCAGCCCGTCCCAGGACAGGTCGACGTCCAGACCGGAAGCCGCCGCGATGTGTCCGAGGTCGGCGAGCAGGCCGTCGGAGACATCGGTCATCGACGTGGCGCCCGCGAGGGCCGCCGCCCGGCCCTGACCGTAAGGCGGCTCCGGGACCAGATGCCGTCGACGCAGGGCTTCGAAGCCACGGATCCCGTTGTGCCACAAGGTGTATCCCGCTTCGGACCGGCCGAGGTCGCCGGTCACCGCCACCGTGTCGCCGCGGCCGGCTCCGCCGCGACGCACCGGGTCGCGTCCCTCGAGATCGCCCAGGGCCGCCACCGAGATCACCCACTGCGGCGCACTGACCATGTCTCCGCCGACGATGCCGGCGCCGACCAGGTCGGCCTCGTGCCACATCCCGTCGGCGAGCTCGACCGCCTGTGCCGTCGCGGTGTCGCCGGGTGCGCCGAACCCGACGACGAACGCCGTGCACCGCCCGCCCATCGCCTCGATGTCGGCGGCGTTCTGCGCGATCGCTTTTCGGCCGACGTCATACGGGGTGGACCAGTCGAGCCTGAAGTGGCGGTCCTGGATCAGCATGTCGGTGCAGACCGCCACCCGGCCGTCGGCGGCCGCGACGACCGCGGCGTCATCGCCCGGGCCCAGGCTGACGCCCGGCGGTTGCCGGCGCCCGGCCACCAGGCGATCGATGACCGCGAACTCCCCCGACTCCGCCAGTGTCGCCCCGGGGTCGTCGCCCGCCATGTGGAGTTCCTTTCGCCGTCGTCGCGGCAGTTCCGCGGCCTGAACGCTCGGCTCGGCTGCGGTACGTTTGGTCCCTGCGGCGTGGAGTCTATGCAGCCAGACGGAGGGATTACGGCGTGGTCGAGGCTTTCGTTCTCATCCAGACCGAGGTCGGCCGCGCCGAGGTCATCGCCAAGCAGCTCGCCGGGCTGCCCGGCGTGTTGTCGTCGGAGTACGTGACGGGTCCCTACGACGTGGTGGTGCGCGTCGGGGCGGACAGCCTGGCCGAGCTGCGCTCGGCCGTCGTCCCGGGCGTGCAGCAGGTCGCCGGGATCACCCGGACACTGACCTGCCCGATCGCCGACGGAGCACAGCCCTAGAGTTCTGCGTGTGAAGAGCCCGACTACCGACGGCCCGCCCCGCGCCGTACTGATCGCGGCGCTCGTCCTGGCTGTCGGCGCAGTGGTCGCCGTGCTCGTCGTGGCCGCCGTGATGCAACGCCCGCCGGCGCAGCGCCCGGTCGCCGTGTCGGCGGTTCCCGCGCCGCGAGCCGACTCCCCGGAATGCCACCGCCTCCTCGAGGCGCTGCCCGCGCAGCTCGGCGACTACAGCCGCGCTCCCCTGGTCGAGCCGGCACCCGCGGGCGCGGCGGCATGGCAGTCCGGTGCCGGCGGTGAGGCGATCGTTCTGCGGTGCGGCTTGGACCGTCCGGTCGAGTTCACCGTCGGCGCGCCGATCCAGATGGTGGACGCGGTGCAGTGGTTCCGGGTGGGCGAAGCAAGGGCGGGCGAAGCAGGGGTGGGAGAAGACCGGGCGGGCGACGCTGGGGCGGGTGCGGGCGAGGACGCGCGCAGCACCTGGTTCGCCGTCGACCGGGCCGTGTATGTGGCCCTGACGCTGCCGTCGGGTTCGGGGCCGACCCCGATCCAGACGCTGTCGGAGATCATCGCCAAGGCGCTGCCGGCCGTGCCGGTCCAGCCCGGGCCGGTCAGCTAGCGCAGCCCGGTGCCCCGCGCAAGCGCGGTCTCGACCATCGTCGCGAGCAGGGTCGGATAATCCATGCCGCTGGCCGCCCACATCCGGGGATACATCGAGATGGTGGTGAAGCCGGGCATCGTGTTGATTTCGTTGATGACGGGTCCGGCGTCGGTCAGGAAGAAGTCGACGCGGGCCAGGCCCTGGCAGTCGATGGCCCGGAACGCACGGATCGACAGCCCGCGGATCTGCTCGGCGATGCTGTCGTCGACCTTGGCCGGGACGTCGAGTTCGGCGCCGTCGTCGAGATACTTCGTCTCGAAGTCGTAGAAGCCGTCTTCCCTGCCCCGGACACCGGCGACGCGGATCTCGCCCACGGTGCTGGCCTCGACCCGCCCGTCGGGGAACTCCAGCACACCGCATTCCAGCTCCCGGCCCGGCACGGCGGCCTCGACGATGACTTTGGGATCGTGCCGGCGGGCCAGCTCGATGGCGGGAGCCAGCATGTCCCAGCTGGTGACCCGGCTGACCCCGATCGAGGACCCGCCGCGCGCGGGCTTGACGAAGACCGGCAGGCCGAGCCGCTCGCGGTCTTCGAAGGACAGCGTGGCCTCGCGCGGGTGGAGCACGACCTGGTCGCCGATCGGGAGCTCTTCGGCGGCGAGCAGCTTCTTGGTGAACTCCTTGTCCATGCCGGCCGCGCTGGCCAGCACCCCGGCCCCGACGTAGGGCACCCCGGCCAGCTCGAGCAGGCCCTGGATGGTGCCGTCCTCACCGTAGGGCCCGTGCAGCACCGGGAACACCACGTCCACCGAGGTCAGCACCTCGGCGGCCCCGTCGCCCAGCGCGACCAGCTGGCCGCGCCTGCCCGGGTCGGCGGCCAGCGCGAGTTCGGTGCCGGAGGAGGCGTCCACCCCGGGCAGCCGGCCGTCGGTGATGGCCAGGGTTTCGGGCCGCCCGTCGGTGAGCACCCAGGATCCCTCGGGCGTGATGCCCACGGCGACCACCTCGAAGCGCTCGGGATCGAGGTTGCGCAGGATGCTGCCGGCGGAAACACACGAGATCGCGTGTTCAGAGCTACGTCCGCCGTAGACGACGGCAACGCGGATGCGGGCAGTCACAATCTGGAGAGGCTACCGTCCGCCCCGGCGTCCGTAGGGCGCGGCGTCATGGCCCGGGCGGTCAGACGGGGGCGAGCGCCGCCTCGATGTCGCCGAGCAGGTCGTCGGTGTCCTCGATGCCCAACGAGATCCGGGCGAAGCCGTCGGGGACCCGGTCGCCCCAGCGGGCCCGGCGGTCTACCGACGTGTGGATGCCGCCGAAGCTCGTCGAGCCGACCAGCAG
The DNA here is from genome assembly GCF_000266905.1 of Mycolicibacterium chubuense NBB4. Next base: position 1,932,882 of record NC_018027.1, on the reverse strand, counting down.
TGCGCTCCTGCGGACCAGATCGTGCACGGCCGCGGCGTCCGCCAGCTCGACGCCGACGATGCCACCGAACCGGCGCATCTGGGCCGTGGCGACCGGGTGCGACGGATCTTCCGGCAGTCCTGGGTAACGGACCTTGCGCACCGCGGGATGCGACCGCAGCATGAGCGCCACCGCCGCGGCGTTCTGGCACTGCCTCTCGAAGCGCAGGCCCAGCGTTGCGATGCTGCGCAGCACCAGCCACGCCTCGAAGGCGCCCAGGATCGGTCCGGCGAGCAGGCGTTCCCGCTGCAGACGCGCCATCACCTCGGGGTTGTTGCCCGCCGCATAACCGGCCAGCACGTCGTGATGACCTGCGAGCGCCTTGGTGGCGCTGGCCACCACGATGTCGGCGCCCAGCGACAACGGTTGCTGACCGAGCGGCGTCGCGGTGGTGTTGTCGACGATGAGCAGCGCGCCGCGCGGGCGGCACGTCATCGCCAGCTCGTGCAGATCCACGACGTCCAGACCCGGGTTCGACGGCGTCTCGGCGAACACGACGTCCTTGGGTTCGGCGTGCGCAGCGGCATCGCACATCTGCGAGCTCGGTGCCTCGACCACGGTCACACCGCGCGGCGCGAGGTACTCGTGGGCATAGGCGCGTACCTGGTAGTAGCCGTCCGCAGGGACGACGAGCGTGCGGCCGGGCTCGGCGACGACGCGCAGCAACGACGTCACCGCAGCCATGCCGGACCCGAAAGTCACTGCGGTCGTGGCGCCTTCGAGTTGCGCCAGCGCGGACTCCAGGTGCCGCCAGGTCGGATTGTGCCTGCGACCGTAGCTGTCGAGAGTGTCGTCTTCGTCCGGGGGGATGTGGTACGCGGCGGCGGGCACGGGTGGCGGCGCCACGGGCGAGCCGGGAACAGCCTCGGACTCAACGGCTTTGACGCTGCGGGTGGAGTCACCGTAGGCACCGTTCATCTGCTCACTCCGGTTTGGTGCTGCGGCCCAGCAGCAGCGCGACCGCGTCGTCGACGGACAGACCCTTGTGGCAGACCCGGTGCACCGCTTCGGTCAGGGGCATCTCGACGTCGTAGCTGGAGGCCAGCGCGAGCACGGATTCGCACGAGGTCACGCCTTCGGCGACGTGGCCGCCCGTCGCGTCCAGCGCGGCCTGCATGGTGCCGCCCTTGCCCAGTCGCTCACCGAAGGAACGGTTGCGGCTGTACGGCGACATGCAGGTGGCGACGAGATCGCCGATGCCGGCGAGCCCTGCCAGCGTCGCGGGCTTGGCGCCCAACGCGATTCCGAGACGCATGATCTCCGCCAGCCCGCGGGTGATGATCGCCGCCGCCGTGTTCTCGCCCAGACCGGAGCCCGCCGCCATGCCGCAGGCGAGCGCGATGACGTTCTTGCACGCCCCGCCGATCTCGGCGCCGATGACGTCGGCGTTGGTATAGGGCCGGAAGTAGCCGGTCGCCAGCGCCCGCTGCAGCGCCACGGCACGGCCGGAGTCGCTGCAGGCGATGACGGTGGCAGCGGGCTGTTCCTCGGCGATCTCGCTGGCCAGGTTGGGTCCGCTGACCACGGCGACGTGTGACGGATCGACGCCGGTCACCTGCACGATGACCTGACTCATCCGCATCAGGGTGTTCAGCTCGATGCCCTTGGCCAAGCTCACCAGCGTGGTGTCGGCGCCGAGGAATTCCTTCCACGGGGTCAGGTTGACCCGCAGTGTCTGAGACGGCACGGCCAGCAGCACGGTGCAGGCACCGGTGAGTGCTTCGGCGGGATCGCTGGTGGCACGAATCTGCTCGGGAAGTGCGACGTCGAGATAGTCGGCGTTTCGGTGCGTCCGGTTGATCTGCTCGGCCAGCCCCGGCCTGCGGGCCCACAGAGTGACGCTGTTGCCGGCATCTGCCAGCACTTTGGCCAGAGCCGTCCCCCACGCTCCGGCGCCCATCACCGCTGCCTCGACCACGGCTTCAGCGTAGCCGGGAATATCCGACTGGCAGGATGGCGCTCGTGACCGGCATGGACACCATCGCAGAGGCCGACGTGGGCCTGGTGATCGCGGTGAAACGGCTGACCGCGGCCAAGACCCGGCTGGCACCGGTGTTTTCGGCCGCCGCGCGCGAGAACGTCGTGCTCGCCATGCTCGTCGACACCATCGCCGCCGCGGCGACGGCCTCCGCGGTCCGGTCGGTCATCGTGGTCACTCCCGACGAGGATGCGGCCGCGGCCGCCACGCGACTGGGCGCGCGCGCACTGCCCGATCCGACGCCGGCCGGACATTCCGATCCGCTGAACAACGCACTTCTGGCCGCCGAATCCGTCATGCGTACCGAGACGGCGAATGTCGTTGCACTGCAAGGCGATCTGCCGGCACTGCAGGCCGGTGAGCTCACCGATGCGATCGCGGCGGCCCGGCAGCACCGGCGGAGCTTCGTGACCGATCGCCATGGCAGTGGCACCGCGGCTCTGTTCTCCTTCGGGGTGGCACTGGACCCCCGTTTCGGCGCCGATTCGGCCGACCGGCATCGGCGCTCGGGTGCGGTCGAGCTCCGCGGCGAGTGGCCGGGCCTGCGCTGCGACATCGACACACCGGACGATCTGCTCGTCGCGCGAGGCCTCGGGATCGGCACCGCGACCACCCGCGCGATCGCCGGACGTGACGAGTTCGGACCTGCGGGCCCGTCTCGGTAGCAGGAGCGACCGTCGATAGGGAATCATCGACGGCATGACCGAAGCCCAGACCCGGCCGGACGACTCGGAGACAAAGGACGCGGGGCCGGGCGTGCCGGCGACGCGTGCCGATTCGGCGCCCGCGCCGGGTGCCGATGCGGCTCCCGAGGCGCCGCCGGCGGCGACACCGCCCACGGTCGAGAACCCGCTGCCCGAGGACCGCTACCTCAACCGCGAGCTCAGCTGGCTGGACTTCAACGCCCGCGTCCTCGCGCTGGCGGCCGACCCGTCGCTGCCGCTGCTGGAACGCGCGAAGTTCCTGGCGATCTTCGCGTCCAATCTCGACGAGTTCTACATGGTGCGCGTCGCCGGCCTCAAACGCCGCGACGAGATGGGACTGTCGGTGCGCTCCGCCGACGGGCTCTCTCCGCGCGAACAGCTCCGGCGCATCAGTGAACGCACGCAGCAGATCGCCAGCCGCCACGCGCACGTGTTCCTCGACGCGGTCCGGCCCGCCCTGGCCGACGAGGGCATCGTGATCGTCACGTGGGCCGAACTCGACGAGGCCGAGCGCGGCCAGCTGTCGACGTACTTCCACGAACAGGTCTTCCCGGTCCTGACCCCGCTGGCCGTCGATCCCGCCCACCCGTTCCCCTTCGTCAGCGGCCTGAGCCTGAATCTGGCCATCACCGTCAAACACCCCGACGACGGCGGTCAGCACTTCGCGCGAATCAAGGTGCCCGACAACGTCGACCGCTTCGTCGAGTTGCCGGGGCGGGAGGGCAGCTCCGAGGTGGTCCGGTTCCTCCCGATGGAGGAATTCATCGCCGCGTTCCTGCCCGTGCTGTTCCCCGGGCTCGAGATCGTCGAGCACCATGCGTTCCGCATCACCCGCAACGCCGACTTCGAAGTGGAAGAGGACCGCGACGAAGATCTGCTGCAGGCACTGGAGCGTGAGCTGGCGCGGCGCCGCTTCGGCTCGCCCGTGCGGCTGGAGGTCTCCGACGACATGACCGAGGGCATGCTCGAACTGCTGCTGCGCGAACTCGACGTCGCGCCCGGCGACGTCGTCGAAGTTCCTGGATTGCTGGACCTCTCGTCGCTGTGGCAGATCTACGGTGTGGACCGGCCCGCGCTGAAGGACCGGCCGTTCGTGCCGGCGACTCCCCCGGCCTTCGGTGAGCGCGAGACACCCAAGAGCATCTTCTCGGCACTGCGCGACGGGGACGTCCTGGTCCACCACCCCTACGACTCATTCTCGACGACGGTGCAGCGGTTCATCGAGCAGGCGGCCGCCGATCCGAATGTGCTCGCCATCAAACAGACGCTCTACCGCACCTCCGGCGACTCACCGATCGTCAACGCGCTCATCGACGCCGCGGAGGCGGGCAAGCAGGTGGTCGCACTGGTGGAGATCAAGGCCCGCTTCGACGAGCAGGCCAACATCAAATGGGCACGTGCCCTCGAACAAGCCGGTGTGCACGTGGTTTACGGGCTCATCGGCCTCAAGACCCACTGCAAGACCTGCCTGGTGGTTCGGCGCGAGGGCTCGGTGATCCGGCGCTATTGCCACATCGGCACCGGCAACTACAACCCCAAGACCGCGCGGCTGTACGAGGACATCGGCCTGCTCACCGCATCACCCGACATCGGCGCGGATCTCACCGATCTGTTCAACTCGCTGACCGGGTACTCGCGCAAGGAGTCCTATCGCAATCTGTTGGTCGCCCCCTACGGCGTGCGCAAAGGCATCATCGAGCGCATCGAGCGCGAGATCGCCGCGACCCGCGACGGCGCCGAGGGCTGGATCCGGCTGAAGGCCAACGCCTTGGTCGACGAGCAGGTCATCGACGCGCTCTACCGGGCGTCGCAGGCGGGAGTTCGGGTCGAGGTGGTGGTGCGCGGGATCTGCGCGCTGCGGCCCGGCGCGCCCGACTATTCCGAGAACATCACCGTGCGATCCATACTCGGACGCTTCCTCGAGCATTCACGGATCATTCATTTCCGCGCCGTCGACGAGTACTGGATCGGCAGCGCCGACATGATGCATCGTAATCTCGACCGACGCGTGGAAGTGATGGCGCAGGTCAAGGATCCGCGCTTGACCGCACAACTGAACGACATCTTCGAGTCGGCAATGGATCCGAGCACCCGCTGTTGGGAGTTGGGACCGGACGGGCACTGGACGGCGTCGCCTCAGGAGGGTCAGACCGTGCGGGACCATCAGGTGTCGTTGATGGAACTTCACCGGCACCCGTGACGGTGCGGGCAGCCTCCCCGGCCCCCGCTGATCCCAGGTTCTGGAGGAGTTGAGGTGGCGAAGGAAAGCCAAACCGGTGCAGTCGCGGCGAAGAAGGCCTGCATCCTCGCCGCCGGCGCCGTGCTGTGGCGGCCGCAGGACGGAACGGGTGCCCCGGAGGTCGCCGTCATTCACCGTCCCCGCTATGACGATTGGTCTCTCCCCAAGGGCAAGGTCGACCCCGGCGAGACCGAGCCGGTGACCGCTGTGCGCGAGATCGAAGAGGAGACGGGCTTCCGCGCGCACCTGGGTCGGCGGCTGGCGTCGGTGAGTTATCCGGTCGACGGTGCGACCAAGAAGGTGCGCTACTGGGCTGCCCGCGCCACCGCGGGCGAATTCGCCCCCAACAGCGAAGTCGACGAATTGAAATGGCTGCCCGCTGCGCAGGCGATGTCAGAACTGGGCTATCCCCATGACCGCAAGGTGCTCCGGCGGTTCCTGAAACTGCCCGCCGACACCAAGACGGTGTTGATCGTCCGGCATGCCACGGCCGGCGACAAATCCACATACAAGGGCGACGACCGGAAGCGACCGTTGGACAAACACGGCCGCGCGCAAGCCGAGTCGCTCGTCGGTCAGCTGCTCGCGTTCGGCGCCGAGGAACTCTTCGCCGCCGACCGGGTGCGCTGCCAGCAGACGCTCGACCCGCTGGCCGACGAGCTGGGTGCCGCGATCCGCAGCGAGCCCACCCTGACCGAAGAGGCCTACAGCGACAACCGCAAGGCCGCCCGGAACCGCATCCTCGAGATCGCGCGGACGTCCGCCAACCCGGCGATCTGCACCCAGGGCAAGGTGATTCCCGACCTCATCGCGTGGTGGTGCGAGCGCGACGGGGTGCGACCGGACAAGTCACGCAACCGCAAGGGCAGCACCTGGGTGCTGTCGCTGGCCGGCGACCGCCTGGTGGCTGCCGACCACATCCCGAGCCCGCTGGCTCCGAAGAGCTGACGGCGCAAATGAATTCAAATCCGGTCGGCGGATGACCCGGCCGCTCCGGCGGCGTGCGCGCACACAAACACGCCGCGGGTCGCAGTGACCCGCGGCGTGTTCGAGGAGCCGTTTACTTGCGACCGCGTTTGGCCGGAGCCTTCTTCGCGGGAGCCTTCTTCGCGGCCGCCGCCTTCTTGGCCGGAGCCTTGGCGGCAGCCTTCTTGGCCGGAGCCTTCTTGGCAGGAGCAGCCTTCTTCGCCGCTGTCGCCTTCTTGGCCGGAGCCTTCTTGGCAGGAGCAGCCTTCTTCGCGGCTGTCGCCTTCTTGGCCGGAGCCTTGGTGGCAGCCTTCTTGGCGGGGGCGGCCTTCTTGGCCGGAGCCTTCTTGGCAGGAGCAGCCTTCTTGGCTGCGGCCTTCTTCGCCGGCGCCTTCTTCGCGGCCTTGCGGGCAGTGCTGCCGGCAGTGACGCCGCGCTTCACCGCGGGCCCCTCGGCCGGGAGCTTCTGTGCGCCAGCGACAACCGCCTTGAACTGAGCGCCGGGACGGAACGCAGGCACGGATGTGGGCTTGACCTTCACCGTCTCGCCGGTGCGCGGATTGCGCGCCACGCGGGCCGCCCGACGGCGCTGCTCGAAAACGCCGAACCCGGTGATGGTGACGCTGTCACCCTTGTGCACGGCGCGCACGATGGTGTCGACGACGTTCTCCACCGCCGCGGTCGCTTGCCGACGATCCGAGCCCAACTTCTCCGTGAGTACGTCGATGAGCTCTGCTTTATTCATGCAAAACCTCCGGAAACCAGTGGCCCTACTTGGACCGACTAGCAGACACGGTAAACCTATTGCCTGCTGATTTCCAAGAGCCACGCGCAATTTCAGGCTCCGCCAGCGAACATTTTTCAATCCGATTGCGTCCCTTGCCCTCCTGCCGGAGGCCCCGAAAAGCGGATTGATGCGGGGCGATTTCGCCCTTGGTGAGGTTGCCGGTCAGGCCGGCAGAGTTCGTGGTTTCCATTCCGGGCGGCGCGCCTCGAAGTGCTCGATTTCGTCGAGTTTACGCAGCGTAAGGCCTATATCGTCGAGTCCTTCGAGCAATCGCCAGGCGGTGTAGTCGTCAATGTTGAACGGCACCATGATGGTTCCTGCAGCGATGGTCCGATCTTGTAGATTCACAGTGATTTCCGTACCCGGCTGCTGCTCGATCAGCTTCCACAACAATTCCACATCATCCTGTGCGACTTCGGCCGCCAGAAGCCCGGCCTTACCGGCGTTGCCCCGGAAGATATCGGCGAAGCGGGACGAAATCACGACCCGGAATCCGAAATCCATCAGCGCCCAGACGGCGTGCTCGCGGGAGGACCCGGTGCCGAAATCCGGTCCGGCGACCAAGACCGAACCCTTGTCGAACGGCGCCAGATTGAGCACGAACGACGGATCGGAGCGCCAGGCGGCGAAGAGACCGTCCTCGAATCCCGTTCGCGTCACCCGCTTCAGGTAGACCGCGGGGATGATCTGGTCGGTGTCGACGTTCGAGCGGCGCAGCGGCACGCCGATGCCGGTGTGGGTCTTGAAGGCTTCCATCACGAGTCTCCTGTCAGATCGTCAGAGGGTCGGGGCGGCCAGGTCCGCCGGAGAGGACAGGGTTCCGCGCACCGCGGTCGCGGCGGCCACGGCGGGTGAGACCAGATGCGTGCGGCCGCCCTTGCCTTGCCGGCCCTCGAAGTTGCGGTTCGACGTCGACGCACAGCGCTCCCCCGGAGCGAGCTGGTCGGGATTCATGCCCAGACACATCGAGCAGCCGGCCTGCCTCCATTGGGCGCCTGCGGCCGTGAAGATCTCGCCGAGACCCTCGGATTCGGCCTGCGCGCGCACCCGCATGGAGCCGGGCACCACGAGCATCCGGACGTTGTCGGCGACCTTGCGGCCGCGCAGCACCTCGGCGACCACCCGCAGGTCCTCGATCCGGCCGTTGGTGCACGAGCCGACGAACACCGTGTCCACCGCGATGTCGCGCATCGGGGTACCGGCGCGAAGGTCCATGTAGGTCAACGCCTTTTCGGCCGCCTGGCGCTCACCGTCGTCGAGCATCATTTCCGGATCGGGAACCGACGCGGACAGCGGCACGCCCTGGCCCGGATTGGTCCCCCATGTCACGAACGGGCTCAGCGTCGACGCGTCGATGTAGACCTCGGTGTCGAATTCGGCTCCCTCATCGGTGCGCAGCCGGCTCCAAGCCGCCACCGCGGCGTCCCAGTCGGCCCCCGCGGGAGCGTGCGGCCGGCCCGCGAGGAACTCGAAGGTCTTCTCGTCCGGCGCCACCATCCCCGCCCGGGCACCCGCCTCGATGCTCATGTTGCAGACCGTCATCCGGCCTTCCATCGACAGAGAATCGATGGCGGTGCCGCGATATTCGATGACGTGTCCCTGCCCGCCGCCGGTGCCGATCTTGGCGATCACGGCCAGGATGATGTCTTTGGCGCTGACGCCGGGCGGCAGCTGCCCGTCCACGTTCACCGCCATGGTCTTGAACGGCCGCAGCGGAAGAGTCTGCGTGGCAAGCACATGCTCGACCTCCGAGGTGCCGATGCCCATCGCGAGCGCACCGAACGCACCGTGGGTGGAGGTGTGGCTGTCCCCGCAGACCACCGTCATACCCGGCTGGGTCAATCCCAGCTGCGGGCCGATGATGTGCACGATGCCCTGCTCGGCATCGCCCATGGGGTGCAGCCGGATGCCGAATTCCTCGCAGTTGCGGCGCAGCGTCTCCACCTGCGTCCTCGACACCGGGTCGGCGATCGGCTTGTCGATGTCGACCGTCGGCACGTTGTGGTCCTCGGTCGCGATCGTCAGATCCGGTCGCCGGACCCGGCGACCGGCCAGCCGCAACCCGTCGAAGGCCTGCGGGCTGGTCACCTCGTGGACGAGGTGCAGGTCGATGTAGATCAGGTCGGGCTGACGCGCGGCACCCTCGCCGGCGCCGGGGACGACGACGTGCTCGCTCCACACCTTCTCGGCGAGCGTGCGGGGCTGATTCGCGATGGCCATCTTGACTGTCTCACAATCTGGGAAGCTAGTATCTCCTTGTGAGACAGGATAGCGGCATCGGCGTGCTGGACAAAGCGGTGGGCGTACTGCACGCCATCGCCGAGTCCCCGTGTGGGCTGGCTGATCTGTGTGAGCGCACCCAGCTGCCGCGCGCGACGGCGCACCGGCTCGCCGTGGGCCTGGAGGTGCACCGGCTGCTGGCCCGCGACGGCGACGGACAGTGGCGCCTCGGCCCTGCGGTCACCGAATTGGCCGGCCACGTCAACGACCCGCTGCTGTCCGCGGGTGCTGTGGTGCTGCCGCGTCTGCGGGAGCTGACCGGCGAGAGCGTTCAGCTCTACCGCCGGGAGGGCACGTCGCGGATCTGCGTCGCCGCGCTGGAACCACCGGCCGGACTCCGCGACACCGTGCCGGTCGGGACGCGTCTGCCGATGACCGCGGGCTCGGGCGCCAAGGTGCTGCTCGCCTACGCCGACACGGCCACGCAGCAGGCGGTGTTGCCCGCCGCCAAGTTCACCGACCGCACCCTGGCCGAGGTCCGTAAGCGCGGCTGGGCGCAGAGTGCCGCCGAACGGGAACCGGGAGTGGCGAGTGTGTCGGCGCCCGTACGGGATCAGCGTGGCGCGGTGATCGCGGCCGTCTCGGTGTCGGGCCCGATCGACCGGATGGGCCGGCGCCCCGGCGCGCGGTGGGCCGCAGACCTCGTCGCGGCGGCCGATGCCCTCACGCGCCGACTGTAGAAACCGGCGCATACAGAAAAGCTCTGGGCCTCGCGCGAGGTCCAGAGCCGTTCAGAATCGACTGGTACCCCCGATGGGATTCGAACCCACGCTACCGCCGTGAGAGGGCGGCGTCCTAGGCCGCTAGACGACGGGGGCTAGAACGTTGTTCCGGTGGGTCAGCATAACGCAGGCGAGATTGCTGACCTAATCGGACGCTTTGGCTGGGGTACCAGGACTCGAACCTAGAATGGCTGAACCAGAATCAGCTGTGTTGCCAATTACACCATACCCCATTGGCTGCCCGTAACCGCTGGTCACAGGCCCTTTTTCGGCCCGGCGCCCCGCGGCGTCGCCGCGTTGCGCCTTCTGGCGGGCCGACGTGCACACTACCAAAGATCTGGCGGTGCTATTTCCACCGGCTCCCCGTCACGCCCCCGCCGCCGCGGTTGCGCCCGCATGGTCGCGGCCCGCGCGCAATCGGTCGAGGCTGCGCTCCCGCCCGAGCAATTCCATCGATTCGAACAGCGGAGGGCTCACCGATGATCCGGTCACGGCCACACGGACGGGCCCGAACGCCTTGCGGGGCTTGAGCTCGAGTCCGTCCACGAGCGCCGTCTTGAGGGCGTCCTCGATCGCTGCGGCGTGCCACTGCTCCACCCCATCCAACGCCGACAGCGCCGCGGTGAGGACCGTGACGGCCTCGGGCCGCAGTTCCTTACCCGCCGACTTCTCGTCCAGGTGAAACGACGCGTCGTCGAGAAACTTCAGCAGCTCCCATGCGTCGCCCAGCACCACGATGCGGGTCTGGACCAGCCGCGCGGCCTCGGCGAACTCGGCGTCACCGAGCCCGGTGTCGTGGCCGCGGTCGGCGAAGAAATCGCGCAGCCGAGCGGTGAAGTCCTCTTCTGAGAGCATCCGGATGTGCTCGGCGTTGATCGCGTCGGCCTTCTTCTGGTCGAACCGCGCGGGATTGGAGTTCACGTCCGCGACGTCGAAGGCGGCCACCATCTCCTCCAGGCTGAACAGGTCGTGGTCGTCGGCGATCGACCAACCCAGCAGCGCAAGATAATTCAGCAGACCTTCGGGTATGAAGCCGCGCTCGCGGTGCAGGAACAGGTTGGACTGCGGGTCCCGCTTGGAGAGCTTCTTGTTGCCCTCGCCGAGCACCGACGGCAGGTGGGCGAACCGTGGGGTCCCGTCGGCGACTCCGATCCGCTCGAGCGCCGCGTAGAGCGCGAGCTGGCGGGGCGTGGAGGGCAGCAGGTCCTCTCCGCGCAGCACGTGCGTGATCTTCATCAGCGCGTCGTCGACCGGATTCACCAGCGTGTACAGCGGTTCCCCGTTGCCGCGAGTCAACGCGAAATCCGGGATCGAGCCCGCCGGGAACGTGGTCCGTCCGCGCACCAGGTCGTCCCACGTCAGGTCGACGTCGGGCATCCGCAGACGCACGACGGGCTTGCGGCCCTCGGCGAGGAAGGCGGCGCGCTGCTCGTCGGTGAGGTCGCGGTCATGATTGTCGTAGCCCAGCTTGGGATTCCGGCCCGCCGCCAGATGACGCGCCTCGACCTCTTCGGCAGTCGAGAAGGCCTCGTAGGCGTCACCGGCAGCGATCAGACGGGCGATCACGTCGGAGTAGATCTCGCGGCGTCCGGACTGACGGTAGGGCGCATAGGGTCCCCCGACTTCGGGCCCCTCGTCCCAGTCCAGTCCCAGCCACCGCAGCGCGTCGACCAGCGCCCGGTAACTGTCCTCGCTGTCACGCTGCGAGTCGGTGTCCTCGATCCGGAACACGAAGGTTCCGCCGGTATGACGGGCGTAGGCCCAGTTGAACAGCGCGGTACGAATCAGGCCGACGTGGGGGGTGCCGGTCGGCGAAGGACAGAACCGAACTCTTGTGCTCACGACTTTCCTTTTCTCACAACAGGATTGGTGAGTGTGCCGATGCCCTCGACCGTGACGCTCACGGTGTCGCCGTGTTCGAGCGGGCCGACTCCCTCGGGCGTCCCGGTCAGGATGAGATCCCCCGGCAGCAGCGTCATCACCGCGGAGATCCACTCGATGATCGCGCCGATGTCGTGGATCATCAGCGACGTCCGGCTGCGTTGCTTGACGTCCCCGTTGACCTCGGTGCGGATCTCGAGGTCCGACGGATCGACGTCGGTGACGATCCACGGGCCTACCGGACAGAACGTGTCGTGGCCCTTGGCCCGCATCCACTGGCCGTCCTTCTGCTGCTGATCGCGCGCGGACACGTCGTTGGCCACCGTGTAGCCCAGGATGTTCTCCGCGGCACGCGCGGCCGGTACGTCCTTGCACGGCCGGCCGATGACGGCGGCCAGTTCGCCCTCGAAATGGACGGGGTGGGCGTCGGCGGGCAACTGGATCGGGGTGTTCGGACCGATGATCGCGGTGTTGGGCTTAAGGAAGATGATCGGGTCCTCGAACGTCCCGCCGCCCATCTCCTCGATGTGGGCCAGATAGTTCTTGCCCATGCAGACCACCTTGCTGGCCAGGATCGGCGCGAGCAGCCGCACGTCGGCCAGCGGCCACTGCCGGCCGGTGAACGTGGGCGTGCCGAACGGATGCTCGGCGATCTCCCGTGCGGTCATCGCTGCGGGATCTTCGGGCGGGCCCTCGATGGCGACGAACGCGACTCCGTCGGGACTGGCTATTCGGCCAAGGCGCATGACCTCAGCCTATAGGCCCGGCGGGTGCGGGCCACGGGGTGGCGACGCTTCCGATGGCATCTCACTTCGTGGGAAAGCGATTCAGCATCATGAGAAGGCTGTGGCAGCATCGCCGTATGGCCGTTACCTCGATCAGCACCGTGAGGCGGTGGTCGATGCTGGTCGTCGCGCTGCTCGCGACGCTGTGCGCCAACGTGTTCATCAACGGTGTGGCCTTCCTCATACCCACTCTGCACAGCGACCGCGGACTGGATCTGGCCTCGGCCGGGCTGATTTCGGCGTTGCCCAGCCTCGGCATGGTGGTGACGCTGATCGCCTGGGGCTACGTCGTCGACCGCGTCGGCGAACGACTGGTGCTCTCGCTCGGCTCCGCGCTGACCGCAGCGGCCGCTTTCGCCGCCGCCGCGGCGAACTCCCTGGTCGCCACCAGCGCCTTCCTGTTCCTCGGTGGAATGGCCGCCGCGAGCAGCAACACCGCCAGCGGACGACTGGTCGTCGGATGGTTCGACGCCGAGCGCCGCGGTCTGGTCATGGGCATCCGCCAGACCGCGCAACCCCTGGGGGTCGGCCTCGGCGCGCTGGTGATCCCGCGGCTGGCCCACGCAGACGGTGTCTCGGCGGCGCTGCTGTTCCCGGCGATCGTGTGTGCGGCCTCGGCCGTGGTGTGCCTGGTGGCGGTGCTCGATCCGCCGAGACCACCACGCGCCGAAGCGGATCGGAGCGACCTGGCCAATCCCTATCGCGGGTCGTCGTTGCTGTGGCGCATCCACCTCGTGTCGGTGCTGCTGGTGATCCCGCAGGCGGTGGTGTGGACGTTCAGCCTGGTGTGGCTGATCACCGACCGCGGATGGTCGCCGGGTTCGGCCGGCACGATGGTGATGCTGGCCCAGTTCCTGGGCGCGGGCGGCCGGATCGCGGCGGGGCGGTGGTCGGACGCGGTGCTCAGACGCTCGGGATCCGGCGACGTACTCGCCGCCCGGCTGGGACCCATCCGCACGATCGCCGCTGCCGCTGCCGCAGCCATGGCGCTGCTGGCCCTCACCGACTGGCTCGGTTCACCGCTGAGCATCGTCGTGCTGGTCGCGGCGTCGCTGATCACCGTGTCCGACAACGGATTGGCGTTCACCGCGATCGCCGAGTTCGCAGGGCCGTTCTGGAGCGGTCGAGCGTTGGGGACGCAGAACACCAGCCAGCTGCTGGCGACCGGTGTCGCGCCGCCGCTGTTCGGCGCCATCATCGGAATCGCGGGATTCCCCGTCGCTTTCGCGGTGTGCGCGCTGCTCCCGCTCGTCGCGATTCCCGCGGTGCCGGTGTCAGCCCGGCCGGTCGGCTCGGGGCAGTAACACCAGCGCACCGGCGAGGAAGCACAGCGCGCCGAGGAAGGTGCCCAGGTTGACGAGCCGCTCGTCGGCCGTCACACCCGTCTTCCTGACGAACGCCGCGACCGCCGACACCGCGAACGCCACGCAGCCGATCATGTTGATCGCGCCGGCGAGCCAGTCGCGCGACCTCAGGTCGATCAGGCCGGCGGTGGCCGTGACCGCCACCATGGCCAGGGCACCGCTGAGCAGAAACGCCAGCGAGCCCGTCGCGTCGGGCGCCCACACGTAGCGCCGCTCGGCCCCGACGGCGTGCGCCCAGACGGCGGCTCCTGTGCTGAGGTTGAACATCAACGTTCCGGCCAATTGGACTGCCGCGGAATACCATTCGACGCGATCGCTGCGATTCGACAGGGCCAGCTGCATTCCCGCGGCCGTCGTGAAGAAGAACGAACCGGCAAAGCACGCCACGTTGGCCGCCCCGGCACCCGCCCACGCGGGGAACCCCGGAACGGTGGCCACCGCGAACAGCGACGACCCGATCGCGAACAGCCAGCACTGCCGCGGCAGCGTCGCGATCCCCGCGGTGCCTACAGCAGCCCCAGAATGCGATCGCCGACCTCGGAGGTCGTGAACTTCGCGTCACCCCGGGTCGCGAGGTGCTGCTCGACGGCCTTGTCCACTCGCGCGGCCGCCTCGAGCTCGCCGATGTGAGCCAGCAGCAGCGACACCGACATGACCGCCGCCGTCGGATCAGCGATGCCCTGGCCGGCGATGTCGGGCGCGCTGCCGTGCACGGGCTCGAACATCGACGGGTGGATGCGGTTGGCGTCGATGTTGCCGCTCGCCGCGAGGCCGATGCCGCCGCAGACCGCCGCCGCCAGATCCGTGATGATGTCGCCGAACAGGTTGTCGGTGACGATCACGTCGAATCGGCCGGGATCGGTCACCAGGTGGATGGTCGCGGCATCGACGTGCTGGTAGGCGACCTCGACGTCGGGGTATTCGGCCGCCACCGCCTGGACGGTGCGCCACCACAGCGATCCGGCGTGGGTCAGCACGTTGTTCTTGTGCACCAGCGTGAGGTGCTTGCGGCGCTGCTCGGCCCGCCCGAACGCGTCCTGCACCACCCGGCGCACGCCGTAGGCGGTGTTGATGCTGACCTCCGTGGCGATCTCGTGCGGCGTGTTGACGCGGATGGCGCCACCGTTGCCGGTGTAGGGGCCCTCGGTCCCCTCACGGACGACGACGAAATCGATCTCGGGCTCTCCGGCCAACGGACTGCGCACACCGGGGTACAGGCGGCCCGGGCGCAGGTTGATGTGGTGGTCGAGTTCGAACCGGATGCGCAGCAGAAGGCCCCGCTCGAGCACGCCGCTGGGCACCGATGGGTCACCGATCGCGCCGAGCAGGATGGCGTCGTGGCCCTTCAGCTCCTCGAGCACCGAGGCGGGCAGCACCTCACCGGTCTTGTGGTACTGCCGTGCACCGAGGTCGTACTCGGTCTTCTCGGCGCCCGGGAAGACCGCGTCGAGCACCTTGAGCGCTTCGGCGACGACCTCGGGACCGATGCCGTCCCCGCCGATCACGGCCAGCCTCATCGCAGAACTCATGACAGGTCCACCAGTTCCAGCGTCACGGCGTTGACGTCGCGCCCGATCTCGGCGAGCACGTCGGAAGGCACGTGCCGGTCCAGCCGCAACATGATGGTCGCGCCGCCGCCGTCGGCGTCCTGACTCAGCTGGGCGGCCAGGATGTTGACCGCCGCCCCGCCGAGCAGTGTGCCGATCTTGCCGAGCGCACCCGGCTGGTCGTCGTAGTTGATGATCAGGTTCACGCCCTCGGCGCGCAGGTCGAAGTTGCGGCCATTGATCTGCACGACCTTCTCGACCAGTTGAGGTCCGGACAGCGTTCCCGCGACGTTGACCGTGGAGCCGTCCGAGGCGACCGCGCGGACGTCGACGACGCTGCGGTGGTTGGGACTCTCGGTCTCGGTGTCGATGCTGGCCTCGACGCCGCGCTCGGCGGCCAGGGCCGGCGCATTGACGAACGTCACCTGGTCCTCGATCACCGCCGAGAACAGCCCGCGCAGCGCCGACAGGCGCAACACCTCGACCTCTTCGGACGCCAGCTCGCCGCGCACCTGCACGCAGAGGTTGGTGGGCAATTCGGCGGACAGCACCCCCGCCAGCAGACCCAGCTTGCGCACCAGGTCGAGCCAGGGCGCGACCTCCTCACCGACGGCCCCGCCGCCGACGTTGACGGCGTCGGGGACGAACTCCCCTGCCAGAGCCAGCTTCACGCTGGCCGCGACGTCGGTACCCGCCCTGTCCTGCGCCTCGGCCGTCGACGCGCCCAGATGCGGCGTCACGACCACCTGCGGCAGCTCGAACAGCGGGCTGTCGGTGCAGGGCTCGGTGGAGAACACGTCCAGACCGGCGCCCCGCACGTGACCGCTGGCGATGGCGTCGGCCAGCGCGGCCTCGTCGATCAGTCCGCCGCGGGCGGCATTGACGATGATCACCCCGGGCTTGGTCCTGGCCAGCGCCTCCTTGTTGATCAGCCCCGCGGTCTCCTTGGTCTTCGGCAGGTGCACGGAGATGAAGTCGGCCCGGCCGAGGAGTTCGTCGAGGGTGAGCAACTCGATGCCCAGCTGTGCGGCACGCGCGTGTGACACGTACGGGTCGTAGGCGGTGACATGCGCCCCGAACGCGGCCAGGCGCTGGGCCACCAGCTGGCCGATCCGGCCGAGCCCGACCACGCCGACCGTCTTGCCGAAGATCTCGGTGCCCGAGAACGACGACCGCTTCCAGGTGTGGGCGCGCAGCGTGGCGTCGGCCGCGGGGATCTGACGTGCCGCCGCCAGGAGCAGGGCCAGCGCGTGTTCGGCCGCGCTGTGGATGTTGGAGGTCGGCGCGTTGACCACGAGTACGCCGCGCGCCGTCGCAGCGTCCACGTCGACGTTGTCGAGGCCGACGCCGGCGCGGGCGACGATCTTGAGCTTGGGCGCCGCGGCGAGAACCTCGGCATCGACCGTCGTCGCCGAGCGCACCAGCAGTGCATCGGCGTCGGCGACCGCGGCCAGCAGCTTCTCCCGGTCCGGACCGTCGACCCAACGGACCTCCACCTGGTCTCCCAGGGCTTCCACGGTCGATTGGGCCAGCTTGTCGGCGATCAGTACAACAGGCAGACTCACGAGGCCTCAGCCTAATGGGCTGTAATGACCGGGTGTCGGGCGGGAGAAATTCGAGCGTGGACGTGACCGTCGTCGGGAGCGGGCCCAACGGGCTCGCGGCCGCCGTCATCTGTGCACGGGCCGGGCTGTCGGTGCGGGTCGTCGAGGCACAGCCGACGTTCGGCGGCGGTGCCCGCACCCTGCCCGATCCGGAGTTCGGCGGAGTGTCGCACGACATCTGCTCGGCCGTTCACCCGCTGGCCCTGGCGTCACCGTTCTTCGCCGAATTCGATCTGCGGTCGCGTGGCGTGACCCTGGCCGTGCCCGAGGTGTCCTACGGCAACCCGCTGCCCGGACGCCCCGCGGCGATCGGTTACCTCGACATCGACCGCACCTGCGCCGAACTCTCCGACGGCGCGTCCTGGCGCCGGTTGCTGGGGCCGCTGTCGGCCGACTGTGACGGCGTGGTCGGGCTGCTGCTCGGCGACAAGCGCTCGCTGCCGCCGAGCATCCCCGCCGCGCTGCGCATCGCGCCCCGGCTGCTGGCTCAGGGCAGCCCGGCCTGGACCACCCTGGCCGGCGAGGACGCCCGTGCACTGTCCACCGGCGTTGCCGCACATACGATTTCACGCATGCCCTCGCTCGTCTCCTCGGGTGCGGGGCTGATGCTCGCCACGCTGGCGCACGCCGTGGGATGGCCCGTTCCCGTCGGCGGATCGCAAGCCATCCCCGACGCGCTGCTCGCCGACCTGCGCGCGCACGGCGGGGATTTGGTGCTCGGCGAGGAGATCACCAGTCCACCGTCGGGCGTGGTGCTCTACGACACCGCACCCACCGCGCTGCTGGGCATCTACGGCGACAGCCTGCCCTCCGGGTACGCCAGAACACTGCGTCGCTACAAGTACGGCCCGGGCGTGGCGAAGGTCGACTTCGTGCTCTCCGGTGAAATCCCTTGGCGGGACCCGCGGTTGGCCACCGCGGCGACGCTGCACATGGGTGGCGATCGCGCGACGATGGCGCGGGCCGAGAAAGAGATCGCCGCGGGCCGCCACGCCGACTGGCCGATGATCCTCGCCGCGCTGCCGCACCTGTGCGATCCGGGCCGGGTCGACCCGCAGGGCCGCCGGCCGCTGTGGACCTACGCCCATGTGCCGTCGGGGTCGCCGGTCGACATGGCGGAGACCGTCATCGAAGTGTTCGAGAGGTTCGCGCCGGGGTTCCGCGACCTGGTCCTCGCCGTGCGCAGCGTGCCCGCGGCCCACCTCGCCGACCACAACGCCAACCTCGTCGGCGGCGACATCGGCGTCGGCGGCAACAACATGGTCAGCGCGCTCACCGGTCCCGCGCTGCGGTGGGACCCGTGGTCGACGCCCATCCCGCAGGCCTACCTGTGCTCGTCGGCCGCCCCGCCGGGCGGTGGGGTGCACGGCATGGCGGGGTACTACGCCGCGCGCAGCATGCTGCGGCGCGAGTTCGGCATCACCGAGCTGCCGAGTCTGTCACCCCGCTGAACCGCTCAGGAGAGAAGCTGCGCTCGGTAGGCTGCCGGTATGGCGAAACTGGCGGTCATCTACTACTCCGCAACGGGTCACGGGACCGCGATGGCCAACCGCGTGGCGGCCACCGCCGAGTCCGCGGGCGCCGAGGTGCGTCTGCGGCACATCGCCGAGACGCGCGACCCCGAATCGTTCGCCAACAACCCGGCGTGGACGGCGAATTACGAAGCGACGAAGGACCTTCCGGCAGCGACCGGCGACGACATCGTCTGGGCGGACGCGGTGATCTTCGGCTCCCCCACCCGGTTCGGCAACATGTCGTCGCAGTTCCGCACCTTCATCGACTCCCTCGGCGGCCTGTGGGCCGGCGGCAAGCTCGCCGACAAGGCCTACGCCGCGTTCACCTCGTCGCAGACCGCGCACGGCGGCCAGGAGACCACGCTGATCACGCTCTACATCACGCTGATGCACTTCGGCGGGATCTTGGTGCCCCCGGGCTACACCGATCCGGTGAAGTTCGCCGACGGCAACCCCTACGGCGTCGGGCATGTCACCGGACCCGAGAACCGCAACGAACTCGACGACGCCACGCTGGCCGCGCTCGATCACCTGGCCCGCCGGGTCGTCAGCGTCGCCGACCGCCTCGCCTGAAAACGCGAATCGGGCGCGTCCGGCAACCTCGAGGGTTGCTGAACGCGCCCGATTCGACGTGCGGCTCAGGCCGTTTCGGTGATCGGCCGGTCCACCCAGCTCATCAGGTCGCGCAGCTTCTTGCCGGTGACCTCGATCGGGTGCTCGGCGTTCTCCTTGCGCAGCTTCTCGAGCTCCTTGTTGCCGCCCTCGACGTTGGCGACGAGCCGCTTGACAAAGGTGCCGTCCTGGATGTCGGCCAGGATGTCCTTCATCCGCTTCTTGGTGTCGGCGTCGATGACCCGCGGGCCCGACAGGTAGCCGCCGAACTCTGCGGTGTCGGACACCGAGTAGTTCATCCGCGCGATGCCGCCCTCGTACATCAGGTCGACGATCAGCTTGAGCTCGTGGAGCACCTCGAAGTAGGCCAGCTCCGGCGCATAGCCCGCCTCGACCATCACGTCGAAGCCGGTCTTGACGAGTTCCTCGGTGCCGCCGCACAACACGGCCTGCTCGCCGAACAGGTCGGTCTCGGTCTCGTCCTTGAAGGTGGTCTTGATGACGCCGGCGCGGGTGCCGCCGATCCCCTTGGCGTAGGACAGCGCCAGCGCCAGACCCTCGCCCTTGGGATCCTGCTCGACGGCGACGAGGCAGGGCACGCCCTTGCCGTCGACGAACTGGCGGCGCACCAGATGGCCCGGCCCCTTCGGCGCCACCATGCCGATGGTGACGTTGGCGGGCGGCTTGATCAGCCCGAAGTGGATGTTGAGGCCGTGGCCGAAGAACAGCGCGTTGCCGTCTTCGAGATTCGGCTCGATGTCGTTCGTGAAGATCTCGGCCTGCGCGGTGTCGGGCGCCAGCAGCATGATCACGTCGGCCCATTTGGCGACCTCGGCGGGGGTGTCGACCTCGAGGCCCTGTTCGGTGACCTTCTCGCGCGACTTCGACCCCTCCTTGAGGCCCACCTTCACCTGCACACCGGAGTCGCGCAGGCTCAACGAGTGCGCATGCCCCTGGCTGCCGTAGCCGATGACGCCGACCTTGCGGCCCTGGATGATCGACAGGTCCGCGTCGTCGTCATAGAACATCTCAACTGCCATCTTGTGAAACTTCCTTCTCTTCTTTGCTTTTCGGGGTCTACTTGGTGCTGATGCCGCGGGGGCCGCGAGACAGCGACACCACACCGGATTGGACGATCTCACGGACGCCGTAGGGCTCCAGCACCCGAAGCAGCGCTTCGAGCTTGCCGGGGGTCCCCGTGGCCTCGATGGTCAGCGATTCATTCGACACGTCGACGACTTTGGCGCGGAACAGGTTCACCGCCTCGATGACCTGACCGCGCGTGGTGGCGTCGGTGCGCACCTTGATCAGGGCGAGCTCACGAGAGACGGAGTTGTCCTCGTCCTGCTCGACGATCTTGATGACGTTGATGAGCTTGTTCAACTGCTTGGTGATCTGCTCGAGAGGCGAGTCCTCCACGTCGACCACGATCGTCATCCGAGACAGATCCTTCTGCTCGGTGGCGCCGACGGCCAGCGACTGGATGTTGTAGCCGCGGCGGGAGAACAGAGAGGCCACGCGGGCCAGCACGCCGGGCTTGTCCTCGACCAGCACCGACAGGGTGTGGGTGGTACTCACGCGTGCCCCTCTTCGTTGTCGAACAGCGGCCGGATACCGCGCGCTGCCTGGATCTCGTCGTTGCTGGTGCCTGCGGCCACCATCGGCCACACCTGCGCGTCGGCGCCGACGACGAATTCGACCACCACGGGCCGGTCGTTGATGGCGCGGGCCTGATGGATCACCTCGGCGACGTCTTCGGCGCGCTCGCAACGCAATCCGACGCAGCCGAGCGCCTCGGCCAGCTTGACGAAGTCGGGGATGCGCCGCGTGTGCGTGGCCAGATCCGTTTGGCTGTACCGCTCTTCGTAGAACAGCGTCTGCCACTGCCGCACCATGCCGAGGTTGCCGTTGTTGATCAGGGCCACCTTGATCGGGACACCCTCGATCGCACAGGTGGCCAGTTCCTGGTTGGTCATCTGGAAGCAACCGTCACCGTCGATAGCCCACACCTCGGCCTCCGGGCGGCCCATCTTGGCGCCCATCGCCGCCGGGACGGCGAAGCCCATCGTGCCGAGGCCGCCCGAGTTGATCCAGGTCTTCGGGTTCTCGTAGGAGATGAACTGCGCCGCCCACATCTGGTGCTGGCCCACGCCGGCGACGTAGACCGCGTCCGAACCGGCGATCTTGCCCAGTGTCTCGATGACGTACTCGGGAGACAGGCTGCCGTCGCTCTGCGGGCCGTAGCTCAGCGGATACGTCGACTGGATGCCCCGCAGGTACTCCCACCAGTTGTCGATCTTGGTCATGGCCGGCGCGCCGTCGCGGCGCAGGGCCTCGATCAGATCGGTGATGACGGCCTTCACGTCGCCCACGATCGGGACGTCGGCGTGCCGGTTCTTGCCGATCTCCGCGGGGTCGATGTCGGCGTGGATCACCTTGGCCTCGGGCGCGAAGGAATCCAGCTTGCCGGTCACCCGGTCGTCGAACCGGGTGCCCAGTGCGATCAGCAGGTCGCTCTTCTGCAGGGCGCCGACCGCCGCCACCGTGCCGTGCATGCCCGGCATGCCGAGGTTCTGCGGATGGCTGTCCGGGAACGCGCCCCGCGCCATCAGGGTGGTGACCACCGGAATGCCGGTCATCTCCGCCAGATCGAGCAGCTGTTCACTGGCTTCACCGCGGATGATCCCGCCGCCCACGTAGAGCACCGGCTTGCGGGCCGCGGCGATGAGCTTGGCCGCCTCGCGGATCTGCCTGTTGTGCGGCTTGGTGTTGGGCTTATAGCCGGGCAGGTCGATCTGCGGCGGCCAGCTGAAGGTGCACTGACCCTGCAGCACGTCCTTGGGGATGTCGACGAGCACCGGCCCCGGCCGTCCGCTGGCGGCGATGTGGAACGCCTCGGCCATCACGCGGGCGATGTCATCGCCGTTGCGCACCAGGAAGTTGTGCTTGGTGATCGGCATGGTGATCCCGGAGATGTCGGCTTCCTGGAAGGCGTCGGTCCCGATCAGTCCCCGCCCGACCTGCCCGGTGATCGCCACCATCGGGATCGAGTCCATGTAGGCGTCGGCCAGCGGAGTCACCAGGTTGGTGGCGCCGGGACCCGAGGTCGCCATGCAGACCCCGACCCGGCCGGTGGCGTGCGCGTAGCCGCTGGCCGCATGGCCACCGCCCTGCTCGTGGCGAACCAGCACGTGGCGCAGCTTCACCGAGTCGAACAGCGGGTCGTACACCGGCAGGACGGCACCGCCGGGGATGCCGAAGATGACGTCGACATCGAGCTCCTCCAGAGACCGGATCACGGCCTGTGCACCGGTGAGCTGATGGGGGGCAACGCGTTTCGGCTGTGCAGGGGTCTTCCTGTGTCCCGGTTTCCCGGTCGCCGATGCGGTGTGGTTCCCGTTCGCCGGGGTCGCCGACTGTTCGGGTGGTCGCGTGGTGGGTGCGCTCACGATGTCCTCTTGTCCTTCTGGCTTTCGCGAATCTTCTCAAATCGATGCTCGGGCAACAAAAAACCCCCGTCAGCCGGCGGCTGTACGAGGGTTGCGCGTCGATGCGGTTGTGCTATGCCCGGCAGAGGGCTAGCGCGGCATCAACGCGCAACCCAATTACTACGAGGTTTCCGGGGGTCTGCATAGCAGTCGACGGTAGCCCTTGAACTGGCCACAGGTCAAATTCCCGGCCCGCCGGGGGTGGTCAAATTCCCGGGCCCGCCCGGGTGGTCGAGCACTGGGTGATCACGCTCGGCGCAACCGGCCCGGACCCGATGGGATGATGGCCGCATGGGCACTTCCTCCGTGTCGGCGCCGGTCGTCGTCAAAATCTCCCCGATGGCGCACCTGGCGGTCGCCTTCCTCTTCTTCACGTTGCTCGCGGTGATCTTCGCCGGTCCGACGTGGTTCTTGGTGCTGCTGATCATTCCCGCGATCCTGTCGACGATGATCGTGCGCTACCGGACCATCGCCGACCGCGACACGGTCACGGCTCGCACATTGCTGGGCAGTGAGACGGTCCGCTGGGACGACATCGAGGGACTGCGCTTCGGCCGCAAGGCGTGGGCCCTGGCGCGTCGCCGCGACGGCTCCGAGCTGTCCCTTCCGGCAGTCACCTTCGCGACGCTGCCGATGTTGACCGCCGCCAGCGGCGGCCGAGTGCCCAACCCCTACGAGTAGGCCATCACGCCAAGGGGTTGGCTCAGGCCATCACGCCAAGGGGTTGGCTCAGGCCATCACGCCAAGGGGTTGGCGCCGTTGAGGAGGACCCAGATCGCGACCCCACCCCCCACACCCAGGATCAGCGCGGCGAACGAGCCGACGAACGGGCGGCGCGCCCACCCGCGGCCGGCATCCAGGCCGTACCGCCCCGGGCCGATGAGAACGATCGCAGCGACGACGGCCACCAGGACGACCTCGTACTCGTGACCGTCGGTGAGGAAGCTCGACAGCCGGGCGTCGTTGTGGGCTTCCATCGCTTCGGCCAGGACCGCGGTGACCAGGTAGGCCAGCGCCCCCGCGGCGGCCACAGGCGTGAAGAGCCCGAGAACCAGCAGCACGCCGGCGACGACCTGACCGCCCGCTGCCACGTAGCTCAGGATGTCGGCGTACCGGAAGCCGACCTCGGCGAGGTAGTCCCGAAACCCGCCCAGGCCCGGGCCGCCCCACCAGCCGAACAGCTTCTGCAAGCCGTGCGCGATGAGCAGCACGCCGACCGCGACGCGCAGCAGCAGCAGTCCGAGGTCCTGGGTGCCGCGCCGGTCCCGATCCCGGTGCTCGTCGTTCACCCCGACCTCGGCCGGCGCTGCCGTCGTCCCGTAGGCCCCGGGGGCGAGACCCGTGGTCGGCTGCACGTACGGCAGCGGCTCGGGGTCGTTCATCAGGCTGAACGGCTGGTCGTTGGCGGGTTTGGCGGTGTCGTAGCGCGGGATCGCGGTGGTCTCGAAGTCGCCGCCGTAATTCGCGGAGGGAAGATCGTCCTCCGGGTCCACCAAGCGCGCCGACGCGGGCCGACCGCCCGAGTCGTCGGGCCGCTGCCAGGGTCGTGGGTCATGGGGACTTGTCACGACTGCCAGGGTAAGTGCAAGTCATCGCCTCGCCGGGAATTCGCGCGGCGCGCCCGAGCACGTGTTTTCCGGCGGCGGCGCAGGTCGCGGCGGGTGGTCGCCGGGGGACGCGTGGCGCGCACCGCGAGACGATCCGTAACCTGGCCTGCATGAGTCAGCGCCGGTCGTCGCGGGTAGTGGCCGTCCTGCTGTGTGCGGGCTTGCTGAGCGGCGCCGGCTGCGCGCGGTTCGACTCGGCGCAGTCGGAGCCGTTCACCACCGAACCGCAACTGGCGCCGGGGCAGACGTCCACGCCGCCGCCGCCGCCCCCGCTGCCGGCCAAGCCGTTCCCCAAGCAGTGCCCGGCGCCCGGCGTCATGCAGGGCTGTCTGGAGAGCACCAGCGGCCTGATCATGCTGCCCGACAGCCAGTCGGCGCTGGTCGCCGAGCGCACCACCGGAGCCGTCAAGCAGGTGTCGACGCGCGCCGAGCCGTTCGTCAAGACGACCCTGCCGGTCGACGGCAGCGGCGACGGCGGGCTGATGGACATCGTGTTGTCGCCCACCTACGCCCAGGACCGCCTGATGTACGCCTACGTCAGCACCCCCAGCGACAACAGGGTCATCCGCATCGCCGACGGCGATATCCCCAAGCCCATCCTCACCGGCATCCCCAAGGGAGCCACCGGCAACACCGGCTCGCTGATCTTCACCAGCCCGACGACGCTGATGGTGCAGACCGGGGACGCGGGCGACCCCGCGCAGGCCGCCGACCCGGGGTCGATGGCGGGCAAGCTGCTGCGCATCGAGCAGCCGACCACCGTCGATCAGGCCCCGACCACCACCGCGCTGTCCGGCCTCGGCCCGGGCGGCGGGATGTGTATCGACCCGTCCGACAACTCGCTCTACGTCACCGACCGGACCCCGACCGCCGACCGGCTGCAGCGCATCACCAAGGATTCGAAGGTCTCGACGGTGTGGACCTGGCCGGACCGGCCCGGCGTCGCGGGCTGCGCGGCGCTGGACGGCACGGTGCTGGTCAACCTGGTCAACACCAAGCAGACCGTGGCGGTGCGGATGGCTCCCGACACCGGCGCGGTGACCGGTGACCCGGAGGTGGTCCGTCAGGACCAGCACGGCCACGCGTGGGCGTTGGCGGTGGCTCCGGACGGCAACATCTGGGGTGCCACCGTCAACAAGACCTCCGGCGACGCCGAGAAGCTCGACGACGTGGTCTTCCCGCTGTTCCCGCAGGGCGGCGGCTTCCCCCGCGCCAACGACGAGAAGACCTGATCGCGCTCGTCGCTAGCGCGGCCCCGAGCCGGGAAGACGCAGGATCAGGCGCGTGCCCCCCAGCGGGCTGACCTCCAAAGCGGCTGTCCCGCCGTGGATTTCGGCCTGTTGCGCGACCAGGGCCAAGCCCAGCCCCGACCCGGACCTCGACGCGGTGGTGCCGCGGTGGAAGCGCTCGAACACCGCGGCGCGCTCCTCCTCGGGAACGCCGGACCCGTTGTCGTCCACGGCGATCTCCACGCCTTCGGCGGAACTGACCACGCTCAGCTGCACGCGCGTGGCACCGCCGTGCTTGACCGCATTGGCGATGGCGTTGTCGATGACCAGACGCAGGCCTGCGGGCATGCCGAGCATCAGCACCGTCGTCGACGACGCCAGGGAGACATCCAGGCCCGGGTAGTTGTGCACGGCGTCGTGGGCCGCGCGATCGAGCAGTTCGGCGACGTCGACGGGCACGAAGTCGGCCACGGTGGTCAACTCGCCCTGCGCCAGCCGCTCCAGAGCGGCCAGCGTCGCCTCGATCCGCGACTGCGTCCGCATCACGTCGCCGATGACCTCCCGGCGCTGCTCGGCACCGAGGTCCAGCGTCATCAGCACCTCGAGGTTGGTGCGCATGGCGGTCAGCGGGGTGCGCAATTCGTGCGAGGCGACGGCGGCGAAGTCGCGGGCCGATTCGAGGGCAGCCCGGGTGCGCTGCTGCTCGTCACCGATTCGCGCGAGCATGCCTTCGACCGCCTCGGAGATCTCCACGGCCTCCCACACGCCGCGCACCTGGAGCTCGTCGGGCTTGGACTGCGCGTTGATGGCGCGGGCCTGCTGGGCCAGCAGCCGGAACGGGTTGACCATGATCAACGCGATCACCCAGCCGACCAGCAGGGTGCCCACGATCACCCCGGCACAGATCCAGAACACCCGCCAGTGCAGGGCGTCGATCCGGGCCTTGGTGTCGGCCAGCGGCGCCCCGAGCGCGATCGACGCGTTGCCGGTGGTGATGGTGCGCACGCGGTACTCCACACCCCCGATCGACGCGTCGGCGTAGCCGCTGGGCAGCTCAGGCAGCACGATGTCGGCCGGAATGGAGACCGCGACGTCACCGATCCGAGCGGTTCGGACCAGGCCCCCCTCGCCGGGCTCGGGACCGATCCCCTCCCGCGCGCTGCGCAGCAGGGTGGTGACGTCGCCGAGGCTCGACAGCGAGTCGAGGCGCCGGTCGAGCTGGTTGTACTGGTCGTTGGTGACGCCGACCCACACCCAGACCCCGAGCGTCAGCACCAGGATGATGACGCCGACCTGGGAGAGGATGACGATCGACCGCAGCGACAGCAGTCGCAGCGGATGCGAAAGGACGCGCAGAACCAGGTCCTGGGTGCGCTTCATCGACGCGTCACGTACAGGCGGCCATGACGAGCTCGCGCACCCGCGCGGCGTCGGCCTGCCCCTTGGTGGCCTTCATCACCGCGCCGACGATGGCTCCAGCGGCCTGCACCTTGCCGCCGCGGATCTTCTCGGCGATGTCGGGGTTGGCGGCGAGCGCATCGTCGACCGCCGCCTGGATCAGCGAGTCGTCGCGCACCACGGCGAGCCCGCGGTCGGTCATCACCTGCTCGGGCTCGCCCTCGCCGGCCAGCACACCTTCGACGACCTGGCGGGCGAGCTTGTTCGACAGCTTGCCCTCGTCGACGAGCCTGACCACCGCGGCGACCTGGGCCGGGGTGATCGGCAAGTCGGACACCTGTACCCCGTCTTCCCTGGCCTTCTGCACCAGGAAGTTGCCCCACCACGCGCGGGCGGCGTCACTGGACGCACCGTGATCGACGGTCGCGGCGATCAGGTCGAGGGCGCCGATGTTCACCAGGTCACGCATCACTTCGTCGGAGACGCCCCACTCCTGCTGAATCCGCTTGCGCGACAACCACGGAAGCTCGGGGATGGTGGCACGGAGCGCCTCGACGAGTTCGGCGCTGGGAGCGACGGGCTCCAGGTCGGGCTCGGGGAAATACCGGTAGTCCTGAGCCGTCTCCTTGCTGCGGCCGGGCGAGGTGTACCCGTCCTCGTGGAAATGCCGAGTCTCCTGCACCACCGTGCCCCCGGCCTTCAGAACCGCGGCCTGCCTGCGCATCTCGTAGCGAACGGCGACTTCCACGCTCTTGAGCGAGTTGACGTTCTTGGTCTCGGTGCGGGTGCCGAACTCGGCCTGCCCGATCGGTTTGAGCGAGACGTTGGAGTCGCAGCGCATCGAGCCCTGATCCATTCGCACATCGGATACGTCCAACGCGCGCAACAGGTCTCGCAACGCAGTGACGTAGGCCCGGGCGATCTCGGGTGCGTGCTCGCCGGCGCCCTCGATGGGCTTGGTGACGATCTCGATGAGCGGCACGCCGGAACGGTTGTAGTCGATCAGCGACGTGGTGGCACCGGCGATGCGTCCGGTGTCGCTGCCCAGGTGGGTCAGCTTGCCGGTGTCCTCCTCCATGTGGGCGCGCTCGATCTCCACCCGCCAGGTGCTGCCGTCGTCGAGGGGCACGTCGAGGTATCCGTTGACGGCGATGGGTTCGTCGTACTGGCTGATCTGGTAGTTCTTCGGCATGTCCGGGTAGAAGTAGTTCTTCCGGGCGAACCGGCACCACGGCACGATCTCGCAGTTGAGCGCCAGGCCGATACGGATCGCGGACTCGACGGCCGTCCGGTTGAGCACCGGAAGCGAACCCGGCAGCCCGAGGCAGACCGGACACACCTGCGTGTTGGGTTCGGCGCCGAACTGATTGGCACAGCCGCAGAACATCTTGGTCGCGGTCGACAGCTCGACGTGCACCTCCAACCCGAGAACGGGTTCGTAGGAGGCGAGGACCTCGTCGTAGTCCAGCAGATCGGCGGTGTCGACAGACATGCCCACGATCCTAATAAGAACTCAGCCGAAGAACTCCGCGGCGTCGTCGTAGCGGCTCTGCGGCACCAGCTTGAGTTGACGGACCGCGTCGGCCAGCGGCACCCGCCCGATCTCCTGCCCGCGCAGCGACACCATCATCCCGTACTCGCCGGCGTGGGCTGCGTCGGCGGCGTTCACCCCGAAGCGGGTGGCCAGCACGCGGTCGTAGGCGGTCGGCGTACCACCGCGCTGCACGTGACCGAGCACCGTCACCCGGACTTCCTTATTGATCCGCTTCTCGACCTCGATGGCGAGCTGCTGCGCCACGCCGGTGAAGCGCTCGTGACCGAACTCGTCGATGCCGCCCTCGCGCAGCTGCATCGACCCCTCGGCCGGCTTGGCGCCTTCGGCCACCACACAGATGAAGTGTGAATCCCCGCGCACGAAGCGCTGTTTGACCAATCGGCAGACATCCTCGACGTCGAACGGCTGCTCGGGGATCAGCGTCATGTGCGCTCCCGAGGCCAGGCCGGCGTTCAGCGCGATCCACCCCGCGTGGCGGCCCATCACCTCGACGAGCATCACGCGCTGATGCGATTCGGCGGTGCTGTGCAGCCGGTCGATCGCCTCGGTGGCCACGGTCAGGGCAGTGTCGTGGCCGAAAGTGACGTCGGTGCAGTCGATGTCGTTGTCGATCGTTTTGGGTACGCCGACGACGGGAACGTTCTCCTCGGAGAGCCAGTGCGCCGCGGTCAGGGTGCCCTCGCCCCCGATCGGGATGAGCACGTCGATGCCGTTGTCCTCGAGCGTCTGTTTGATCTGGTCCAGTCCGGCGCGCAGCTTGTCCGGGTTGACGCGCGCCGTGCCGAGCATCGTGCCGCCCTTGGCCAAGAGCCGGTCGTTGCGATCGTCGTTGCGCAGCTGCACGCGGCGGTCCTCGAGCAGGCCGCGCCAGCCGTCCTGGAAGCCCACCACCGACGATCCGTATCGCACGTCGCAGGTGCGGACGACGGCGCGGATCACCGCGTTCAGGCCTGGACAGTCACCACCGCCGGTCAGTATTCCGATGCGCATGGTGACCATCCTCCCCTGTTACACCGCGGTTGGCAGCGGACCTCGTGCAGCTTCGTACGCGGCACCCACCCGGTACAGCCGGTCGTCGGCGAGTGCGGGCGCCATGATCTGCAGGCCGACCGGCAGGTTGTCGTCGGCCGACAGCCCCGAGGGCACCGACATCCCGCAGTGGCCGGCCAGGTTCAGCGGCAGCGTGCACAGGTCGAACAGGTACATCGACAGCGGATCGTCGACCTTCTCCCCCAGGCGGAACGCCGTGGACGGGGTCGCCGGCGACACCAGCACGTCGACCGTGCGGTACGCCTCGGCGAGATCCTGCGCGATCAGCGTGCGCACCTTCTGCGCCTGGTTGTAGTACGCGTCGTAGTAGCCGGCCGACAGCGCATAGGTGCCGATCATGATGCGGCGCTTGACCTCCGGACCGAAACCGGCGGCGCGGGTCAGCGCCATGACCTCCTCGGCGCTGCGGCTGCCGTCGTCACCCGCGCGCAGCCCATATCGCATGCCGTCGAACTTCGCGAGGTTGGACGACACCTCCGACGGCAGGATCAGGTAGTAGGCGGCCAGCGAGTGGTCGAAGTGCGGGCAGTCCACCTCGCGGACCTCGGCGCCGAGCGCGGTCAACTGCTCCACCGCGGCGTTGAACGACGCCAGCACGCCGGGTTGGTAGCCCTCGCCGCTGCGCAGCTGCTTGACCACGCCGATGCGGACACCGCTCAGGTCCCCGGCGGCTCCCGCGCGCGCGGCGCCGACCACGTCGGGCACCGCGGCGTCGACCGAGGTCGAATCACGGGGATCGTGGCCGGCGATGACCGCGTGCAGCAGCGCGGTGTCGAGCACCGTGCGGGCGCACGGTCCCCCCTGGTCGAGCGAGGACGCGCAGGCGATGAGCCCGTAGCGGGACACCGTCCCGTAGGTGGGTTTGACGCCGACCGTCGCGGTCAGCGCCGCCGGCTGGCGGATCGACCCGCCGGTGTCGGACCCGATCGCCAGCGGTGCCTGGAACGCCGCCAGGGCCGCGGCGCTGCCCCCGCCGGAGCCGCCGGGCACCCGGTCGGTGTTCCACGGGTTGCGGGTCGGGCCGTAGGCCGAGTTCTCGGTCGAGCTGCCCATCGCGAACTCGTCCATGTTCGTCTTGCCGAGAATCGGGATCCCCGCCGCGCGCAGCCGGGCGGTCACGGTGGCGTCGAACGGCGACGTCCAGCCGTCGAGGATCTTCGACCCGCAGGTGGTCGGCATGTCGGTGGTGGTGAAGACGTCCTTGAGCGCCAGCGGGACGCCGGCCAGCGGTGAGGCCGGTTCCTCGCCGGCGGCGACCGCGGCGTCGACGGCCCCCGCCGCCTCCAGCGCCCGGTCGGCGGCGACGTGCAGGAACGCGTGGTAGTCGCCGTCGGTGGCCGCGATCTGGTCGAGACACGCCTGGGTCACCTCGGTCGAGGAGACCTCCTTGCCGGCGATCTTCGCCGCCAGCGTGGCCGCATCGAGCCGGGTCAGGTCGCCGGCGCTGTCGCTCATTCGGCCTCCCCCAGGATGCGCGGCACCGCGAACCTGCCGTCGACGGCGTTGGGCGCCTCGGCGAGCGCCTGCTCCTGGGTCAGGCACGGCTGGACCTCGTCGGAGCGGAACACGTTGACGTCTTTCAACGGGTTGTCGGTGGCTTCGACCCCGGTGACGTCGACGGCCTGGATCCGGCTGACGTGGTCGAGGATGGCGTCGAGCTGGCCGGCGAAGCTGTCCAGCTCGCTGTCGGTCAGCGCGAGGCGGGCGAGCCGCGCCAGGTGCGCGACCTCGTCTCGGGAGATCTTTGACACGACCACGAAGCCTAGTTGACGACGTCGAGGCCGCCGGCGCCCGAGTCGCCCGGCCCGGGACTCCGTGACACAGTGTCTGCCGTGCGTTCGTTTCTGCTCCGGGTGCAGCTGGAGGACCGGCCCGGCAGCCTCGGTTCCCTTGCCGTGGCGCTCGGGTCGGTGGGCGCAGACATCCTGTCCCTCGACGTGGTCGAGCGCGGCGCGGGGTACGCCGTCGACGATCTGGTGGTCGACCTGCCGCCGGGCGCGATGCCCGACATGCTCATCACCGCCGCCGAGAACCTCAGAGGCGTCTACGTCGACAGCATCCGCCCGCACACGGGCCTGCTGGAGGCGCACCGGGAACTGGAGCTGATCGATCACGTCGCCGCGGCAGGCGGCAGGCTCAAGCGGCTGCAGGTGCTCGTCGACGAGGCCCCCAAGGTGCTGCGAGTCGGCTGGAGCACCGTGGTGAGGCTCGACGCGTCGGGCGCGCAGCGCGTCGTCGGCAGCGCCGGTGCCCCCGAGACCCAGGCGGCCGACATCCCCTGGCTGCCGATCGAGCGTGCCCAGGCGCTCGACGCCACCGCCGGCTGGGTGCCGCAGGTGTGGCGCGACATGGATACCGCGCTGGCGGCCGCGCCGCTCGGCGACCCGTCCGTCGCGGTCGTGCTGGGCCGCCCCGGCGGCCCCGACTTCCGGCCGAGCGAAGTCGCGCGACTCGGCTATCTGACGGGCATCATCGCGACGATCATCGGCTGACGCGCGGCTCAGACCGCGTCGGGCCCGCCGTCGAGCAGCCGCCGGAAACCGTCCTCGTCGAGGACCGGCACACCGAGTTCGACGGCCTTGTCGTATTTCGATCCGGGAGCGTCCCCGGCCACCAGGTAGGCGGTCTTCTTCGACACCGAGCTGGCCGCCTTGCCCCCGCGCGCGATGATGGCCTCCTTGGCGTCGTCGCGGCTGAAGCCGGTCAGCGAGCCCGTCACGACGATCGACAAACCCTCCAAGGTGCGCTCGACGCTGGTGTCGCGTTCGTCGGCCATCCGCACACCCGCTGCGCGCCACTTGTCGACGATCGCGCGGTGCCAGTCGACGGTGAACCAGTCGGTGATCGCGGCGGCGATCGTCGGGCCGACGCCCTCGGTCGCGGCGAGTTCCTCCTCGGAGGCGGCGGTGATGGCGTCGAGGCTGCCGAACTCGGTGGCCAGCGCCCGGGCGGCGGTGGGCCCGACGTGGCGGATGGAGAGCGCGACGAGGACGCGCCACAGCGGCTGGGCTTTCGCCTTGTCGAGATGAGCCAGCAGCCGCTTGCCGTTGGCCGACACCTCGCCGGCCTTGGTGGTGAACAGGTCGGTGCGCAGCAGGTCATCGGCGGTCAGGCTGAACAGGTCGCCCTCGTCGGTGATGACGCCGGCCTGCAGCAGCGCGATCGCCGCCTCGTAGCCCAGCCCCTCGATGTCGAACGCGCCGCGGCCCGCGACGTGGAACACCCGCTCCCGCAACTGCGCCGGGCAACTGCGCGAGTTGGGGCAGCGGATGTCGGCGTCGCCCTCCTTGGCCGGGGCGAGTTCGGTTCCGCACTCGGGACAGTGCGTGGGCATCTCGAATTCGCGTTCGGTGCCGTCACGCAGGTCGACCACCGGCCCGAGCACCTCGGGGATGACGTCGCCGGCCTTGCGGATCACCACGGTGTCGCCGATCAGCACACCCTTGCGCTTGACCTCCGAGCCGTTGTGCAGCGTCGCCAGCCCCACTGTGGAGCCGGCCACCCGGACCGGTTCCATGTAGGCGAACGGGGTGACCCGCCCGGTCCGTCCGACGTTGACGCGGATGTCGAGCAGCTTGGTGGTGGCCTCCTCGGGGGGATATTTGTAGGCCACGGCCCAGCGCGGCGCGCGCGAGGTGGTACCGAGCTGCCGTTGCAGCCGCACCTCGTCGACTTTGACGACGACACCGTCGATCTCGTGCTCGACGTCGTGGCGGTGCTCACCCCAGTACGCGATGCGCTCGGTGACCGCCTCGAGCCCCTTCACCTGCGCCGTGTGCTCGGAGGTCGGCAGGCCCCAGGCCTTCAGGGCCCGGTACGCGTCGTGCAACGTGGCGGGCGCGAAGCCCTCGGAATGGCCGAGGCCGTGGCAGATCATCCGCAGCTTGCGCCGCGCGGTCACCGCCGGGTTCTTCTGCCGCAGCGAGCCGGCCGCGCTGTTGCGCGGGTTGGCGAACGGCGGTTTGCCCTCGGCGACCAGGCCGGCGTTCAGGTCTTCGAAGTCGACCACCCGGAAGAACACCTCGCCCCGCACCTCGAGCACCGTCGGCAGTGGGAATTCCTCACTCTCGGTGAGCTTTTCGGGTACGTCGTCGATGGTGCGCGCGTTGAGGGTGACGTCCTCCCCGGTGCGCCCGTCCCCACGCGTGGCCGCACGCACCAACCGCCCGTCGCGGTACACCAGTGCAAGGGCCACACCGTCGATCTTCAGCTCGCACAGGTAGTGCGCACGATCACCGATCTCGTTGCTGACCCGCGTCGCCCACGCCTCGAGCTCGTCGGGGCTGAACACGTTGTCCAGGCTGAGCATTCGCTCGAGGTGCTCGGCCGGGGTGAACTCGGTGGCGAACCCCGCACCGCCGACCAGCTGGGTCGGCGAGTCCGGTGTGCGCAGCTCCGGGTGCTCGGCTTCGAGCGCCTCCAGCTCGCGCAACAGCTTGTCGAACTCGGCGTCGGAGATCACCGGGGCGTCGCGCACGTAGTAGCGGAACTGGTGCTCGCGGACCTGGTCGGCGAGGTCCTGCCACTGCCGGCGCAGCGCGGAGTCGGTGGCCGCGTCGGCCTGCTCGGCCAGCACAGCCTCGGGATCCGGGGTCGCCTTCGCGCTCACCCTGGCAGGCTATCGAAGCGCCCCGACAGCGGTCCGCTGCGTAGGCTGCCGGCATGCCGCACCCGATCATGTTCCGCGAGGACGACAGGGGCTTGGCGGAGGTGCGCGAGATTGCACTCGGATTCCCCGGAGCGTTCGAGAAGGTCTCGTGGGGCAGGCCGGTGTTCTGCGCCCCGAAGATGTTCGCGATGTACGGCGGCAGCGCCAAGGGCACCGGGAAGGGTCAGTACGTGCAGTATCCGCACGCGGTTCTGGTCAAGGCCGACGACAGCGAACGCCCGGCCCTCGTCGGCGACAGCCGGTTCTTCGTCCCCGCCTACCTCGGCCCGTACGGCTGGCTCGGCCTCGACCTCACGGCCGCGACGGTGGACTGGACGGAGGTCACAGAGCTCGTCGACGCATCGTTCCGGCTGATCGCACCGAAGAAATCGATCCGGCAGCTCGACGAAGGGTGAGTCCGCGTCGAGCGGGCATGGTTCGATCGGAGGCACCATGAGTTTTCCCAGCCCCTTCCCCGAAGTCGACATTCCCACCGCGAGCGTCTACGAGTACCTGTTCTCCGGCCTCGGCGACGCCGACCTCGATCGTGTCGCCCTGACCGACGCGAAGTCCGGCCGCGCGACCACCTATCGGGAGTTGGTCGCCCGGATCGACACGTTCGCCGGTGCCCTGGCTGCGCGCGGCGTCGGCGTCGGCGATGTGATCGGCCTTCTCGCCCCGAACAGTTCGGCCTTCGCGGTGGCCTTCCACGGGATCCTGCGCGCCGGTGCGACGGCGACGACGATCAACGCGCTGTTCCGCGCCAAGGACATCGCCAAGCAGCTGACCGACGCCAAGGCCACGATGCTCGTCACCGTCGCCGCGCTGCTGCCGCAAGCCGAGGAGGGCGCCGCAGCCGCCGGGATCCCGGCCGACAACCTCGTTGTGCTCGACGGCGCGGGCCGCGACACCGACGGACACCCGAACGCCGCCGACCTGCTCGCTGCGGGCGCGGCAGCGCCCGCGGTGACGTTCGCGCCGTCGTCGCATCTGGCGGCGCTGCCCTACAGTTCGGGCACCACGGGCAACCCGAAGGGCGTGATGCTCACCCATCGCAACCTGGTCGCCAACGTCGCGCAGATCCGGCCGCTGCACGGGATGGTCGCCGACGACGTCGTGCTGGCGGTGCTGCCGTTCTTCCACATCTACGGCATGACGGTGCTGCTCAACGCCGCCCTGCACGCCCGCGCGCGGCTGGTGATCATGCCGAGCTTCGATCTGGGTGAGTTCCTCGGCAACATCGCCGAGCACAAGTGCACGATCGCGTTCATCGCGCCGCCGGTCGCCGTGGCGCTGGCCAAGCACCCGCTGGTCGACGAGCACGACCTCTCGTCGCTGAAGGTGGTGATGTCGGGCGCCGCGCCGCTGGACGCCGATTTGGGCCATGCCGTCGCGCAACGACTCGACTGCCGGGTCGTGCAGGGCTACGGGATGAGTGAGCTCAGCCCGGTCAGCCACATCACCCCGTTCGACAGCGGCCGGCTGGACATGCATGTCGACGCGCCGCTGAGCTCCGTCGGCTGGACGGTGTCCAACGCCGTGTCGAAGATCGTCGACCCCGAGACCGGAGCCGAAATCGGCGTCCCTGCCGAGGGATTGAGTGAGACCGGGGAACTGCTGTTCAAGGGCCCCAACGTGATGGCCGGCTACCTCAACAACGACGAGGCGACCCGGGCCACCATCGACGACGACGGCTGGCTGCACACCGGCGACCTCGCCCGGGTCGACGCGCACGGCTGCGTGTACATCGTCGACCGGCTCAAGGAGCTGATCAAGTACAAGGGCTATCAGGTTCCTCCCGCCGAACTGGAGGCGGTGCTGCTGTCGCATCCCGAGATCGTCGACGCCGCGGTGGTCGGCGTGCTCGACGGCGAGGGCGAGGAGGTGCCCAAGGCGTTCGTCGTCACGCAGGGCGACTCGGCACTGACCGACGCCGACGTGATGGAGTTCGTCGCCGGCCAGGTCGCGCCCTACAAGAAGGTGCGGCAGGTGGAGTTCATCGACGCGATCCCGAAGTCGTCGTCGGGCAAGATCCTGCGCAAGGATCTGAAGTAGCGGTCCGGCCTCAGATGGCGTCGGGGTCGTCGGCGAACGCGTCGGCGGCCCGTTGCGCCAGCCCGATCGCCGTACGCGCCCACGCCGGCGTGGCGTTCCCGAGCCCGCAGGCCGGGGTGATGCCCATCCGGTCGCGCAGCACCGCGCGGGCGAAACCGAGCCGATCGGTCAGTCCGGCGACGTTCACGGCGACCTGTTCGGCGGTGAGCCGCGCCTGGGGGCCGGGATCGGATGTCGGCACCGCGCCCAGCAGGATCGTCCGCCCCGACTCCACGAACTCGCCGATGCCGTCGAGGTCGGCGGCCGTCAGCGTCTGCACGTCCACCGACAGCGCGCTGATCATGCTGCGCTGCAACAATTTCCACGGCAGCCCCGGCGCGCAACTGTGGATCGCTGTCTCACCGCCGACCACCTGGACGCAGTCGTCGAGCAGTGCGGCGACCACCGACTCGTCGACGGGATGAACCGGGTTCAGGCTCGTCACCCCGGTCAGGCGGCCTTCCAGCGCGGCGGGCAGGGACGGCTCGTCGAACTGCACCACGACCGGTGTCTGCAGTCTGCGCTCGAGCTGGGCCCGGTGCGCCGCCACGCCCTCGGCCAGCGACATGGCCAGATCTCGCACCGCCCCGGCATCGGTGATGGCCCGGTGACCTCCGGACAGCTCGAGCTGCGCGGCCAGCGTCACCGGGCCGGGTGCCTGCACCTTGACAGTGCGCTCGCCGCCGCGCAGGCCGGCCTTCTCCCATGCCTCTTCGAGGGCGTCGACGTCCTCGTCGAGCAGACTCGCCGCCCGCCGCGTCGCCGAGCTACGCCCGGCGGCGATGCGGTAGCCGCGCGGCACGATGTCGAGGCTGATGTCGACCAGCAGCGCTCCCGCACGGCCGATCATGTCGGCGCCGACGCCGCGGCTCGGCAGCTCGACCAGATGCGGCAGGCGATGCAGTTCACCGACGACGATTTCGGCGGCATCGCGGGCCGATGTCCCGGGCCACGAACCGATGCCGGTCGCGGTGGCGAAAGCACTCACTCGCCCGAGCGTATGCGACGAGCTAGATTCGGGTCATGACGGCCCGCGGATGCGCGTCGGCAGGCGGTGTCCGGCGCTGTCGTTGGCTGATGTGCGCCGTGACCATCCTCGCCGCCGGGTGCACCCAGACCGTGACGGGCACCGCGGTGCGCGCCGCACCCGGCATCGACGAAGGTTCGCGTTCGCCCGTCGACGTCGACACCGTGCTGCTCGACCGCTCCGCGATGCAGGCGATCACCGGCGCGGGCGACGGTCTGACCGAGGTTCCCGGGATGGACAGCAAGGTACCTGTCGACATCGACATGATGGCCGAAGCCGTTCCCGCGCAATGCCGCTGGCTGTTCGCCGAGACCCAGGTCTTCGGGTCCGAGGTCGAGGAGTTCCACAAGACCACGTATCAGTATCCGGCCCGGGGCGCGCTCATCTCCCAGGCGGCGGCCGGCTACCGCGACTCCGCCACGGCCCAGCGCGCGTTCGGTGCACTCGCCGACAGCATCCGGGGATGCGGGGAGACCGGGCCGGGGTACGCGCTCGTCGGACAGGTGGCAGCGACCGCGGATTCGGTCCGCACCCGCCCGGGCAACTGCGGCCGCGACTACCGGGTGAAGGCGGTGGTCCTGGTCGAGGTGACCTTCTGCGCGTTCCCCGACGCGGTGCCCGACATCGTCATGTCGAACATCCTGGCCCACGTGCCCGCTTAACGGGCCTCGCGGATGGTCGCGCTGCCCAGCACTTCGTCACCGTCGGGGTCGGGCCGGTAGAGCACCAGCGTCTGTCCGGGCGCCACGCCCCGCAGCGGCTGACGCAGCACGACCTCCACTGTGCCGCTGCGCATGTGGGCAACCGCATCGACGACGCCGCCGTGCGCGCGCACCTGCACCGCACACTCCACCGGACCGCTCGGCGTGACGCCCGAGGTGAACACCGGCGAGTCGCCGAGCAGGGTGCCGACCTCGAGATCGGCCAGCTCGCCGACGTGCACGGTCGCGGTGTCCGCGTCGATCCCCGTCACGTACCGGGGCCGGCCGTCGGGGCCCGGTCCCGGAATGCCGAGCCCCTTACGCTGGCCGATCGTGAAGCC
Source organism: Mycolicibacterium chubuense NBB4 (assembly GCF_000266905.1). The sequence continues at coordinate 1,894,722 of NC_018027.1, read as the reverse complement.
GTGCACGCCGTCGTGTTCGGCCAGCACCGTGCCGGCGGCGTCGACCACGGTGCCGCGCCGCACGCCGATGCGCGCGCCGAGGAAGGCTCGCGTGTCACCCGACGGGATGAAGCAGATGTCGTGGCTGTCGGCCTTGTCCGCCACCGAGAGTCCGCGCCGGGCGGCCTCCTCGCGGATCTGCGACTTCGGCGTGTCCCCGATCGGGAACACCGCATGCCGCAGCTGCTCGGCGGTCAGCACCGCCAGCACGTAGGACTGGTCCTTGTCATGATCGACGGCCCGGTGCAGCCGTCCGCCGGAGAGCCGGGCGTAGTGCCCGGTCGCCAGGGCGTCGAACCCCAGCGCCAGCGCGCGAGCGGCCAACGCGGAGAACTTGATTCGTTCGTTGCACCGGACGCACGGATTGGGTGTCTCCCCCCGGGCGTAGGAGGCGACGAAGTCGTCGATGACGTCCTCTTTGAAGCGGTCGGCGAAATCCCAGACGTAGAACGGAATGTCGAGCACATCGGCGACGCGGCGGGCATCGCCGGCATCCTCTTTGGAGCAACAGCCGCGCGATCCGGTGCGCAGGGTGCCCGGCGCCGAGGACAGCGCGAGGTGCACACCGGTGACATCGTGGCCGGCGTCGACCATCCGGGCGGCAGCCACCGAGGAATCCACGCCGCCGCTCATCGCGACCAGAACCCGCACGGCTAGCCCCGCCCGCCGGAACTCGCCAGCGCCGCCTGCCGGGCCCGCTCCACCGCCGCCGGAAGCACCTCGAGTACGGCGTCGACGTCGGCGTCGGTACTGGTGTGCCCCAGCGACAGCCGCAGGGAGCCGCGCGCGCTCGCCGGGTCCACGCCCATCGCGGTCAGCACATGGGAGGGCTGAGCGACTCCGGCGGTGCACGCCGAACCCGTCGAGCACTCGATGCCCTTGGCGTCCAGCAGCATCAGCAGCGAGTCGCCCTCGCAACCGCGGAAAGTGAAGTGCGCGTTGCCGGGAAGCCGGGCCGGTCCGGCCGCTCCGTTGAGATACACGTCGTCGATCGCCCCCAGGACGCCGTCGATCAGCCGGTCACGCAGCGTCCGGATCCGCGCCGTGCCGACCTCCATGCCGTCGATCGCGTCGCGGGCGGCGGCGGCCATCGCGACCGCTCCGGCGACATCCTGGGTGCCCGAGCGGACATCGCGCTCCTGGCCGCCACCGTGCAGCTGGGGGACGCAGGCGGTGTCGCGGCGCAGCAGCAGTGCGCCGACGCCGGTCGGACCGCCGAACTTGTGTGCGGCCACGCTCATCGCCGACAGGCCACTCGCGGCGAAGTCGACCGGCAGCTGCCCGACGGCCTGTACCGCATCGCTGTGCATGGGAATGTCGAATTCGCCTGCCACGGAGGCCAACTCAGCGATCGGAAGGACCGTGCCCACCTCGTTGTTGGCCCACATCGCCGAGACCAGCGCGACATCGGAGGGATCACCCAGGGCGGCCCGCAACCCGGCCGCGCTCACCGAACCGTGCTCGTCCACCGGCAGCCACGTCACCTCGGCGCCCTCGTGCTCGACGAGCCACTCCACGGCGTCGAGCACGGCGTGATGCTCGATGGGTGTGGTGACGATGCGGCGTCGCTGGGGATCGGCATCCCGGCGCGCCCAGTAGATACCCTTGACGGCGAGGTTGTCGCTCTCGGTGCCGCCCGCGGTGAAGATCACCTCGGACGGGCGCGCCCCCAACAGATGGGCCAGGGTCTCTCGGGACTCCTCGAGCCGGCGTCGCGCCAGCCGCCCCGAGCCGTGCAGCGAGGACGCGTTGCCCACTGTCGCCAGCACCGCGGCCATCGCCTCGACGGCAACCGGACGCATCGGGGTGGTGGCGGCGTGGTCGAGATACACCGGGGCGGGGGCAGACATAACCGTTCCAGGATAGCCGTCGCGAACGATCGGGCCGCACCGCGCTCAGGCGACCAGAGCGTGACCCTCACCGCGTGCCGAGGCCACGACCGGCACCGACGCCCCGCGCACGGCGGCCTCGCAGCGGGCCGTCAGGTCGCGGCGGTCGTCGCCGGGCAGCTGCAGCGACTCGACGTGGATGTGACAGACGGTACGACGCGCGGTGATGACCCGTCTGATCGACGTCAGCAGGGAATCGTCACCCACGAACGCCGGCACCGTGGATGGCCTGCCGTCGCCGTGTCGATAGCTCAGCCTCAGTGGCTGCACCGGGCGGCCGGCGTCGATCGCCGCCTGGAACATCGCAGGGCGGAACCGTCCATAGCCCAGACCGCACCAGGTTGTGCCCTCGGGGAAGGCGATCACGGTGTGTCCGGCGCGCAGCCGGTCGGCCACCGCGGCCACCACGGCCGGCAGCCGGCGCAGGCGGGCCCGGTCGATCGGGATCACCTTCATGATCCGGACGATCGGGCCCAGTGCGGGCCAGTCGACCAGGTCCCCGCGAGCCACGAACGAACCGGGCAGCACCGTGCCGATGGTGAAGATGTCCAGCCAGGAGACGTGGCCGCTGACGACGAGCACCCCCGGCACGTTGCGGATCGGCCCGCCCGAGACCGACATCCGCACACCGAGGCTGCGAAGCATCAGCCTGCAGTATCCGCGCTGCAGGTGCGACCGGCCGGGCATCGGCAACGCCAGCAGCCAGACCGCCGAGAACAGCGCCAGCGCGGCGCAGACCCGCCGCGCGGTCCGTACGGCGATCGGCCATTGGTGGCCGGGGCTGTCGGCGCCGGCATGCACGCAACCGGGGCCGCAGCTGGCGCGCTGCAACCACGCGTGTTCGGTGCCGACGGTCACGACGCCGCCTCGGCCGAGATCGCCGCGGCGGCCCCGACCGACCGCAGCTTCCGCAGATAGCGCGTGTCGGCGCGGCGCTTGTCGAGCAGGGCGGGAAAGTCACCGACCCCGAAGGCGGGGTCGTGGGCCGGCTCGCCGCACACCTGGGCGCCCAACCGGAGGTAGCCGCGCATCAGCGCGGGCACCTGGACACGCGCCGGCGGATCGATGTCGTCGAGTCCGCGGCCGTCGACGACGACGGGCCGGTAGGGGCGCACGGTGTACTCGGCGGGTGCGCCGTGGCGCCGCATCACGAAGTCGCGGACCCCGCGCAGCCGGCTGCCGGCCGGGCTGGACTCCGAGGGATCGGCCACCGGCACCGAGACGCAGCCGGTCACGTAGTCGTAGCCGCTGCGGTCCAGGTACGCCAGGATCCCGGCCCACATCAGCAGCACCACCGCGCCGTTGCGGTGGCCGTCACGCACGACGGCGCGGCCCATCTCGACCAGCGACGGCCGCAGCGCGTCGAGGGCGGAGACGTCGAATTCGGTCGCGGTGTACAGGCCGCCGGCGGCGATCGCGCCGGGCGGGGGCAGCATCCGGTAACAGCCGACCAGTTCGCCCGTGTCGTCGTCGCGGACCAGCAGGTGGTCGCAGTACTGGTCGAAGTGATCGGTGTCCAGACCGCCGCAGTGGCCGTCCCCGATCAGAGCGAAACCCGGCTCCGAGGTGAAGACGTCGTAGCGCAGACGTTGCGCCGCCTCGATCGACTCGGCGTCGGTGCACAGCAGCAGCGAATAACGGGGCGCGGGCCCCGCTGAGGCAGATGTGTCGGAAGGGATGAGTACAGAAGTAGTGCTCATAGCGTGCACGCTCGCGCAGCCGGGTCTCCGGACGGCATCGCGCGTGTGACATGTCCGTGAGCGCTAGATGACGAGCTGTGGTGCCCGCGACAGCGAAAACCCCGGCGCCGCCGTGGCCACCGGGGTTTCGCGTCGTGAGAAGTGGGGTCAGCCCTTGCGAGCCTTGACCTTCTCGGTCAGCTGCGGGGTCACCTTGAACAGGTCCCCGACGATGCCGAGGTCGGCGATCTCGAAGATCGGCGCCTCCTCGTCCTTGTTGACCGCGACGATCGTCTTCGACGTCTGCATACCGGCGCGGTGCTGAATCGCTCCGGAGATGCCGAGCGCGATGTAAAGCTGCGGGGACACCGTCTTGCCGGTCTGGCCGACCTGGAACTGGCCCGGGTAGTAGCCGGAGTCCACCGCGGCACGCGAGGCGCCGACCGCGCCGCCGAGGGCATCGGCGAGTTCTTCGACGACGCCGAAGTTCTCGGCACTGCCCACACCGCGGCCACCGGAGACGACGACGGTCGCCTCGGTCAGCTCCGGGCGGTCGCCGGCGACGGCGGGCTCGCGCGAGGTGATCTTGGTGGCGTTCTCGGCCGGAGCGGGCACCTCGACCTTGACGACCTCACCGGCGCCGTCGGCCGGGGCGGCCTCCACCGAGCCCGGACGCACGGTGATCACCGGGGTGTCGCCGACAGCCTGGGCCTCCACGGTGTAGGCGCCACCGAAGATCGAGTGGACGCCCACTCCCCCTTCGCGCACCTCCACGACGTCGCTGAGGATGCCCGAGCCGATGCGCGCGGCGAGGCGCCCTGCGATCTCCTTGCCGTCGGCACTGGAGGCGAGGACCACAGCGGCCGGGCTGGCCGACTCGGCCAGCGATGCCAGCACGTCCACGTAGGGAGTGATCAGGTAGTTCTCGGCGTCGTCGGACTCGGCGACGTAGATCTTCGCGGCGCCGGCCGCCTTGAGCCCGTCGATCAGCGGATCGGCGGTGCCCGGCTTGCCCACCACGACCGCGGCGGGCTCGCCCAGCGCGCGGGCGGCGGTGATCAGTTCTGCGGTGACCTTCTTGAGCGCACCTTCGGCGTGCTCGGTGAGCACGAGTACTTCAGCCATGGGTTTCGTTTGCCTCTATGTCTGTCAGTGGTTGGGGGATGTCCTAGATGATCTTCTGGCCCACGAGGTACTCGGCGATCTTGCTGCCGCCCTCGCCCTCGTCGGTGACCTTCTCGCCGGCGGTCTTGGGCGGCTTCGGGGTCGACGACAGCACCTTCGACCCGGCGTTGGCCACGCCGACCTCATCAGCCTCGACGCCGATCTCGGCGAGCGTCAGCTTGGTGACTTCCTTCTTCTTCGCGGCCATGATGCCCTTGAAGGACGGGAAGCGGGGCTCGTTGATCTTCTCGTTGACGCTCACCACGGCGGGCAACGTCGCCTCCAGGGTGAACAGGCCGTCGTCGGTCTCGCGCTCGCCGGTGACCTTGCCGTTCTCGACCGACAGCTTGCGCACGTGGGTCAGCTGGGGCAGACCGAGGTACTCGGCGATGATCGCCGGCACGGCGCCGCCGGTACCGTCGGTGGCCTCGTTGCCGGCGATGACCAGCTCGGTGCCCTCGATGGTGCCCAGCGCGCGGGCCAGCGCCCAGCCCGTCTGCACCATGTCGGAACCGTGCATGCCCTCGTCGACGAGGTGCACGGCCTTGTCGGCGCCCATCGAGAGCGCCTTGCGGATGGCCTCGGTGGCACGCTCGGGGCCCGCGGTCAGCACCGTGACCGTGCTGTCGCCGCCTTCGCGTTCCTTGATCAGCAGTGCTTCTTCGACTGCGCGCTCGTTGATCTCGTCGAGCACGGCGTCAGCGGCCTCCCGGTCCAGGGTGAAGTCGCCGTCGGAGAGCTTGCGCTCGGACCATGTGTCTGGGACCTGTTTGATCAGGACCACGATGTTCGTCATGACTCTGGTTCGTCCTCCTCGAAGGGGCCGGTGACCGGCCTGCAATACCACGTTTGAAGCATGTACCCCCATGTTACCCGCGAGTAACTTGAGGGGGTTCGCAGAATCACCATAGCTGGTCGAAGTTTGCGTTCCGCCAGGCCTGCGTCCGGCGAACAGTTCGTCATCGGACGGTTACGGGTTAGCCTGCCTTCCAATGAGCGCACATGTGACCGGCACGGCGGGCAGGAGCGTCGTGACCGGGGAAGAGACTCTGCGGGGTGCGGGCGGGCCGGAGGCCGCCCCCATGGCGCTGACCGGTGAACGGACGGTCCCCGGCATCGCCGAGGAGAACTACTGGTTCCGCCGGCACGAAGTCGTCTACCGACGCCTGGTGGATCGTTGCCGCGGCCGTGACGTGCTCGAGGCTGGCTGCGGGGAGGGCTACGGCGCCGATCTGATCGCCGGCGTAGCTCGCCACGTGATCGGCCTGGACTACGACGAGTCCGCGGTCGCGCACGTCCGCGCCCGCTACCCGCGCGTCGACATGCGCCACGGCAACCTCGCCGACCTGCCGCTGGAGAGCGCGTCGGTCGACGTGGTCGTCAACTTCCAGGTGATCGAGCACCTGTGGGACCAGGGGCAATTCGTCGCCGAATGTCTCCGGGTGCTGCGGCCCGGCGGGGTGCTGCTGATGTCGACACCCAACCGCATCACCTTCTCCCCCGGCCGCGACACCCCGATCAATCCGTTCCACACCCGGGAACTCAACGCCGTGGAGCTCACCGAGCTGCTGGAGAACGCGGGCTTTCGGGTCGACGGCGTCTACGGCGTCTTTCACGGCCCGCGGCTGGCGGCCCTCGACGCCCGCCACGGCGGATCCATCATCGACGCTCAGGTCGCACGCGCCCTGGCCGACGCCCGCTGGCCGGCCGACCTGCTCGCCGACGTCGCCTCGGTGACCGTCGACGACTTCGACCTCTTCGAGGCCGGCCAGGCGAACATCGACGACAGCCTGGACCTCCTGGCGATCGCGGTACGCCCGTGACCCCTTCCGATCCCGAGCCGGTACCGGGGCTGTTCACGCTGGTGCTGCACACCCATCTGCCCTGGCTCGCCCACCATGGCCGGTGGCCGGTGGGCGAGGAGTGGCTCTACCAGTCGTGGTCGGCGTCGTATCTGCCCCTCGTGCGGGTGCTCCGCACCCTGGCCGCCGAAGGTCGCGGCCGGCTGGTGACATTGGGCGTCACGCCGGTGGTGGCCGCCCAGCTCGACGACCCGTACTGCCTGCAGGGCATGCACCACTGGCTCGCCAACTGGCAACTGCGCGCGCTGGAAGCCGCGACGATGCGGTCGACGTCGGATCCGTCGCCCGCCTCAGCGCCGGAAGCGTTGCGGCGCTTCGGATCTCGGGAACACGACGAGGCGGAGCGGGAACTCGGCGAGTTCGAGACGCTGTGGCGCCACGGGGGCAGCCCGGTGCTGCGGGAACTCATCGACGACGGCGTCATCGAGTTGCTCGGCGGACCGCTGGTACATCCGTTCCAGCCGCTGCTCAACCCCCGGCTGCGCGATTTCGCGCTGCGCGAGGGGCTCGCCGACGCCCGGCAGCGGTTCGCGCACACCCCGACGGGCATCTGGGCGCCCGAATGCGCCTACGCGCCCGGCATGGAGTCCGACTACGCCGCGGCAGGCATCGGACACTTCATGGTCGACGGGCCCTCGCTGCACGGGGACACCGCACTCGGCCGGCCGGTGGCCGGCTCCGACGTCGTGGCGTTCGGCCGCGATCTTCAGGTCAGCTACCGCGTCTGGTCCCCGAGGTCCGGCTATCCCGGCCACGCCGCCTACCGCGACTTCCACACCTACGACCACGCCACCGGCCTCAAACCGGCTCGCGTCACGGGTCGCAACGTACCCTCCGACGCCAAAGCGCCCTACGACCCCGAGCGCGCCGACGCCGCCGTGGACGCCCACGTCGCCGATTTCGTCGACACGGTCCGGCAGCGCCTGAGCACGGAGAGCGCGCGGATCGGCCGCCCGGCCCATGTGATCGCCGCCTTCGACACCGAGTTGTTCGGGCACTGGTGGTACGAGGGGCCGGTGTGGCTGGAGCGGGTGTTGCGCGCACTTCCCGCCGCCGGCATCCGGGTCGGCACGCTGTCCGACGCGGTGGCCGGCGGATACGTGGGGACCCCTGTCGAATTGCCGCCCAGCTCATGGGGTTCCGGTAAGGACTGGCAGGTCTGGGCCGGAGAGAAGGTCGCCGATCTGGTGCAGCTCAACACCGAGGTCGTCGACGCCGCGCTGAGTACCGTCGACAAGGCGCTCGCCGAACCGGCGGCAGTGGGTGCACCGACGCCGAGAAGCTTTGTCGCCGATCAGATCCTGCGCGAGACACTGCTCACCGTGTCGAGCGACTGGCCGTTCATGGTGAGCAAGGACTCGGCTGCCGACTATGCGCGCTACCGTGCGCACCTGCACGCGCACGCCACCCGCGAGATCGCCGGCGCGCTGGCCTCCGGCCGGACCGAGCAGGCGCAGCGGCTGGCTGAGGGCTGGAACCGCGCCGACGGACTGTTCGGAGCCCTCGACGCCCGGAGGCTGCCGAGCCCGTGAAGATGAAAGTCCTTCTGCTGTCCTGGGAATACCCACCCGTCGTGATCGGCGGTCTCGGCCGGCACGTGCACCACCTGGCCACCGAACTGGCGCTCGCGGGTCACGACGTCGTCGTCCTCAGCCGAAGGCCGACCGCCACCGATCCGACGACCCACCCCACCACCGACGAGATCTGCGAGGGCGTGCGCGTCGTCGCCGCCGCCGAGGACCCGCACGAGTTCGCCTTCGGCACCGACATGATGGCGTGGACGCTGGCCATGGGCCACGCGATGGTTCGCGCCGGGCTCGGTCTGGGCGACTGGCGGCCCGACGTGGTACACGCCCACGACTGGCTGGTCGCCCATCCCGCCGTGGCGCTGGCCCAGTTCTTCGACGTGCCACTGGTTTCCACCATCCACGCCACCGAGGCAGGCCGGCATTCGGGGTGGGTGGCCGGACCGGTCAGCCGGCAGGTGCACGCGCTGGAATCGTGGCTGGTGCGCGAATCCGATTCGCTGATCACGTGTTCGGCGTCGATGCGCGACGAGATCGGCGAACTGTTCGGCCCGGAGCTCGCCGAGATCTCGGTCATCCGCAACGGTATCGACACCGACGGCTGGCCGTTCGCCGAGCGCCGCGCGCATTCCGGCCCGGCCGAACTGCTGTACTTCGGCCGCCTGGAGTACGAGAAGGGCGTCCACCACGCGATCGCCGCCCTGCCGCGCATCCGGCGCACCCACCCCGGCACGACCCTGACCATCGCCGGCGACGGCACGCAGCTGGACTTCCTGACCTCCGAGGCGCGCAGACACAAAGTGCTCAAGGCGACGAAATTCGTCGGGCGCGTTGATCATTCGCAGCTGCTGACATTGCTGCACCGCGCCGACGCCGCGGTACTGCCCTCGCTCTACGAGCCGTTCGGCATCGTGGCGCTCGAGGCTGCCGCGGCAGGTCTGCCGCTGGTCGCCTCCACCGCCGGCGGCCTCGGCGAGGCCGTGATCGACGGCGTCACCGGCCTGTCGTATCCACCGGACGACGTGCCGGCGCTGGCCGCAGCGGTCCGCGCCGTACTCGACGACCCGTCGGCTGCCGCGCAGAGGGCGACGGCTGCTCGACTGCGGCTCACGTCGGACTTCACCTGGCAGACCGTGGCCCGCGAGACCTCTCAGGTCTACCTGGGCGCCAAGCGGGCGGAGCGGCGTGCACACGCGCGCCTTCCGATCGCCGAACGCGCGCTGCCGCACCGGACCGGCTGAGCCCGAACAGTTCGACCGGCGTCGAATCGAATCGGCCATACCGTGAGCCGATGGACACGGCACCGAGCGCGTGGACGCTGGTCGCGGCCTATCTCGGGCTCTTCGTGGGGCTGGTCGACGCCAACGCCGTCAACCTTGCCCTGCCCGCCGTCCGGGACGATCTCGGCGGCGCGATGACCGGGGCGCAGTGGACCGTCGACGTCTACAACGTGGCCTTCGCGTCGGTGCTGCTGTCCGCGGGCGCCCTCGGCGATCGCATCGGACGGCGCAGAGTCCTGCGCATCGGGCTGACGCTGTTCACCACGGCCTCGATCGGTTGCGCCGCGGCGCCCACCCTGCCGGTTCTGCTGAGTTTCCGTGTCGCACAAGGGGTCGGCGCGGCGTCGATGCTCCCGCAGGGACTGGCGATCGCCGCCGCCGCGTTCCCCGGCGGCGCCGGACGGGCGCGGGCGACCGCCGCGTGGGCGACGGCGGCGGCGTTGAGCACGGCGGTCGGTCCGATCCTCGGCGGCACGCTGACCGACGTCGCCGGCTGGCGCTCCATCTTCTGGCTGAACGTACCGGTCGGGCTCATCGCGTTGGCCCTGAGCTTTCGCTACCTGCCGGAGTCGCAGAACCCGGAGGCGAGGCGCGCGGATGTTGCCGGCCAGTCGCTGTCCATGGTGGCCCTCGCCACGCTGACCGTGGTCCTGGTGGAGGGACGCAGACTCGGCCCTGCGTGGACGGCGGCGCTCGCCGGTCTGGCGGTGGCCGCGACCGCGGCGTTCGTGCGGTGGGAGCGCCGTACGGCGGAACCGTTGATGCCCCCGGCCCTGTTCCGCGGTCGCCGGCTGGTGGCGGCGCTCATCGCGACGTTCGCGATGACTTTCGGCATCTACGGCCTGCTGCTGGTGAACAGCTTCGCGTTCCAGCAGGAGCGGGGCGAGTCCGCCGTGGCCACCGCGATGTGGTTCCTGCCGATGCCGCTGACCTACCTCGTGGCGATCCCGGCGGTGCGGGCGCTCGCTGAGCGGACGGGCCCGCGGGCGCCGATGATCGCCGGTCTCCTCACGATGGCGAGCGCGATGGCCGTGTACGCGGCGGTGGGGCCGCGCGCCCGCCTCGGGGCGCTCGAAGTCGCCTTCGTCCTCGCCGGTGCGGGGCTGGCGCTGACCACCGGACCGGCGGTGGGCGCCGCGCTCGACGGCGTGCCGCCGGCCCGGGCCGGGCTGGCGTCGGGAGTGGTGAACTCGGCTCGGCTGGTGGGTATCACTGTCGGCGTCGCGGTGTTGGGTAGTGCCATGGCTGCGGTCGGCGGCGAGCCCGGTGCGCGGGTGGCGATGGCGGTGGCGGCCGGAGTCCAGTCCGCGGGCGCACTTGCCGCGTTGTGGATGTCGAGGACCAACACGTCAGCGGACGCCGAAGCGGAGAGGATGTGCCATGCGTGACGGAGCAACCCTTCCCGCGAGCGGCGACGCCGACATCGCCGCGCTGGCGGCGCTGCTGGCCGACCCCGCGCGGTGCGCGGTTCTGCTCGCCCTCGACGACGGGCGCGCACTCCCGGCGAGCGTGCTGGCCGCCGAGGCGGGGATCAGCCGCTCGACTGCCAGCAGCCATCTCGCGAAGCTGACCGCGGCGGACCTGCTGACCGTCGAGACCCACGGCCGCAATCGTTACTACCGGCTGGCCGGCCCCGAAATCGGCGACCTCATCGAGCAGTTGGGCCGGCTGGCCCCGCGCCGTCCGGTCCGGTCGTTGAGGGAGGGCACCCATGCTGCGCGGCTGCGGTCGGCGCGCACGTGTTACGACCACGTCGCCGGCCGGCTCGGGGTGGCGCTCATGGCCGCTCTGCTCGAGCACGGCGCGCTCGTCGGGGGTGACGGCCGGTACGACCCGAGTCGCGATGGACAGGACGAGCTGAGCAGTCCCGGACGCGACGTCCGCTACGAGCTGACCGAGGCGGGCCGCGAATTCCTCTGTGGCGCCGGAGTGCGCCTGCCGACGTCGAGGCGGCCGCTGGTGCGGTATTGCGTGGACTGGACCGAACAGCGCCACCACCTCGCCGGCGGGCTCGGCCGGGCGGTGCTCGACAGATTGCTGGCGGCAGGCTGGGTGAAGCGAACGTCGCGCGGGCGGGCGCTCACCGTGACCTCCGAAGGCGCCGGCGCACTGCACGAGGTGTTCGGCGTTCGGTGGCAGGCCTGAGTCAGCGGGAGGCTTTTTTCCGTTCGATGTCGGCCAGCGCCGCCGCCAGCTCGGCGCGCTGGGCCGCCGACGTCTCCCAGGACAGCTTGCGGTTCTTGACCACCTTGGCGGGCGCGCCGACCGCGATCGAGAAATCCGGGATGTCACCGCGGACCACGGCGTGCGACCCCAGGACGCAACCCCGCCCGATGGTGGTGTTGCGCAATACGGTCACCTTGACGCCCACCCAGGTGTCGGGCCCGATCCGCACCGGGCCCTTGACGATGCCCTGGTCCTTGATGGGTAGCTCGATGCTGTCCATCCGGTGGTCGAAGTCGCAGATGTAGCACCAGTCGGCCATCAGCACCGAGTCCCCCAGCTCGATGTCGAGGTAGGTGTTGATGACGTTGTCGCGGCCGAGCACCACCTTGTCGCCGATGCGCAGCGACCCTTCGTGACAACGGATGGTGTTCTTGTCGCCGATGTGCACCCACCGGCCGATCTCCATCTGCGAGAGTTCCGGCGTCGCCTGGATCTCGACTTCCTTGCCCAGGAAAACCATGCCCCGGGTGATGATGTGCGGATTGGCCAGCTTGAACTTCAGCAACCGCCAGTACCGAACCAGATACCACGGCGTGTAGGCGCGGTTGGCGAGCACCCACTTCAGCGAGGCCAGCGTGAGGAAGTCGGCCTGACGCGGATCCCGCAACCGTGAGCCTCGCCAGCGTTTGTGCAGCGGCGCACCCCACATCGTCGTCATGGCCGGAAAGCCTACGCGAGCACGGGGTGGGTGAACGGTTACCCTCACGTGGGCTCGACGAACAACCCGAGGTCCGCTTCGAGGAATCAGAAGGGATGCTGTGCTCCGGCGAATCATCGTGCTGGCCGCGACGGCGCTGATCGCCGGCCCGCTTGCCGGCTGCGGCACCACCGACTCCTGGGTCGACGCCCGGGCGGCCACCGGCTGGTCCGCGCAGTACGCGGATGCGGCCAACAGCAGCTACTCCCCGGTCAACGGCGCCGATGCGCTGCGGCTGGAGTGGGCGCGCTCGGTGAAAGGCACGCTGGCCGCGCAGGTCGCGCTGGGGTCCGGAGACTATCTGGCCGCCAACGGGCAGACCGGCACCGGTTGCTCGCTGATGGTCTGGGAGACCGACAACCACGCCCGCCAGCGCTGGTGCACCCGGCTGTATCAGGGCGGCGGCTTCGCCAGTCCCCTGTTCGACGGCTTCGACAACCTCTACATCGGCCAGCCGGGCCTGGTGCAGTCCTTTCCGACCACGCAGTGGTTCCGGTGGCGCCGACCGGTGATCGGGATGCCGATGACCATGCGGTTCCTGTCGCCGGGGCATCTGCTCGTCGTCACCCACCTCGGCCAGGTGCTCATATTCGACGCCCACCGCGGCACCGTGGACGGCACGTCGCTGGATCTGGTGGCCGGCGTCGATCCGAAGGACTCCGAACGCGGCCTCGACGACTGCCGGCTGGGCGCCCGCGGCTGTCCCGTCGCCGCCGCACCGGCGTTCTCGGACGCCACCGGCATCGTGGTCGTGACGCTGTGGGAGCCCGGCGCCGACGCGCCGAAGGTCGTCGGCCTGCGCTACCGGTCCGGCGACACGCCCTCGCTGACCCGGGAGTGGACCAGCGACGCCGTGGGCGGCGGTCCGCTGGCCAGTCCCGTGCTGTCCGCCGACGGGGCGACGGTGTACGTCAACGGTCGCGACAAGAAGCTCTGGGCGCTCAACACCGCCGACGGTTCCGTGAAATGGTCCGTCCCGCTGGATTACCTGGCCCAGACTCCGCCGTCGGTCTCGCCCACCGGCCTGATCCTCGCCGGCGGCGGGCCGGGCGCCCGCCTGACCGCGGTACGCGACACCGGCGACCAGGGCGAGAAGCTGTGGAGCCGCGACGACACGAACCCGTTGTCGAGCTCGAGCCTGGCCGGGGTCGGTTACACCGTCGTCGCGGACGCCGACAACGGGTTGGCCCTGATCGTGTTCGACCTGGGCGACGGGCACACACTGAACCGCTACCGCCTCCCCAACGCGACCGGCTGGCCGGTGGGGGTGTCGATCGGCCACGACCGCCGCGTGATCGCCGCAACCAGTGACGGGCAGGTGTACGGCTTCGTGCCGGCGTGACCGGGGCTCAGGCGAGCAGGTCGGCGATCGCCGACCGCGGGACCGTCGCCTGGAGCGCTCCCCCGGCGCCGGCCATGACCTCGCCCTGGCCGAAGAAGAAGATCACCGAATCGTCGGTCAGCGCGAACTCCTGATACTTGGCCGGATCCAGGCCGTCGGCCGGTGAGATCGGCGAGTCGACACCCAGCTGGCGCGACACCTCGGACTGCACGATCGGGAAGATCACGTCCAGCGGCCGGGTACCGGGCTTGAAGAGCGTGTCGAAGGTGATCGGGGCCTTCTTGACGACGTCCCAGTTGAACGCCTTGTACCACGTCTGCGGCCGAGCACCGCCGACGTTCTCGTAGACCTCGAACACCACGCTGCGGGTCCCGCCGTCGTCGGGCCCGGTCCGATAGCCGGTTCCCTTGCCGTCCAGGACATATGGCAGGTTCCACTGCCCGGGCATCTCGGCCACGTTGACGAAGCCGTCGCGAGTCTGGGTGAGGTAGCCGATCAGCGCCTGCTGGTCGGGATAGTCGGCCGGGAAGGTGTAATCGAGCCGGTAGGTCGGGTTGTCGACGTGGACGTGGCAGATCTGCTGGGCGTCGACCGTGCCGCCGAGATCGGTGCACGCCGGCTGAGCAGCGGCCGCGGGCGTGGCGGCGACGCCCGCCAGGACACCGGCTGCCAGCAGAGTAGCGGCGAGAATGCGCATCGTCGGACGTCCTCGTGGTCGGCGCCCTTCGGACGACAGGCGCGGGTTTCAGATGATTCACAGCCAGGGTACGTGAGCGATCAACGTGACGGGCGACATATGAATGCCGTTGCCCGGCTTGCCGCCCCGGATCCGAGCCGGGTGACGACCACCGACGCCTGCGCCGGGCCGCGCAGCCGCAGCCGGGAGCGCAACACGTCGGGGTCGACGTCGACGCCGCGGACGAGGATCTCCGTGGCGCCGACCTCTCTGGCCGAAAGCGCCTGCCGCAGGTGCCGTTCGCCGAACGGGAGTTGCTCGAGCACCTCGAAGCCGCGGACGCCCTCGGGGAGCCGGTCGCCGGACAGGTAGGCGATGTCCGGATCGAGTTGCCACAGGCCGTGGCGCGCCGCGTAATGACGGACCAGTCCGGCGCGCACCACCGCGCCGTCGGGGTCGATGATCCACCGGCCGGCCGGCGCCACGGCACAGTCGCCGGGATCGGCGTCGGTGAGCTGTTCACCGGTGTCGAGCAGCGTCGCACGGCGGCGGACCCCGGCACGGGCCAGGCCTGGTGACCACAGACACGCTTCGCGCACGCTGCCCGACAGCGAGGTCACCTCCACCTCGCCGTCGAACCCCATCTGCGCGACCGCGGCGAAATCGATTCCGGGAGCGCACTTCACGGCGTAGTCACGGACGGCCAGCACCCCGAGCAGCTCGTCGAGCGGTGGCTGGTACGCGCGCGGATCGAACCGGCGCCGCGATCCGGTGCGGCGCGCGGGGTCGACGAGGACCACCGCGTCGCGGGTCACCGGATGCAGCGCGTCGGCGCGGCAGAGCATCACCCGAGCCCCGGCCGACTCCAGGTTGTGCCGGGCCATCGCCAGCCGCACCGGGTCGATGTCGCTGCCCACGACGAGCTCAGCCGAAAAGGCAAGCGCGGCAAGCTCGGTACCGATGGAACACGTCGCGTCGTGCACCACGGCGCCGGCCAGCCGACGCGCCCGATGCTCGGCGACGGCCTGCGCCGTGGCCTGCTGCAGGGCCTCGTCGGTGAACAACCAGTCCTCGGCGCCGCGCAATTTGGCCGCCGCTCGGCGCCGCAACAGCACCGTTTCCACCAGGATCGCGGAACGCTCGGCGAAACGCCGCCGCGCAGAGGCGATGTCGGCGACCAGGGAGGCGTCGGTCAGCCGGTAGCGCGCCACCTCGGCGAGTGCGAGCCGTCCCGCATCGCTGCGGAGATAGCGGACATCGTCGAGGGTGAACGCTACGACGGCTTGACCCCCGTCACCATGACGTTGTAGAACCAGCCCTTCGGCACGACGCGCCGCCAGACGTTCGCGTCCACCCAGGACAGCGTCGTCCAGCTGCCGAACGCGAATCTCGCCCAGCCCCAACCCAACCGGCCCGCGGGCACAGCGGCTTCGAAGGTGCGGATGGGCCAGCCGAGCATCGCCGCGGTGAATTCCTCGCTGGCCGTGCGCACCTCGACCGCACCGGCGTTGGCGGCCATCCGTTCCAGCTCGGCGGGCTCGAAGGTGTGCAGGTCGACGACGGCCTCCAGCGCGGCCGCGCGGGAGGACTCGTCCAGCTCGGACTGCGGCCGGCGCCAGTCGGCCAGCATCGGGATCTTTGTGACGCTGGTCGCGACATGCCATGTGAGCGTTGATAATTCGCGCGCATAGCGGTTGCCGACGGTGGTCGGCTCGCCGGCGAACACGAACCGCCCGCCGGGCTTGAGCACTCGCACGACCTCGCGCAGCGACAGCTCGACGTCGGGGATGTGGTGCAGCACGGCGTGGCCGACCACCAGATCGAAGGTGTTGTCGTCGTACGGGATGCCCTCGGCGTCGGCGACACGTCCGTCGATGTCCAGTCCGAGCGACTGCCCGTTGCGGGTCGCGACCTTCACCATGCCCGGCGACAGGTCGGTGACCGAGCCCCGGCGCGCAACCCCGGCCTGGATGAGGTTCAGCAGGAAGAACCCGGTGCCGCAGCCCAGCTCGAGCGCGCGGTCGTAGGGCAGCTCCCGCTGCACCTCTTCGGGCACCGCCGCATCGAAGCGGCCGCGTGCGTAGTCGACGCAGCGCTGGTCATAGGAGATCGACCACTTGTCGTCGTAGGTCTCGGCCTCCCAGTCGTGGTAGAGCACCTGGGCCAGCTTGGAGTCGTGCATCGCAGCTTCGACCTGCTCCTTGGTCGCGTGAGGCGTCGGAGCCGGGACCGCGACATCGGGGTGGGCGCCGGGTTCCTTCGTTTCCGTCATGCAGGGCAGCCTAACGGCATTTGCCCGCTCTCCGATCGGGGCCTCATCGCCCGTCGGCGAAGGCGGCCTTGGCCGCCGCCAGGACCTCCGGCGGATACTCGAGGAACCGGCTCGCCCAGGACACCGCGGCGTCGTAGACCCCGTCGGGAGCCACCAGCTCGTCGACCAGGCCCATCCCGAGCGCTTCCCGGGCATCGACGAAGCGGCCGCTGAACACCAGGTCCTTGGCCTTGCTGACCGCGATGGCGGCGGAGAGCCGCTGCGTCGCACCGGCCGCGGGCGCCCGGCCGGCGAGGATCTCGGTCGCGCCGAACTTCGCGTTGTCGCCGCTGATCCGCCAGTCCGCGGCCAGGGCCAGGGTCAGGCCGGCACCCAGCGCGTAGCCGGTGACGGCGGCGACGGTCGGTTTGGGCAGCGCGGCCAGCGCGTCGACGGCCTCCCGGCAGACCTGAGCAGCCCGCGCGGCCTCGTCGGCGTTCAGCGTGCGCCACTGGGGCATGTCGTCGCCCGCAGAGAAGATCTCGTGGCCACCGAACACGATGACCGCCGCGACGTCGTCCCGCCGGCCGAGCTCGTCGGCGGCCTCGGCGATCTCCCGGTAGACCTGCCGGGTCAGCGCATTGGTCGGCGGGCGGGACAGCAGCAGCGTCGCGATCGCCCGCTCGTCGCCGCCCCCGACGACGGCGCTGACGAATTCGGTCACGCGCGCGGTGCCCCGTCGGTGTAGCCCTGCGGGGCGCGCCGGTTGCGGGCGGCGTTGTACCGGTCGCTGTTGAAGAACTCGATCTCCCAGTTCCCGCCTTCCTGAGCGGCCAGCGACGGTTCGATCGCGACGATCTGCCGCTCCAGGGCGAGGACCTCGGCCACGGTGCGGCCGTCGAGTGAGTCGAGCTGGGTCCACGTCGGCGGGAGCAGGAAGCTGCGACCCTCGGCGAAGTCGTCGAGCGCGGCCTGCGGGGTCACCCAGCCGGCCTTGTCGGTCTCGGTGTTGTCGCCGTCGGCGCGCTGGCCGCTCGGCAGCGCACCGACGAAGAAGTAGGTGTCGTAACGGCGGGTGCGCTCCTCCTTCGGGGTGACCCAGTTGGCCCAGGGCCGCAATAGGTCGGCGCGCAGCACCAGTTTCTCCGAGCGCAGGAACTCGCCGAACGACAGCGACCTGTTCTCCAGCGCGGCGCGCTGCTCCCGATACACCGACGCGTCGTCGACCAGCAGGTCCGGATCGTCGGCAGCGCCGGCGAACAGCACGCCGGATTCCTCGAACGTCTCCCGTGCCGCGGCGCACACCAGAGCCTCGGCGAGCTCGTCGTCGACGCCGAACCGCCCGGCCCACCACGACCGGTCGGGTCCGTGCCAGGCGACGTCGGCGTTGCGGTCGCGGTCGTCGACGCCACCGCCTGGGAACACCATCACACCCGCGACGAAGTCCATCGCCGCGTGGCGGCGCATCAGAAAGACCTTGATGCCTTCGGGCGTGTCCCGGATGAGCATCACGGTCGCCGCGGGGCGCGGCACCAACGGGTCGGTCACGTACGTCTCCTGTGTGCGGCACGGCTGCGGGTGCGCCGGGCGAAATACCGCCCGTCGATGATGTCCAGCGCAATCGACTGGCCGAACGCGGTGGACAGGTTCTCGGAGGTCAGCACGTCGGTCAGCAGACCGGAATCGACCACCGTGCCCTCCGACAGGATCAGGCAGTGCGAGAAGCCAGGCGGGATCTCTTCGACGTGGTGGGTCACCAGCACCATCGCCGGCGCGTCGGGGTCTGCCGCCAGGTCACTCAATCGCGCGACGAGCTCTTCGCGGCCGCCGAGGTCCAGCCCGGCGGCAGGCTCGTCGAGCAGCAGTAGCTCCGGATCGGTCATCAATGAGCGTGCGATCAGCACCCGCTTGCGCTCGCCCTCGGACAACGTGCCGAAGGTGCGGTCGGCGAGATGCTCGGCGCCGACGCTCTCCAGCATGTCGAGCGCCTGTTCGTAATCGAGCTCGTCGTACTGCTCACGCCACCGGCCCATGACGGCATAGCCGGCGGAGACCACGAGGTCGCGCACTATCTCGTCGTCCGGCACGCGTTGCGATAAGGCGGCGCTGCTGAGGCCGACGCGGGAGCGCAGTTCCGACATGTCGACCCGGCCCAGGCGCTCGCCCAGGACGTATGCGGTCCCCGACGAGGGATGTTCCATCGCCGCGGCGATGCGCAGCAACGATGTCTTGCCCGCACCGTTCGGGCCGACCACGACCCACCGCTCGTCGAGTTCCACCGACCAGGTCACCGGTCCGACCAGGAGCCGGCCGTTGCGGCGCAGCGTGACCTTCGCGAAGTCGATCAACAGGTCGGGGTCGGCAGCTTCGGTGTCTTCGGCTGGCACTCGCCCATCGTAGTCACGCCGAAATCGACCAGCCGTCCGCGCCGTTGACGATCACCCGGTCGGCGGCGTCGGCGGTCGCCGACACCAGGGCCGCGTTGCGGGCGTCGACCTCGGACGCCCACGCCTGCGCCTGCGCCGCTGTCTTGCCGAACTCGACGTGGCGGGCCACCAACCGGTTCACCCGGCTGTGCTCGTCGGCGGCGACGAACCACACCCGGTCCATCGCGCGACGCGCCCGCGCCCACTGCGGGTGATCCACGAGCAGATAGTTGCCCTCGGTGACGACCAGCCGGGCGTGGGCGGGCACCGCCAGCGCCGCGGCCAGCGGTTGCTCGAGACGGCGGTCGAAGCCCGGCGCGTAGATCTCGGCGTCCGTTTCCCGGTGCACGCGCTCGAGCAGCACCGCGTAGCCCGCCGGGTCGAACGTCTCGGGCGCGCCCTTGCGGTCCAGGAGCCCGAGCCTGCGCAGTTGATCGTCGGCCAGGTGGAAGCCGTCCATCGGCACGTGCGCCGCCCAGCCGGCGCCGCGGCGCTCGGTGATCGATTCCAGCAGCAGGGACACCAGTGTGGACTTGCCTGCGCCCGGAGTGCCGGCGATGCCGAGAACGGCGCGCCGTCGGCCCTCGCCGAGCGCGATGGCCTCAGCTGCCAGCGATTCCAGTGTGTGTCGGCTGCTCACTCTTGCCATCATCGGCGGTGATGCGCACCGGCCGCACACCGGCCCAACCGCTGACGGCGACCAGCCGGTCGGGGATGAGTCGTACGAAGAGCCCCACCAGTGGACCGATGCCGAAGGCGTAGACCACCGTGCCGACTCCGACGGTCCCGCCGAGCAGCCAGCCGACCGCGAGCACGGTCACCTCGATGACGGTGCGGACCAGGCGAACCGAACCGCCGGTGCGAATCACCAGCCCGGTCATCAGCCCGTCGCGCGGGCCGGGCCCGAGTCCGGCACCGATGTAGAGGACCGTGCTGACGGCGTTGAGCACGACGGCCGCCACCAGCATCGCCGCCCGGGCCGGCAGCGACGCCGGTGCGGGGATGACCGCCAGCGCGAGGTCGACGGTGATCGCGATGACGGCGACGTTGGCGACCGTCCCGACGCCGGGCCGGTTCCGCAGCGGAATCCACGCCACCAGGACCGCGACGCCGACGAGGGCCGAGGCGGTGCCGATCGTCATGCCGGTCAACAGCGAAAGCCCTTGGTGGAACACATCCCACGGGTCGAGGCCCAGTCCCGCGCGGACCATCATCGCCATCGAGACGCCGTAGCCGCAGAGGCCGGCGATCAGTGTCGTGCCGCGCGACAGCGCCCGCACGGGCCTCACGCGTGGTCCGGGAAGTGCATCCGTATCGCGTCGAGGTCGGCACGCATACGGCGAGCGTCGGCATCCCGGTCGTCGATCATGCCGCCCATCGGGGGCAGGTAGTAGAGATCGGCCAGCCGTTGGGCCAATCGCGAGATCCAGTGACTCATGAGCCCATGATCTTGCGCATCTGGCTTGCTCTTCAATAGCCAGTTAGCCAATACTGGCCTCGATGACGAATTCAATGAAGGCCAGATCGCTCGATGTGGACCTACTGGCCCGCGAACTGGGCAACTGGCGCACATCCAGTCGCAGTGGTCCGGCCTATCACGGGTTGGCGGATGCACTGCGCCTGCTGATCGTCGACGGCCGGGTGCCGCTCGAGGCCCGACTGCCCAGTGAGCGCGTGCTCGCCGACACGCTGCGCGTCTCCCGCACCACCGTCACCGCCGCCTACGCCCAACTCCGCGACGACGGCTATCTCGTCGCCAGACGTGGGGCGCGCAGTACCACCGCGCTGCCGCTGCCCGCCTCGGCGTCGGCTCCCCCGGCCATCCCCACCGCGAATCTGGCCGCCGCCACCCTGGCCGCGCCCGCGGCGATCGTGTCACGGGCGTTCACCGAAGCCGCCGAAGAAGCCACGCCATATCTGCACGACATCGGGATCGAGCTCGGCGGAGTCGCGCCGCTGCGCGCGGCGATCGCCGAAAGATACTGCGCACGAGGACTTCCCACCGAGCCAGAGGAGGTGATGGTCACCACCGGGGCCCTGCACGCCATCGGTCTGATCCTGGCCACCTACACCCAGCCCGGTGATCGTGTGCTCGTCGAGCAGCCGACCTACCACGGCGGGCTCGCGGCGATGGCCAACCGCGGGCTGCGGCCGGTGCCGGTGGCGATGACACCGGACGGCTGGGAACTCGACGCGCACGAGGCGGCCATGCACCAACTGGCCCCCGATCTGGCCTACCTGATCCCCGACAACCACAACCCGACCGGGATGACGCTGCCCGCGCCGGAGCGAGAACGTCTGGCGCACATCATCAGTGAGACGCGCACTCGCACCATCGTCGACGAGACGATCACCGACATGTGGCTCGACGAGCAAGTCCCCGCACCCTTCGCCTCGTTCATGACGTCGCGGCGCGACCTCGTGCTGACCGTCGGCTCGATGTCGAAGTCGTTCTGGGGTGGCCTGCGTATCGGCTGGATCCGGGCTGAGCGCAGCACCCTCGCGACAGTCGGCGCGCTGCGCCCGTCCATCGACATGGGCACCCCCATCCTCGAACAGCTCGCCGCGGCAAGGCTTCTGGCAGCCGAAGCGGACGTTCTGCCCGAACGGCGGGAGATCCTGCGGGCCCGGCGTGCCCTGCTTGTCGATCTGCTGGCCGAACACCTGCCCGACTGGCGGCCGCTGCCGGGCAGCGGCGGGATGTCACTGTGGGTGCGGCTACCGGCGCCGATGAGTTCGGCCCTGTCGGCGGCCGCGTCCAGGATGGGCCTGGAGATCCCGCCGGGACCGCGCTTCGGGGTCGACGGCTCGCTCGAGCGCTTCATCCGGGTCCCGTACACGTTGCCCGACGACCGACTCGTCGAGTCCATCGAACTGCTCGGGCGCGCATGGCGAAGCGTCACCGGCCTGTCGGGCGAGTCCGCCGCCGTGGTGGTGTAGCCGAGTCAGTCCGGGATCTCGACCCGCCGGACCATCCCGTCGAGCGCATCGGCGGCTTCGATCTCCCCGCGGGTGACGCCGAGGACGAACAACACGGTGTCGAGGTACGGATGGCTCAAGGAGGCATCCGCCACCTCGCGCAGCGCCGGTTTCGCGTTGAACGCCACGCCCAGTCCCGCCGCCGAGAGCATGTCGATGTCGTTGGCGCCATCGCCCACCGCGACGGTCTGCTCCATCGGCACGCCGGCCTGCTGGGCGAAGTCGCGCAGCGCTTTGGCCTTGCCCGGTCGGTCGACGACGTCACCCACCACCCGGCCGGTCAGCTTGCCGTCGACGATCTCGAGTTCATTGGCGGCGACGAAGTCCATCATCAGCTCGTGGGCCAGCGGTTCGATGACCTGACGGAAGCCGCCGGACACGATGCCGCAGTGGTAGCCGAGCCGCCGCAGGGTGCGCAGCGTGGTGCGCGCTCCGGGCGTGAGTTCGATCTTCTCGGCCACCTCGTCGAGCACCTCGGCCGGCAGACCCTCGAGCGTGGCGACCCGGCGGTGCAGCGACTCCGCGAAGTCCAACTCCCCGCGCATCGCGGCCTCGGTGACCTCGGCGACCGCGGCTTGGGCGCCGGCGTGGGCCGCCAGCATTTCGATGACCTCACCCTGGATCAGCGTGGAGTCCACGTCGAACACGATGAGCCGTTTGGCGCGCCGGGACAGGCTGTAGTCCTCGATCGCGATGTCGACGCCCTCCTCGACCGCGACGCGGGCCAGCACGGCCTGCAGTCGCCGGTAGGCGCCGGGCGGCACCGACACCCGCAGCTCGAGGCCCGTGACCGGGTAGTCCGAGACCCCGCGGATGAAGTCGATGTTGACGTCCAGCGCGGCCGCTTCCCGGGCCACCACGCCGAACGCCTCGGCGGTGATCGGCCGGCCCAGCACGACGATGGTGTGCGTGGACGGCTCCTGCAATACGGGGAGGCCGTCGCTGCGCTCGATGGTGACCTCGAGGCCCACCCCGTGGATGGCGGACTCCACCTCGTCACGCAGCCCGGGCCCGGCGGCCACTTCCGCCGGGGCGGCGACCAGCACCCCCAATGTCAGGCGTCCTCGGATGACGACCTGCTCGACGTTGAGGAGGTCGACCCGGTGCTTGGAGAGCACCTCGAAGAGGGCCGACGTCACGCCGGGCTGGTCGCGACCGGTGACCGTGATCAGGAGCGACGAACTGTTGCGCGATACGTTGACTGCGTCGGCCGACGATGGCAGTTGACTCACCCCCGAGTGCTGCTCGTGCTCTCGCTCAGGTGCGGACGTTCTCTTCGTCGAGCCGCGTCACGTCGCCGTCCTCGGGACCGTGCGCGCGACCGACGTGAGCTTCCCGACGCATCCGGTCGACCATGTGCGGGTAATGCAGCTCGAACGCGGGACGCTCGGAACGGATGCGGGGCAGCTCGGTGAAGTTGTGCCGCGGCGGCGGGCAACTGGTGGCCCACTCCAGCGAGTTGCCGTAGCCCCACGGGTCGTCGACCATCACGGGCTCGCCGTAGCGCCAGCTCTTGAACACGTTCCACACGAACGGCAGCATCGACAGACCCAGGATGAACGCCCCGATCGTCGAGATGATGTTCAGCGTCGTGAATCCGTCGGAGGGCAGGTAGTCGGCGTAGCGGCGCGGCATGCCTTCGTCACCGAGCCAGTGCTGCACCAGGAACGTGGTGTGGAAGCCGATGAACGTCAGCCAGAAGTGCAGCTTGCCCAGCTTCTCGTCGAGCAGGCGGCCGGTCATCTTCGGGAACCAGAAGTAGATGCCCGCGTAGGTGGCGAACACGATGGTGCCGAACAGCACGTAGTGGAAGTGCGCGATCACGAAGTAGCTGTCGGTGACGTGGAAGTCCAGCGGCGGGCTGGCCAGGATCACGCCGGACAGGCCGCCGAGGAGGAAGGTCGCCAGGAAGCCCACGGAGAACAGCATGGGTGTCTCGAAGGTCAACTGCCCCTTCCACATCGTGCCGACCCAGTTGAAGAACTTGATGCCGGTCGGGACCGCGATCAGGAACGTCATGAACGAGAAGAACGGCAGCAGCACCGCGCCGGTGGCGTACATGTGGTGCGCCCACACCGCCACCGACAGCGCCGCGATACCCAGCGTCGCGTAGATCAGGGTCGTGTAACCGAAGATCGGCTTGCGGGAGAAGACCGGGAAGATCTCGGTGACGATGCCGAAGAACGGCAGCGCGATGATGTAGACCTCCGGGTGGCCGAAGAACCAGAACAGGTGCTGCCACAACAGGACACCGCCGTTGGCGGGGTCGTAGACGTGGGCTCCGAGATGCCGGTCGGCGGCCAGGCCGAACAGCGCCGCCGTCAGGATCGGGAAGGCCAGCAGCACCAGGATCGAGGTGACCAGGATGTTCCAGGTGAAGATCGGCATCCGGAACATCGTCATGCCGGGCGCGCGCATGCACACCACGGTCGTGATCATGTTCACCCCGCCGAGGATGGTGCCCAGACCGCCGACGGCCAGGCCCATGATCCACAGGTCGCCACCGGCGCCGGGTGAGTGGATCGCGTCGGTCAGCGGCGAGTAGGCGGTCCAGCCGAAGTCCGCCGCACCGCCGGGGGTGATGAACCCGGCGATGGCGATCATCGCGCCGAACAGGAACAGCCAGAACGAGAAGGCGTTCAGCCGGGGGAAGGCGACGTCGGGGGCGCCGATCTGCAGCGGCAGCACCAGGTTGGCGAACCCGAACACGATCGGAGTGGCGTAGAACAGCAGCATCACCGTGCCGTGCATGGTGAACAGCTGGTTGTACTGCTCGTTGGACAGGAACTGCAGGCCGGGTACGGCGAGCTCGGTCCGCATGAACAGCGCCATCAGGCCGCCGATGAAGAAGAACGCGAAGCAGGCGACGCAGTACATGATCCCGATCAGCTTGTGATCGGTGGTGGTCACCAGTTTGTAGATCAGGTTGCCCTTGGGGCCGAGCCGCGCCGGGAAGGGACGCCGGGCTTCGAGTTCACCGATTGGGGGCGCTTCGGCTACCAACAGGTCCTCCAACCTTCTTGTATCTCTCAGCACGCCGGGGATCCCCGGCGGTGACGAACCGCCAGAGGTCCGGCGGTCCGGTTTGAATCCTAGCGCTCGAGCCCGCCCGCAGCCGCGGTGGTCCTACAAACGGTCGTATTACAAGTTTGACATACCGGCAAAGCCGCCTGACCCGCGGTGAAACACCGCGATGTTACGGTCGGCGACGTGCTGTTGACGGGCGCGCGATGGGGCCGCTGGATCCCCCGCTCGTGTGCGGTGCTCGCTATCGCAGGCGCCGTGGGCGTCTCGGTGGTCAGTGGCTGCGGCTCCTCGGACAACGCCTCGGCTCCCACCCCGGTCGAGACGCCCATCACGAGCACGACGCGGATCGCGGGCGCCGGCGTGCTGGGCAACGACCGCAGACCCGACGAATCGTGCGCGCCGCAGCCCGCGCCGCTCGATGACGGGCCGCCGGACCGCGAGGTCCGCAATGCCACCGCGCACGCCGTCTCTCCCCCGGTGCCGGAGACGACGCTGGTGCGGGCCGACCCGCAGCGCATCGTCGTGCTCTCCGGTGACCAACTCGACGCGCTGTGCGCGCTGGGTCTGCAGTCCCGGATCGTGGCGGCGGCGCTTCCCGACGGATCCACCGAGCAGCCGTCCTACCTGGGCTCGGTGATCCATCGGGTTCCGAGCGCGGGACGCCGCAGCGAGCCGGACATGACAGCCATCCGCGACGCGAAGCCCGATCTCATCCTCGGCTCGGTGGCCTTGACGCCGCAGGCCCACCCGGGCCTCTCGCAGATCGCGCCGACGGTGTTCGGCGGCCCGCCGGGCGCGGCGTGGAAGGACAATCTGCGCACCGTCGGCGCGGCCACGGGCCGCGCGGCGGCGGCGGACAGGCTCATCGAGGACTTCGACCGGGCCGCCCACAAGACCGGCGCCGACAACGACGCCATCCACTTCCAGGCGTCGATCGTGCAGTTCACGGACACCACGATGCGCGTCTTCGGCGCGGATGACTTCCCCGCCCGGGTGCTGGCCGACGTGGGTGTGGACCGTCCCGCGGCACAGCGCTTCACCGACAAGCCGTACGCCGAGATCGGTATCTCCGATGAGGACCTCGCCGGCAAGCCGGACTTCTCGATCGCCGACGGCGACATCGTCTACATCTCGTTCGCGTCGGCCGAAGCCAAGCAGCGCGCGCCGGCAGTCCTGGACAGCGACGCGTGGAAGCGGCTGTCGGCCAACCGCGACAACCGGGTGTTCGCGGTCAACAACGAGGTGTGGCAGACCGGCGAGGGCATCGTCGCCGCGCGCGGCATCCTGGCCGACCTGCGGTGGGTCAACGCGCCGATCAACTGACGAGGCGCCGCCGCGTGCGGCACGCGCCGGCCGCCGCTGTGACGATCACAACTGCGTGCCGGCGGAATCTTCTCGCCGGGAAGGTTCGTTGTTCCCGTTGGCCGCGTAGTCGTGGTCGCTTGTCTTGTGCCCCGCCACCGGGCCACAGAGCTGTTCCGAAACCAATCGAAATCGATCAAAGGTCAACGATATTGAGCACCGTATCCGCATATGCAGCCCCGTCGGCCAGCGAACCGCTGACCAAGACCACGATCACCCGCCGCGACGTCGGCCCGCACGACGTGGCCTTCGACATCCATTTCGCCGGCATCTGCCACTCCGACATCCACACCGTGCGCGGTGAGTGGGGCGGCGTCCAGTATCCGTTGGTGCCGGGCCACGAGATCGCCGGCATCGTCACCGAGGTCGGGTCCGAGGTGAGCAGGTACAAGGTCGGCGACCGCGTCGGCGTCGGATGTTTCGTGGACTCCTGCCGCGAGTGCGAATTCTGCCTGGCCGGCGAGGAGCAGTACTGCAACAACCCGGGCATGGTCGGGACCTACAACGGCGTCGGACGCGACGGCCAGCCCACCCAGGGCGGCTACAGCGGCGCCATCGTCGTCGACGAGAACTACGTCCTGTCGATCCCGGACTCCATCCCGCTGGACAAGGCGGCTCCGCTGCTGTGCGCGGGCATCACCACCTACTCGCCGTTGCGGCACTGGAACGCGGGGCCGGGGACGAACGTCGCCGTCATCGGCCTCGGCGGCCTCGGACATCTCGCGGTGAAGATCGCCGCGGCGATGGGCGCGCAGGTCACCGTGCTGAGCCAGTCGCTGAAGAAGATGGAGGACGGCCTGCGCCTGGGCGCCTCCGAGTACTACGCGACCAGTGACCCCGACACGTTCAAGAAGCTGAGTGGTTCGTTCGACCTCATCATCAACACGGTGTCGGCCAATCTCGACATGGGCGACTACCTCGGTCTGCTCAAGCTCGACGGCACCCTCGTGGAGCTGGGCATGCCGGAGAAGCCGATGGAGGTCCCGGCCGGCGCTCTGATCTTCGGCCGCCGCCGGCTCTCCGGCTCGTTGATCGGCGGCATCGCCGAGACACAGGAGATGCTGAACTTCTGCGCCGACCACGATGTGACGCCCGAGATCGAGGTCATCGAGCCGGATTACATCAACGACGCCTACGAGCGGGTGCTCGCCAGCGACGTGCGCTACCGCTTCGTGATCAACACGGAGTCGCTGCGGTAGACCGCACCTACTCCGACGGCCGCTCGCCGAAATCCACACCGGCGAGCGGCCATCCGGCGGCGGCGAGCCGTGCAGCCACCCGCTGGATGTTCTCCGGTCCCGGGTCGTGGTGCGTGACATCCTCGATGAACGCGGCGATCTCGTCGCTGTCGATCGACCCGTCGGCCGTCGCCGACGACTTGTCGGCAGTGATGTGAGCGATGACTTCCTTGATCTCGTCCTCGGTCAAGGGCGTGGCGCGCAGCAGCGCGAGCAGCGGAACACGGTCGGGTCCCGGCACACCTTCCGGATATCCGGCCCGCAGCCAGTTCAAGACGGAGCTGAATAACGACGTGGTGGTCACCTCCTCAGTGTGAGCCAGGTACCGAACAGGGTGCCACGATGATGCCGCACTGTTCGCCTTCGCGCCGCCCGGCATTCATCGACGCCGAAGCTGGGAGAACACTGTGCGCCGTGTTAACAGTCGATTTCCCGGGTTGTCGCATGGTCTATACAGTGCGACGCTTCCTCGGTCTGCAGCGTTGCGGGCAGTGACAGCAATGCCTTTCACACCGAGGAGGCCCGGATGGCCACTGATTCCGCAGCGGTCGAGCCGGCAGCGCCGGCCGGCTTGAAGAAAGGCGCGATCGGCATGGTCGCGGTGATCTTCATGGCGGTCGCCAACGCCGCACCGATCACCGCGATGACCGGCAACGTGCCGATCGCCGTCGGCTTCGGCAACGGGCTGGGCGCCCCGGCGGGCTTCCTGTTCGCGACGATCGCGCTGACACTGTTCGCCCTCGGCTATGTCGCGATGGCCAGGCACATCACCACCACCGGTGCGTTCTACGGATTCATCTCCCACGGACTCGGTCAGGTGTGGGGCATGGCGAGCGGCTTCCTGGCGACCTTCGCCTACGTGGTGTTCGAGGGGTCGCTGATCGGCGGCTGCGCGTATTTCGCCAACGACGCGTTCAACACCATTGTGGGCGTGAACATCCCGTGGTTGGTGTTCGCGATCGGTGCGATCGTCGTCATCGGGGTGCTGTGCCACTTCCACATCAGCCTGACCGCGGCGATTCTCGGGGTGACCCTGATCTCCGAGGTGCTGATTCTCTTCGCGTTGGCTTTCACCGTGATCGCCCACGGCGGCGGCCCCGACGGCTTCATGCTCGACCAGACCGTGCTGCTGAACAACGCGTTCGAGAGCCTGCCCGAAGGCGCGTTCGGGACGGCGGCGGCAGCCGGTTCCATGGCCATCGGGCTGTTCTTTGCGTTCTGGTCGTGGGTCGGCTTCGAAACCACAGCCGTCTACGGCGAGGAATCACGCAACCCGAAGAAGATCATTCCGCGGGCCACGCTGATCGCCGTGATCGGACTGGGGCTGTTCTACACGTTCATCTCGGCGATGGTGTTGGCCGGCAACGGCGCCAAGACGTCGGTCGAGGCGTCCATCAGCTCGTCGCCTCTGGATCTGTTCTTCAACCTCGTGCACGCGAACCTCGGCGGCCTTCTGCTCGACGTGTACAAAGCGCTGCTGGTCATCGGGTCGTTCGCATGTGCGCTGGCCTTCCACAATGCCGCGTCGCGCTATCTGTTCGCTCTGGGCCGCGAAATCCCCTCGGCGAAGGTGAAATCCACGCTCGGTGCTGCGCATCCGAGGCACGGCTCGCCCTACATCGCCTCGGCGGTGCAGGCCGCGATCACGATGGTGATCGTCCTGCTGTTCTTCGTCTTCACCGCCGTCCAGGTGCCCGACGCCGAGGGCGTGCCGGTCGACACCCCGTCGTTGGTCCCCTACACCAACATCTACGGTCTGCTCGCCCTGATCGGCACTGCCGCGATCCTGCTGGTGCAGGCGATCTGCTCGATCGCGGTGATCTGGTACTTCTGGGTGCGAAAGACTCACCGCGGCAACGTGATCACCACCCTGCTGTGCCCGCTGGCCGGTGGCGTGGCCATGGGCTACGTGGTGTGGCTGCTGTGGGACAACCGTGCGTTCGCGGCGGGCTATGCCTCGAACTCGCTCGTCTTCAAGTGCGCCCCGTACTTCATCGCGGCCGTTTTCCTCATCGGAATCGGATATGCGCTGTGGCTGCGCTACGCGCGGCCGGACACCTACGCCGAGATCGGCCGCACCGTCATGGAAGACAGCCACGAACGCTCTTAGCAGGCGTGTTTGAGGGCGACCATGTCGATGCTGACGGGTCGGTCGGTGTGGTGCACCCATTGTCGGACCGGTGGTCCGGGCAGCGGCGGTGCGGTGGAGTGGTAGACCGCGCCGGTGGGGGTGCGAAATGCGGCGGTGTGGCGGCCGTGGCGTTCGGTGGTGGTGACGGTCCAGCCGGGAGCTTCTTTGGCGTAGTTGCACGCCGCGCAGGCACCGAGCCCGTTGAGCGCGCTGGTCGGCCCGCCGTCGCGGTAGGGCCTGGCGTGGTCGTGATGGCGGATCGGGGCATTGCAGTACGGCGTCCGGCAGGTCTGGTCGCGCAGCCCCAGAAACGCCGCCAACCCTGTCGGGAACAGCCGGGACTTCGACTCCAGCGCCACCAACTGCCCACTCGTCGGATGCCGATACAACCGGCGCAGGGTGGCTTTGGCGTTCTCGTCGGCGACCGCCTCGGACACCAAATGCCGGGCGACCGCGGCGGGGACCGGCCCGTAGCCCGCGGCCCAGCCGGGGCAGTCGTCGCCCCCGAACAGCGTGGTGTCGGCCAGCACCAGATTCAACGCCACCGGCACCGGCGCCTCCGCCGCACGACCGGTCACCCGCTCATAGAGGGGTCGGCCATCACCTGCCCGCGACCACGCCCATCACCGGTGACATCGGCCTGGCGTTTGAGCGCGGCGTAC
Organism: Mycolicibacterium chubuense NBB4; assembly: GCF_000266905.1. The sequence continues at coordinate 1,864,266 of NC_018027.1, read as the reverse complement.
ACCCCCACCCCCTGCGCCAGCGGCAACAGCGCGGTCACATAGACCATGCCCTCCGGCGCCGGACGGGTCCACACACACCGATCCCCGACCGCTTTGGCGTTGCGTTCCACCACCGCCGCGACATCCAGGCGGGCGGTGATCTTCTTGGCCTCAGCCTCCACCCGCGCATTACCCCAGCCCGCCAGCTCGGTGGTATCGGCACACAACTCGGCGTCGAGCGCCCGGCGATGCCCCACACTCAGACACGCCGACGCCTTGACGATCACCACCGCCCGATACTCCGAGAGCACCCCCGCCTCCAGCGCGGCCAAGGTGTGGGGCATCTCGTGCACCAACGCCGCCGCCACCCCGAGGTGGGTGTTCCCGCACACCGGGGCATCCCGGCGGGCCAACGCCACCTCCGAAGCCAACCCGCGCCCGCGCTTGGCCGCCGGGACCCCGGCGGCGGCCTCCGCATCGCGCCGCTTCTGAGACCACAGCGCCGTCGCCCGGGCTTGGGACGCCGCTAGCGCCGACTTCAACCGCTCGCAGTGCTCGACATGGGCCCGCAACGCCGCCTCGGACGCATCAGCCTCGATATCGAACACACTTTCGAACACGACACCGACACTATCAACCGACCCCGACAACATGTCGGCGGCAGCACGAATCACGTTGTCCCACACAAGATCGGGGCCTCGCCGGAACGCCGGCGAGGCCCCGATCCGCGCGATTGGCGGGCTGTAGAACTAGAAGTCCCAGTCCTCGTCTTCGGTGTTGACGGCCTTGCCGATGACGTAGCTGGAGCCGGAGCCGGAGAAGAAGTCGTGGTTCTCGTCGGCGTTGGGGCTCAGCGCGGACAGGATCGCCGGGTTGACGTCGGTCTCGTCGCGCGGGAACAACGCCTCGTAGCCGAGGTTCATCAGCGCCTTGTTGGCGTTGTAGCGCAGGAACTTCTTGACGTCCTCGGTCAGCCCGACTCCGTCGTAGAGGTCCTGGGTGTACTCGACCTCGTTGTCGTAGAGCTCGAACAGCAACTCGTAGGTGTAGTCCTTGAGCTCCTGCTTGGTCGACTCGTCCTGCTGGGCCAGCCCGCGCTGGTACTTGTAGCCGATGTAGTAGCCGTGCACGGCCTCGTCGCGGATGATCAGCCGGATCATGTCGGCGGTGTTGGTCAGCTTGGCGCGGCTGCTCCAGTACATCGGCAGATAGAAGCCCGAGTAGAACAGGAAGCTCTCCAGCAGGGTCGAGGCCACCTTGCGCTTGAGCGGCTCGTCGCCCTTGTAGTACTGCATGACGATCTCGGCCTTGCGCTGCAGGTTCGGGTTCTCCTCCGACCAGCGGAACGCGTCGTCGATCTCGGCCGTCGAGCACAGCGTCGAGAAGATGTTGCTGTAGCTGCGGGCGTGCACGGACTCCATGAACGCGATGTTGGTGTACACCGCCTCCTCGTGGGGCGTGAGCGCGTCGGGGATCAGGCTGACCGCGCCGACCGTGCCCTGGATGGTGTCCAGCAACGTCAGGCCGGTGAACACCCGCATGGTGAGCTGCTTCTCACCGGCGGTCAGCGTGTTCCACGACGGGATGTCGTTGGAGACCGGCACCTTCTCGGGTAGCCAGAAGTTCCCGGTGAGACGGTCCCAGACCTCGGCGTCCTTGTCGTCCTGCAGGCGGTTCCAGTTGATCGCGGAGACGCGGTCGATCAGCTTCATTCCCTCGGACACCAGGACCCCATTTCGCCGGATTTTCCACCTGTGAGAGCAGTTGTACAGGCTGGTTCCGACACTACAACTTGTTGGGGCTCAAATCGGGCGACGACGCAACATCTTGTGTTGGCGTGTCGCAGCTCTACCGCAGGAATTCGTACTCCGAGGCCCGGAATCGGCGCGTCGCCAGCCAGTACTGCCACGTCATCCCGCTCCAGAGGGTGCGGTTGACGCCGTGCTCGTCGAGATACCAGCTCCGGCAGCCGCCGGTGCTCCATACGGTACCGCTCATGTCGTGCTGCAGGTCGTCGTTGAAGCGATCCTGCGCTGCGCGCGTCGGCGCGAGCGCCTGCGCCTTGGCGCGGTCCACCGCGGCGATCGCATGTGCGGCGTAGCGAATCTGGGACTCGATCATGAACACGACCGAGTTGTGTCCCAGCGCGGTGTTCGGACCGAGCAGGAAGAACAGGTTGGGCATGCCGGCGACGGTGATCCCGCGCAGCGCGGCGATGCCCTCCTGGTTCCAGCGGTCGACGAGATCTTCACCGCCCGGCCCCTTGATGTCGACGTAGGTGTAGGAGTCCGTCACGTGGAAGCCGGTGGCGAACACGACGACGTCCACCGGGCGTTCTGTGCCGTCGGCGGTCACGATGCCGTCGGCGGTGAAGCGGGCGATCCGGTCGGTGATCACGTCGGTCTTCGGGTCCGCGATGCCGCGATAGTAGTTGTCCGAGTTGAGGATTCGCTTGCAGCCGGCGCGGTAGTCCGGTGTGAGCTTGCGGCGCAGTTCACGGTCTTTGATCGAGCGCCGGATGTTCCACTTGCCGGCCAGCTCGCCGAGCTTGAGCAACTTCGGTTGTTGCGTCATCGCGAAGCCGACCGCTTCGTGCAACCAGTAGATGCCTGCGCGCATCGCCGCCCGTGTTCCGGGCACAGTGGCGAAGATCCGCTGCAGGCCCTCGGGGATCGGGTTGTTGGGCCGCGGCATCACCCAGGCCGGAGTGCGTTGGTAGAGCTGCAGTTCGGCGACGTCGGAGACGATCTCCGGCACGATCTGGATGGCGCTGGCGCCGGTGCCGATGACCGCGACGCGCTTACCTTTGATGTCCACGCCGTGGTCCCACTGCGCCGAGTGGAATGCGGACTTGCCGGCGGCCATGAAGTCGTCGAGGCCGTCGAACTCCGGGATCAACGGGATGTGCAGGCCGCCGGCCCCGGAGATGACGAACTGCGCGATGAATTCCTGACCGTCCTCGGTGTAGACGTGCCAGCGCATCTCGTCGTCGTCCCATTGCGCCCGGTCCACATGCGCGTCGAACCGGATATAGCGCCGAAGCCCG